>JAZRYU010000126.1:0-118068 GCA_045600885.1 Prevotella sp.
GGTCGTAAGGCGAAAATCCAGGCTTTGCTCACTGAAGACGAAATAGTTGCTCTGCAGAGAATGCCTGACGGAAGCTACAATAACAACTATGTTCACCAGCATGTTTTCCGCGCTCCCGTAAACGGCCCTTGGGGCGAAGAGGTGGTGTATGGTGAAGACGAACAGAACTTCACTTGGATGACAAACTTAGACTCCACTTGGAAACTGGAGAATATGCACGCCGTTATCTTCGTTTATGACGATAAAGGAGTAGAGCAGGTTATACAGATACCGGTAGTTAAGTAACTGAAATTTCCCACCCCTTTTGATAAGGGCAGCCTGAAAGGCTAACCTGCTCATAGCCCAAGGCAACGCCTTGGGTTTTAGGATGTTGGTAGTACATTCGCCTTGAAAAGGCAAAAGCATTCCTAACAACCAATAAGGCTTTTGCCCTTTCAGGGCGATGGTAAACACCCATAACCAAAACCCAAGGCGTCGCTATCGCTTTGCCATTGGGCTAGGTGCTTACTGGGCTTTCAGCCCGTTTTTCAAAGGTGGGAAAGTTCAGTTATCATTAATATAATTACGCCCACAAGGGGAGGTTAGGTGGGGGCCTCTTAAAGTTTCCAAACAGCTCCGTCCTTAGTGTCCTTTACCTGGAAACCGAGTGCAGCGAGCTGGTCGCGGATAAGGTCGGATGTGGCCCAATCCTTGTTAGCCTTAGCCTTAGCGCGGAGCTCAAGCACCATGTCAACAACCTTTCCGAAGGCTTCTTCACGAGCTTTATTTCCGCCAGAAGCTTCATTCTTCAGACCAAGAATGTCGAAAGTGAAGAGATTCATGGTTTCCTTGAGTTCTGCAAGGTCGGCTTCAGAGATAGTTCCCTTGTGGTCAACCAAAGAATTGATAACGCGACAAGCATCGAAGAGGTTAGAGATAACAATCTGGCTCTGCATGTCGTCGTTCATAGCGTCGTAGCATTTCTGCTTCAGTTCAGATACAACTTTCTTTGTGGCATCGTCTGTAGCCTTAGCAGTCTGAATGCGTTCGATGTCAGCAATGGCTGTAAGCAGACGGTCCAGACCCTTCTGACTAGCCTGAAGAGCTTCATCAGAGAAATCTACTGGGCTACGGTAGTGAGCAGAAAGAATGAAGAAGCGGATAACCATTGGCGAATAAGGCTGCGTAAGAAGCTCGTGCTCACCAGTGAAGAACTGATTGAGCGTGATGAAGTTGCCGAGCGACTTACCCATCTTCTGTCCGTTGATGGTAAGCATATTGTTGTGCATCCAGTACTTTACCATGTCATCTCCCTGAGATGCTGTGGCTTGTGCTATTTCACACTCATGGTGAGGGAAGACGAGGTCCATGCCGCCACCGTGAATGTCGAAGTGGTTTCCGAGGTACTTACGACCCATAGCAGTACATTCGCAGTGCCATCCTGGGAAACCGTCGCTCCATGGTGATGGCCAGCGCATGATGTGCTCAGGCTGTGCCTTCTTCCACAGTGCAAAATCCACCTGATTCTTTTTCTCGCCAACACCGTCAAGCTCACGAGAATTGTTTATCACGTCATCGAGATTGCGACCAGAGAGCTTTCCATATTTATGGTCTTTGTTGTATTTCTCTATGTCAAAGTAAACCGAACCTTGACTCTCGTAGGCATAGCCGTTAGCCATGATTTCCTCAACGAGCTTTATCTGCTCAATGATGTGACCCGTAGCATGTGGCTCTATGCTTGGCGGAAGTACGTTGAGCGCCTCCATAGCCTGATGGTAACGGTTAGTGTAATACTGTGCAATCTCCATAGGCTCGAGCTGCTCCAGCTTAGCCTTCTTTGCAATCTTGTCTTCGCCTTCGTCAGCGTCGTGTTCCAAATGACCAACGTCCGTAATATTGCGAACATAGCGCACCTTATAGCCTAAGTGCTGAAGATAACGGAAAAGGAGGTCGAAGGTGATGGCAGGACGAGCATGTCCGAGGTGTGGATCGCCATAAACCGTCGGACCGCACACGTACATTCCCACATGATTCTCCGCAATAGGTTTGAAGATTTCCTTGCGGCGTGAAAGAGTATTGTAGATGTAAAAGTTCATCTTGTTTATTATAATATGTTGGTATTTATTGTCTAAAAATCTTTGCAAAGTTATGGAAAAAATCTCTCAAACGGAAAACTTTTTGCGGTTTTATACACATATTGCAAATATTTATCAATCTTTAACAAAATAAAATGGGTTAAGTGGTAGCAGTACACTATATTTTCATAACTTTGCGGAGTGTTTTTTCAATAAAAAGATTTGACAATGGTAATAGATATTGATAAAAGTCCACGAATCAGGCAGAACTCATGGAAAGCCATCATAAAGGGGGCACGACTTGAGACTTTGCCAGGTGCTGCCGTGCCTGTTATAATTGCCATCGCTCTTGCCGGAGCAGACATGTATCGCGTAGGTTTATTGTCGGAATTTCAGATTATTCCTGCCGTGCTTTGCTTTCTCTTTGCCGAGATTATGCAGATAAATGCTAACTACATAAATGATTATTTCGACTTCAAGAGCGGACACGACAGTGATGCTCGTATGGGGAATGCTCGTGTGGCAACGAACGGATGGATGACAATGCCTTTCATGCGCAAGGTTATCCTTGGAACGAACATCCTTGCCGCTCTTATCGGAATCCCGATAATGCTTTTTGGCGACTGGCTGAAACTCCTTGTTGTTGGTGCTTTGTGTATGGTGTTCTCCTTGCTCTATACAACCCTTTTCTCCAAGCGTGCCTTAGGTGATGTGCTCGTTTTATTATTCTTTGGAATAGTGCCAGTCTGCGTGACCTACTATGTTCTGACGGGAACCGTCAACTGGTATGTGTTTATAGCTTCTGTAGCTTGTGGCTTTGAGATAGACAGTATGCTGGTTATCAATAACTTCCGCGACCATGACGAAGACCTTCGTACGGGAAAGCACACACTTTCTCACATACTTGGTCGTCGTAACATGCTTCGGTTCTATCTTGCCATAGGCTTTATTTGTGCCGGACTGGGCTATTTCTGCTATAGTCGCTACGGCTATCCGATGGCGTTTGATCTTCAGATTATCTATCTCCTTTTCCACATGCGCATCTACAACACGATGAAAGCTATCTGGCAAGGTCCGGAACTGAACAGCCAACTTGCTCGCAACGGCAAGAACATGCTGCTATACGCGCTGCTCATTGCCGCTGGAGTTATGATGGTATAAGAGAGATTAATATTCCAGAATGAGACTCTGGCGTGGTTTTAGCTTAAAGTCTTCTGAGATATTATATCTACGTCCTGTTGTAACGTCCTTTGCAACTGTTCCTGAAGGTACAGCTTCGCGGTAGCGCTTAGCCTGGTATGTAGCTTCAGTTTTAGTGCCATTGAGAATGACGAGTACGTTCTTTCCTTGATAAGCACGCTGGATAACATAGACTCCTTCCAAAGGACACCACTGTTTCTGTGTTCCTTTTACAATGACATCGTTGTTTTGACGCCAGTGGAGAAGCTTTGACAGCCATCGGAACATAGACTTCTCAGCCTGTGTCATCCCTTCACCTGTGAATGCGTTCTTCTTGTCGCCTTCCCATCCGCCAGGGAAATCACAGCGGACATAACCGTCGGTAATTCTCTTCGTGCCGTTCATGAGAATCTCTGTGCCATAATAGAGCTGTGGGATTCGCTTTATAGTGAGAAGAACTGATAGTGCCTGCTTGAGAGCAAGAGTGTCTTTAGGACCTTCGCCGAGGAAACGATCGGTGTCGTGATTGTCAATGAAAGCCATCACGGATGAAGGGTTAGGGTAGAGATAGTCATAGACAAGATTGTTGTAAATCTTATTGAAACCGTTCCACCAAGCGTCAGTCTCTTCATACTTCGTAGCCGCACCAATCTTCTCGTAGAAGGCAAAGTCCATTACAGTAGGAAGATTTGAGTTTGTAAGTGCTTGACTATCTTTACCTTGTCCTTGATTTTGTTTTGCTTGTGCAAAATCCTTCTGCCATGCAGCTGTGTAAGCAGGTTCTGTAACCCAAGTCTCACCCACTACGTTATAGTTAGGATATTCTGCAAGAAGTTCCTTCATCCATTGCGCCATTCCTTCCTTGAAGGCATAAGGGTAAGTGTCCATTCGGATGCCGTCTATTCCAACGGTTTCAATCCACCAGAAGGAGTTCTGAATGAGATAGCGCATTACATGAGGATTACGCTGGTTGAGGTCAGGCATTGATGGCACGAACCAACCTTCGGTAGTTTCCTTCAGATCAATGTCTGATGCGTAAGGGTCAAGTACGGGAGTAAGCTTATAGTTTGTTTGGACATATTCTTCGTTTGTAGGAGGAGTTGCCATTACGCTTTGACCTTCTTCGTTCTTTTCACGGCTCGGAAATCCTCGCCCTACATCTTCTGTGCTCGGAAATCCTTGCCCTTCATTACTTATGGATTTGTTTTGAGCTTCTGGAGAAAGCCACAGAGGAGTGTTGAACCAATCCTTTGAAGGCATGTCAGAAACCCAAGGGTGATCAAAGCCGCAATGGTTGAAAATCATGTCCATCACAATCTTCAGCCCTTTCTTGTGAGCTTCATCGCAAAGCTGACGATACTGTTCGTTAGTGCCGAAATAAGGCTCTACGCGGTAGTAGTCAGTAGTGGCGTAGCCGTGGTAAGTGCTCTGGTCGCCAGCATCAGGAGAATTGTTCTCAAGGACAGGAGTAAACCAGAGGGCTGTAACGCCAAGCTCAGTGAAGTAGTCCAGATGCTGACGGATGCCTTCGAGGTTGCCGCCATGACGGAGAGAAGGCTTTTCGCGGTTGATTATGCGGAGCTTATCCGAAGCTGACGCTTCGAACACTGGGGCTGTTTTTGCTGCTTTTGATTCGGCAACAGTGGTTTTCTTTGCGGATTTTGTCTTAGCGTTAGCGGCGTTTTGAGTGGCAGAGGCAAAGCGGTCTGGCATGAGCATGTAGAGCACGTCGGCATTGGTAAAGCCCTTGCGATCCTTGCCCGCCATTTCGCGTTCTTTGAGCTGGTAAGTCTGCTTGATGCTTTTCTTGCCAAGCTTAAAGTTTATAGTGATGTCGCCAGCCTGAGCATTGGCAATGTCAAGATAAACGAGAAGATAGTTTGGCGATTCTAGCTGAACTACGTCTTCTATCTTTACATTAGGATTGTCAATAGAGACAGAAGCATTCTTTATGCCTTCGCCATACACCATAAGCTGGAGCTTTGGATTTTTCATGCCTACATACCAGTTTGTAGGATCAATGCGAAGAGGTTTGTTTCCTTTAGGTGCTGAATTTGCTGTTGTTAGCATAAAGTTTAGAGCTAAGAGTAAAAAAAGAAGTTTTTTCATTAGTTAGTATAGAATAATTTGTTTTAAAGTCTTGAGGTGGGTTCTATAAATTACCACCGAGAATGAAATATGAAATTTCATGTGAAATTCCCTTTAGTTATGCAAGATTACTGCTGATTGTGGTGAAACGGTAACCTTGTTGTCATGAATGGTTTGAATACCATGTTCGTCGATGATACCGTCTTTACACACAATGGTGAAAGAGGAGATAGGAAGTTGAATATCAATGTCCTTCTTATTAGAGTTTAGGATAACGATGATGTCTTGCCATTCGTCTCCACCGGCATTGTCCTTGAGATGGAAAGCCACAATGCCATCTTCTGCGGAAAGAAATTCAAGATGCTTACGTACAAGTTCTGCATCGCCAAGACGGAAAGCAGGATGATTCTTGCGAAGGGCTATGAGACGACTGTAATAATCAAAGACCTGTGGATA
This sequence comes from Prevotella sp., assembly GCA_045600885.1. Lineage (GTDB taxonomy): Bacteria > Bacteroidota > Bacteroidia > Bacteroidales > Bacteroidaceae > Prevotella. Next base: position 5,778 of record JAZRYU010000126.1, read on the forward strand.
CTTTCGGAGATTATTCCAGTCAAGATGGTTCACTTCGTCAGGAGAGTTATAGCTGTTGTGAACGCCTTTCTTATCACGTAGCATCTCTTCACCTGCAAGGAGGAATGGTACGCCTTGAGAGGTGAGGACAGCTGTCTGAGCGAGAAGGTCGAGACGGATAAGTTCTTCCTGAGTGATGTTTGGTATGCTGGCACGAAGACGGTCAGTAAGACACATGTCGTCATGGCAGCTGACGTAAGCTATCATCTGCGAAGGCTGTTTTGCCCAGAAAGCCTGAGTGTAATTGACTTTTGTGACATCAATCTGAGGATGCTTCACAGCTCCAGCAATGCCGAACTTGATGCTCTCTTCATTTCCAGGAAGAGCACCGAGGAAAGCAGTCTTCTTGTCGTCAGAGAAAGGACCACGGAGAGCGTCACGCATTTCGTCAGAGAAAGCCGCAATGCCGTCTAGCTTGTGGGTGTTGACCTTCATGGCAAGTTGAGATTCCGGAAGTTGCGGTGTCTCTGCCGCCCAACCTTCGCCGTAGATAAATGCAGAAGGATTAATCTCGCGAACAGCTTTCTGAATGAGATTCATGGTTTCAATGTCGTGTATTCCCATAAGGTCAACACGGAATCCATCAATGTGATATTCCTTCGCCCAATATTTGAAAGACTCAATCATGTACTTTCTCATATATGGTTTCTCAGAAGCCGTTTCATTACCGCAACCGCTGCCATTGGCGAGAGTGCCATCCTGCTTTGTGCGATAGAAGTAGCCTGGGAAGGTGCGATGGAAATTACTGTTCTCAACATCCATGGTGTGATTTAAGACTACATCCATGATAACGCGAATCCCTGCATCATGAAGTGCGAGAACCATTTCCTTGAATTCACGTATGCGAACGTCTGGTTTGTAAGGATTGGTAGAGTAGGAGCCTTCTGGAACATTATAGTTGAGAGGGTCGTAGCCCCAGTTGAACTGTGGCACATCAAGTTGGCTTTCGTCAACAGAAGCGAAGTCAAACGAAGGCTGGAAATGGACTGCATTGACACCAAGCTGACGAAGATGGTCTATTGCCTTGAAGTGCGTGAGAGCAAGATATTTGCCGCCATGCTTAATATCTGCGGAGGAATCAATTGAATAGTCACGATGATGCATCTCGTAGATTACGAGGTCGCAAGGATTCTTAGTAAAGATGAAGTTGTCCTTATCCCATCCGACAGGGTTTGTGCGTTCAAGATTGATGATAGCAGCTCGCTTTCCATTTACTCCGACAGCCTTTGCAAAGACTCCCGGGCATTCGCCCTTGCCCACATCGAAGGTGTAGAATTTCCCCTTAAGATCGCCCTTGATGATGGCAGTAAAAGAGTCTTTCCCTGTATGCTTCATCCTTATAGTCTTAAGAGGTTTTCCTCCTTCGCCGTCTTTATAGATGCGAAGTTTTGGCTTGGATCCGTCAGGAGCAAGAAGTGAGAAAGTTGTAGCCTTCTCAGAATAGTCTGACTCTTGGAAATCTTGTGCGCTAGCAGATACTATAGTCATGGAAAATAGTATTGAAAGAATGAATGATTTGGTATTCATTTCAATGTTTTGATAGTTATTTTATTGTTTTATTAGCATTTTTTCGCCGAGATACTTGTCAAGAAGAAAAAAATGTTTAACTTTGCGCTGTGGAAAGTATGAAATCCAACATTAATCAACAATAATTACATTATGAAAAACTTTAAATTCGTTTTGCTGCTTGTGGCAATGTTTGTTGCAACTACAGCTATGGCAAAGGATATCTGGGAGATCCAGATTGTTTGTAACCCTGAATCAAAACTTGGTGATCACTCTAAGCTTATCAAGTCAATCCTTAAGGAAAACGTCAAAGGCTATGACGACTTCGATATTAAGGAGAAGACAAAGACTCTGATTGTTCGTTTTGACTATGACAAGACAGATCCTATGACAATCGTGAATATTCTTAACGAGAAGGATCACGGTCTGAAGGCTACACTTTCTACTTCTGTTCAGCCAATCTCTCTTAACCTTGAGAAGGCTATGGAGAAATTTGAGAACGCTAAGAAAGACCGTTCAAAGGCTGTTGATAAGCTGAAGAGCGAATGCAAGGACTACAATGATGCTTACTCAAAGCTTATGGACGAACTTAAGAAGGCTACTCAGCGTGGATATGTTCAGCAGAATGAGATCGTCAGAACAAATATTGTAATCAACGAAGATGTAGTGAAGGATTAATTCTTTTTGTAAGAATTTATATATCCATTTTACCACGAATTAAACGTGTTTGATAACGCTTAATTCGTGGTTTTTTTATTCTCAAAATTCTTATCCTTTCTTGATTACAGAGATTGCAAAGCCACCGCCTGAAGCCTGCTTGATAGTGAGCTTTGTTCCTTTCTTGATGATTTTTTTTGTGATCTTATAAGCCTTAGGATTCTTCTCGTAGTGAGCGTCCTTTGCGTCTTCGTAGATTGTAGCCTCATACTTCGCACCCTTGTCAAGGAAATCGAAGTTAAGGACGGTAGTATGTCCGTCAGCATCGCACTTTCCGCCAATGAACCAGTTGTCAGTTCCCTTTGCCTTACGAGCTACGGTAAGATACTTGGCTGGCTCTGCCTCAAGGTATTTTGAGTCGTCCCAATCAACAGCTACATCGCGAATGAACTGGAAGGCATCGTCAAACTTCTTGTAGTTCTCAGGAAGATCGGCTGCCATCTGCAGCGGGCTGTACATCGTAACATAGAGAGCAAGCTGACCGACAAGAGTAGTGTGAACGAAAGATGTGTTGTCGCTCCAAGTGTTGAGCTGAGTCTCGAAGATACCAGGAGTGTAGTCCATTGGACCGCCAATCAAGCGAGTGAAAGGAAGAATGCAAGTGTGGTAAGGCTCAGAACCGCCGAAAGCTTCGTACTCAGTACCGCGAGCAGACTCATTGCCAATCCAGTTTGGATAAGTGCGGCAGATACCTGTTGGGCGTGTTGCTTCATGAGCATTAACCATGATATGATGCTTTGCAGCCTCTTTTATTGCGTAGAGATAATGGTTGTTTGAAGATTGAGAGTAATGGTGTTCGCCGCGAGGAAGAACATCGCCTACATAACCGCTTTTAACAGAGTTGTAGCCATACTTGTTCATCAGCGTGTAAGCCTTTTCCATCCAGCGCTCATAGTTAGGAATAGAACCAGAAGTCTCGTGGTGCATCATGAGTCGGACACCCTTTGAGTGAGCGTAGTCGTTGAGCATTTTGATGTCGAAGTCTGGGTAAGGAGTGATGAAATCGAAGACAAAGTCCTTCTGATGGCCGAACCAGTCTTCCCAACCTTCGTTCCAACCTTCTACGAGAACTTGGTCAAGACCGTTCTCTGCAGCAAAGTCGATGTAGCGCTTCACCTCCTCGTTTGTTGCACCGTGAATGCCGTGAGGCTTTGCCTTGCTATAGTCTGTCTGACCAAGCTTTACAGATGGGAACTGGTAAGTGTAGCTCCAATGCTTTCTGCCAACAATCATTTCCCACCAAACGCCGCAATATTTCACAGGCTTAATCCATGAAGTATCGTCAAGGGCGCAAGGCTCGTTTAGGTTGAGCGTGATGTTTGAGGTAAGGATGTCGCGAGCATCATCGCTTACGATTACCGTACGCCAAGGTGTGTTGAAAGGAGTCTGGATGAAACCTTTCATGCCCGTAGCATCAGGAGTGAGCCAAGACGTGAAGACCATGTTCTTGTCGTCAAGGTTGAGATGCATCGTTGGATAGTTGATACAAGCAGCCTCATGTATATTAATGTATAGGCCGTCGTCAGTCTTGAGCTGGAGAGCAGTCTGCACACCAGTCTTTGAGAACTGTGTGCGAGAAGAGTTGTCAGTCCAAGCCTCGTCAAACTTACCGCGGATTTCCGACATTTTAGATATAACTGTTTCAAACTCCTGAGTGTCGTAATCGCCTGGAATCCAATAAGCTGTGTGGTCGCCAGTCATAGCAAACTCAGACTTTTCCTCCTTTATGATGAAGTAGCTGAGAGAGTCTTGCATTGGAAATTCGTAGCGGAAGCCCATGCCATCATCAAAGACGCGGAAACGGATAGCTATGTTGCGCTCTGAAGAAGGCTGGTTGAGATTCACGAGAAGTTCGTTGTAATGGTTGCGGATCTCTTTCCATTCACCCCATACAGGCTTCCAAGTCTCGTCGAAAGTACTTGTCTCAGTGCTTGTAATCTTGAAACCGTCCATGAGGTCAGTCTCACGGAAATCCTTGCTTGCATGTTTTTCCTTGGTAAGTTCAAGACCGAGGTGCGAAGGCTTGCAGACAGTCTTGTCCTTATAAGAAAGTGTGTAGGTAGGACGGGAGTTGTCCAAAGAGAATGTTAACGAAACATTGCCATTAGGCGATGTCACTGTCTGCGCCTTACCGATGAGGGCGATAAGGCTCAGAGAAAATATAAATAAAGCTTTTTTCATTGTTGCTTTTTGTAGATTTGCGCTTTTTTGCAGGTTCTTTGTAGGGCGAGGATTTCTGAGCCGTTTCGTGCGGATTTTTCGGCTCACAAATGTTCGCCCTACATTTTCGCGACCACTGGGGGCTTTTTATCTTCCAGCCGCCTGAATCATGGACTTAAGCTCTTCGTTGTAGTCAGTCTCAGCAATGAGATCCTCAATGTTCAGGTGCATGCGGTAGCGCCAGTAGTGCTTTGGATTAGCCGGAATATTGATGCGCTCGGCATTTGCATCTGGAAGACGCAGCTTTTCGCTAATAGCGAGAAGGTCTTGGATACTGAGTACGCAGAGCATACTTGGGCAGGAAAGATGGCGATAGATCATATCCTTAGCTAGCCAGCCTGGAAGTGGATGAGGAGCTTCGTCGTTGCGGTGGAGCATTGTGTTATAGTATGTCTGTGTGCGGTCATAATCTTCATCCCACCACATTCTCATGGTAGCCATGTCATGACTAGAGATTGTACAGACAGAACGATATGGATTTCGCTTCAGTTTTCCAAAACGAACGCTCGGATCCTTTGGCATAGTCTGCAGTTCAAGAGAAAGTATTTTTAGCTCATTCATAACCCATGGAACACAATCAGGCACCATGCCGAGGTCTTCTGCACAGACAAGCATACGAGTTGCATCAATAAGCTTTGGCATCTTCTTCATTGCCTCGTCATACCAGAACTGGTTATGGCGCTTATAGAAGAAATCACAGCGAAGATTCCAATAAGCTCGCTTCTCATTGTTAGGCAGAGATTCGTAGAAATCAGTCAGATGACCAGAAATCATAGGATGGTAAAGTCCTTTCAGCTTATGATCTTCAAGGAAAAGTTCCTCATAGAAAGGCATTCCGTAAGACTCAATCTCATCCACAGTCATAGGAAGGGCAGGGGAGAACTGACCTTTCAGTCCGCTGGCTTCAGGCATAGGAATCTCCCATATACGGAAGAAACCGAGCACATGGTCAATGCGGTAGGCATCGAAATATTTCTGCATGTTTGTGAAGCGACGAACCCACCAAAGGCAGTCATCCTTGAGCATTTCATCCCAATTGTATGTAGGAAATCCCCAGTTCTGACCGTCAACAGCGAAGTCATCAGGTGGAGCTCCTGCCTGTCCGTTCATGTTGAAGTAGCGAGGTTCCTGCCAAGCATCACAACCGAAACGGTTTACACCGATAGGAATGTCACCTTTCAAGACGACACTCTTTGCACGAGCTTGTTCGTGAGCCTCCATCATCTGCTGCTGGAGTATAAACTGAAGGAAATAGTAATAGGCAACCTCCTTGTAAGCCTTAGTACGGGAATTGCTTAACGCATCACGGTCGGCTTCATCCCACTGGTTATGGTCTGGCCATTCTGCATAAACAGCTGTTCCGAACTTGTCGCGGAGAGTTGAATACTGAGCGTAAGGCACAAGCCAATGCTTTTCTTCTTCAAAGAACTGCTTGAACTGAGCGGTCTTCATGACCTTAGCTCCCTCCTGATTATAAATAATGTGGAGGTATTCATTCTTAGCATCGTTCACTCGTTCATAATCAATCTGCGGAAGAGCGTTGAGTTCTTCCTGAAGGGCTGCAAAACGATTGCGAGTCTCCTCATCCTTTATCTCAGGAAGAGCTTTGAGGTTTGCATACTGAGGATGAAGGGCAAAGATTGATATGCTGGAATAAGGATAAGAGTCAGTCCATGTGTGAGTGATTGTAGAATCGTTGATAGGGAGAATCTGAAGCACTTTCTGACCTGTAAGTGACACCCAGTCTATCATCTTCTTCAAATCGCCGAAGTCTCCCACGCCAAAGCTGTCTTTAGAACGAAGAGAGAAAACTGGCACAAGAGTTCCTGCTACACGAATATTATGGAAAGCGAAGAATGCCTGATCCAGTTCATAGCTTATAAGTTCTCCACGCGTCATCTCTGGGAGAGTTATGCTGCGGTTGAGACCTTCTTCCCAGAAATAAGAACGCTGGTTGTCATCACTGAAAGCTACAAACTTGAACTCAAAGTAGCGACGCTTAAGCTTTGTCTCGTCAAGTTCTATAGTCCATTCGTTTATAGCTGTCTCCTTCATAGGAGTTGCAAGCGAGATGTTCCATTCTCCAAGACAACTCTCATCGCCGAGGATGGCAAGACGCTGTCCTTTCTGAAGCTGTGGGGCGCGAACCTTAATGCGGACAACCTGACCGTATTCTTTTTCTTCAACAGGAAAAGATGAATGCGGGGTAATACACTCTGTGAAAGCACTGCTGTAGAGATAACTGTCTTCTGGGATCTGCGACCAACGGTCGTAAATCTTGTAACGCTCGCAGCGAGTGTTAATGACTACTGTATGAGGAATCATTGCCCACTCTTTTCGCTCCGTAATACCGTCTTTCTCAACTGTATAGAAGTAGTTATATGTGGTGCGCTTAGGTGAATTGATTGTGTGGAGATAAGTCCAATGGTAGCCGTCGCAGGTTTCCATCTGAAGAGCTTTGCCTTCAAAGTTCAAGACAAGGCCTTCACCATTATAGACTTTGTAATCAAGATTGAAATATAATTCCATATTTTTAACGATTTCTTACGCTCCGTAGGTGCTCAGGCGAGCAAAATTGGAGTCCGGATTTACGATTTTATTTCTACTTATGTGGGGCTACAATTACTTTTCTTTAATAGCAAAGACTGCAATTGCTCCCAAGACGAGTAGCGCGCCTGCCACAATCATCATGTTTGGCTGTGAAGAGCCAACAAAGGAGAGAATGCCACCACCAGCAACAGCAGCTAGAATTTGAGGCAAGCATATTGTGCCGTTAAAAAGTCCAAGATATTGTCCCATGTGTCCGTAGCCCTGAAGTGCGTTTGTGACCATGGTGAAAGGCATTGCGAGCATTGCAGCCCATCCGCAACCAATCATTACAAATGGCAAGAACTGCACGTATTTCGCTGTTTCAATACCACCGCAAAGTTCTGCTGAGAACATAGGGATGAGTGCGAATCCAAGACCTCCGATGATGAGGCTGAGTGAGTATCCTACCTTTGTGTTCTTGATGTTCGGCAGAATTGCCGCCCATGCTACGGCACCAATGGCCTGAACAGCATATAGAACGCCAACCCAGTTACCTGCTTCTTGATAAGCCTCCGAAGTAGCGTCTGTCGTACCCCAAACGGTTTCGGAAACAGCACCGTTTACGTAGCTCCACATATACATGAAAGCTGCCCAGCAGAAGAACTGCACAAGGCCCACCTGCCAGAAAGCCTTTGGAGCATTTTTTAGGAGTGTGATGGTGTTTGCGCTGTCTTCCTTCGCGTCAGTAACAGGATTGTACTGGGCATACTCTTTCGGGTTCCATTCCTTCACCTTAGCCGTTGTGTAGAAAACGCAAAGTATGAGGATAGCGGCACCGATGTAGAACGACCAGATCACAGAATCTGGTACAACGCCAGGCGCTGCTATGTTGCTTATTCCGAGTTTAGTAAAGAGGAATGGGAAGATGTAGCCGGCTACTGATCCCGCATTGCAGAGGAACGATTGGATGGAGTATGCCTTCTTCTTCTGCTCCTCGTTTACCATATCGCCAACGAGCATCTTGAAAGGTTGCATCGCCATGTTAATCGATGTGTCGAGAAGCATGAGCATAATGAGACCAAAAGTCATAACAGCGCTTAGAGCCAAGCCCAAAGAGCCTGCATTAGGAAGCAAGCTCATAACTGCAACGGCAATGGTAGCACCGATGAAAAGATACGGAATACGACGTCCGAATTTGCACCAAGTCTTGTCTGAAGCAGCACCAACAATAGGCTGCACGATGATGCCCATGAGAGGAGGAAGTATCCAGAAATAGCTTAGGTTGTGAGGGTCAGCACCGAGCGTTGCGAATATACGCGAAATGTTTGCGCTCTGAAGTGCATAAGCTATCTGAACACCAAAGAATCCGAAACTCAGATTCCATAATTTCCAGAAAGAAAGGTTAGGCTTTTGCATTTTTGGATTTTGATTATATTTTTTTGAGATTATTTTTTGTGAATAGCGGGTTAGAGTCTCTTAGTTGTTCCACGGATGATGAGTCGAGTTTTGACGATTCTTTTGTCAATCTTGTCTTTCGGCGTTTTGCCTTCAATAATATTTATAAGTATGTCAACAGCTTCACGACCGATTTTCGTTCCTCTTTGCTCCACGGTTGTCAGCATAGGTTCGCAGGAAATTGCTCGTATTCCGTTGGAAAATCCGCAAATCTGTATGTCTCGCGGAATGTTTAGACCCATGCGTTTTGCTGAATAGAGTATGCCAAGTGCCGTATCATCATTTATAGCAAAGAATCCGTCAGGACGAGATTCGCTTCTTAATAAATCCGGAGTAATCTCTTCTGCATCAATACGATTGTCGCAAACGATTTCCATCATAGGATCAACCGGAATGCCATATTTAAGTAGAGCATCACGATAACCGTTATATCGGTTTTTGGTTATCTCTATCTTCATCGGAGTCCGATAGAAGGCAATTCGCTTGCATCCGCATTGGATAAGATATTCAACAGCAGAGAATGCTCCTTGGTAGTCATCAACGACAACACGATTTGTGTTAAGTCCCGTACAGATTCTATCGTAGAAAACCAGTGGTATGTTAGCATCAATAAGCTTCTGGAAGTGATCGTATTCTGTCGTATCTTTCGCCTGAGAGACAATAACTCCGCATACTCTTGTCTTGCGATATGTTTCGCAGATTTGGACTTCTCGCTCAAACATTTCGTCGCTTTGTGAAACGATAATTATGTATCCTCGTCTGTTTGCCTCTTCTTCAATTCCAGACAGAACGGTGGAGAAATAGTAATGAGCTATCTGAGGAACTATTACACCAATAATCTTAAGTTGCTGTCCGTGAGAACTGTTTCGTAAATTTGACGCAAGAATGTTAGGCGTGAAGTTGTGTTCTTCTGCATATTTCTGAATCTTTTCTCGCAATTCCTTGCTGATCAAATGACTGTCCTTCAATGAACGGGAAACAGTGGCAACGGAAACATTCAGTTCCCGAGCTATGTCTTTCATCGTTATAGTTTTGTCGTTCATTAGAGGAAATAAGAAGTTTAGTGTTGAAAATCTTGCTGCAAAATTAGCATATTATTAATAAATGTGGAGAAAAAAGGGGGAGATTATTACTTTAATGCTTGTGTAATCGTTTGCATTGTAAGGGAACAATAATATCGGAAGAAGAAATAAAGGGATTATAATCTAGAATTATGTGAGAGTCTTTCAACCTTTATGGCATAGGATTTCGGCTGAAAGGGTAGGCATTTCTCATTTGCGGATTAAAATACTGCGTTTGGCTTTGAGGGTAAATGTGTTCTTCTATTGAGAGCTGTACACTGAAAGCCTCAGAGAAATTATATTTAACGGCAGCTCCGATTTTGTCGCCCACCTCATCCCAATAATACAAAGGTCTTGGGATGAAATTGTTTGTTTGTACGATAGATTTCTGTCCGTAAACGTAAGCTTCCCACTTTTCGTTGAACTTATAGCCGAGAACAGCAGAAAGGCCTAAGTTTCTATAAGAGTCATGTTGCCAAAATACATTATTTAAATAACCGCCAACAGAGAGTGAGAGTTTGTCCGTAATTGGGGTTGCAAACTGAAGAGCGACATTTTGACCAAATCCAGCACCATGACGAGCATGTTTTCCAAACTCAGCAAAAACGCTTACTCCAATGTTTACATTAAGTCCTTTATGGAGTCTCCATGAAGAAAATCCACCCCAATACATTGGATGAATGCCAAGATAACTATACGAAGGCACCTGCCCGAAATCGTTCAGTAGAGGCAGATGCATTGAGTCCGCTTGTAGAGTAGAAAGACCGAAGTCAGGATTAATTCTTGGTTCTGCTAACTGATGTTCAACTTTTATCTCTACAGGGGCAATTTCTGGTGAAGAGATTTCTTCTGTGATGGCAGAAGATTCCTTCGAAAAAGCAGAATTCTCCTCTGGTAGAACCGTTTTTTCATTCTGAATATTGCCTGAAAAAACATCTTGGGCATTAATGGAAATAATGCCAATAATCAGGAAAATTATGGTTGAAAGTATAGTTTTCATCATGTAAAGCAGAATGTTTGCAGCTTATATTTTTCGTCTGCAAAACTACTAAATATGCTGAAAAAAGCCAAATTTATTATGATTTTTTAAGCTAAAAAGCCGTTTTTAGGGTGATTTTTTGCTATTTTGATAATTTTTTACCCATTGAATAATAAATTTTACCCCATGTGTTATTTGTAATAGTAATAACTTTGCACCCAGAAAACGATAAGTGATGACATAAACTGAAACGAGATAAATAGACGCTAAGTGATTTCATTGCTTAACAAAGAAAACATAGGGATGAAATTCTCATACGATATTTATACAATAGGATGAACAAACAATAAAAAGAGGAGGAGAGTTTTACAAGTTATTAATAGGTAAAGGTTAATTGTTGATTGAAAAAACGGCGTGCTAAGTGATTAGCGCGTCGCTTGTTTTTTTATGTACTTCTCTTTAAATTATTCATGAAAGCAAAAAATGTTGTCATTTATTTTGTTTTTCATTCAGAAAGATGTAACTTTGCACGCGAAATATAAAAGGCTGTCTTCACATAAGACTTAGCCAGTAACAAATATTATTATGCTTGAAATCAAAAATCTTCACGCCAAGATAGGCGAAAAAGAAATACTGAAGGGCATTAATCTGACCATTCCTACAGGTGAGATTCATGCTATTATGGGACCTAACGGCTCTGGAAAATCCACCCTTTCTGCTGTCCTTGTGGGCAACCCGCTTTATGAGGTTACTGAGGGTGAGGCATGGTATAACGGCAAGAACCTTCTTGAAATGTCGCCAGAAGATCGTGCTCATGAGGGATTGTTCCTTTCTTTCCAGTATCCTGTTGAGATACCTGGTGTTTCTATGACCAACTTCATGAGAGCTGCAATCAATGAAAAGCGCAAATATCAAGGATTGGAACCTCTCAGCGCAGGTGAATTTCTGAAGCTTTCCCGAGAGAAGCGCAAGATTGTGGAACTTGACAATAAACTTGCCAATCGCTCTGTAAACGAAGGTTTCTCTGGCGGAGAGAAGAAGCGCAACGAAATTTATCAGATGGCGATGCTTGAGCCTACTCTTAGCATCCTTGACGAAACAGACTCAGGTCTTGACGTTGATGCTATGAGAATCGTAGCGGAAGGTGTCAATAAACTGAAGACGCCTGAAACATCTTGCATAGTAATTACTCACTATGCTCACCTTCTTGAACTCATCAAGCCAACCAAGATACACATTCTCTATCAGGGAAAGATCGTTGAGACGGGAGGTCCTGAACTTGCAAAGAAGATTGATACTGACGGATTTAAGTGGATAACAAATGCCTAAGCAACAATATATAGATGTTTTTGAACAGTGTCGCGGAATGATTGATTCTTTCAGCGCGCCTGTTCTTAATAAGAAAAGAGACGAAGCATTTGCGTGCTTCCAGACCAATGCGCTTCCTACGAAGAAGGATGAGCGTTACAAATATACTGACATTCAGCAGATGTTGGCACCTGATTATGGATTGAATCTCAATCGTTTGGAGATTCCGGTCAATCCTTATGACGCTTTCAAATGCGATGTCCCAAACCTTTCCACTCTGCTTTATTTCATCATAAACGACCAATTCTACAGTAAGGCTCTTCCGAAAGCGTCACTCCCAGAAGGTGTTTACATCGGTTCGCTGAAGGAGTTTGCTGAGCAGAAGCCTGAGATTGTTGAGAAATATTATGGCGAGATAGCTTCAATGGACAATGACGTTCTGAAGAAGAAACCATCAGAGACAGTTGAGCAGACAAAAGCAAAGGACATGCTTACGGCTTTGAACACCATGTTCTGCCAAGACGGAATGATGATTTACGTTCCGAAAGGTGTGAAGATGGATAAGACCGTTCAGGTGATCAACATTCTTCGCTCTGATGTTCCGATGATGGTAAATCGTCGTGTGCTTATCGTCGTTGAGGAAGATGCTGAGATAAAACTACTTTTCTGCGATCATGCTGCCGACGACCGCGAATTTCTGACGACTCAAGTTGTTGAGGCAAGTGTGGCAGAACGAGCTCATCTGGAGATGTACTGCCTTGAAGAAACTCATTATAAGAACAATCGCATATCAAATGTTTACATCCGTCAGTTGGCAGAGAGTACTGTTCACCATAACGTGATAACACTTCACAACGGTAGCACTCGTAATCAGCTTGACCTTCAGTTTACTGGTGAAGGAGCTGAATGTTTTCTCAACGGTTGTGTTATTGCAGACAAGCAGCAGCATGTTGACAACAATACTGTCATTGATCATGCCGTAGGACATTGCACCTCACATCAGCTTTACAAATACGTTCTCGACGATGAGTCAACAGGTGCTTTTGCAGGAAGAATCCTTGTAAGGAAAGATGCGCAGAAGACGTCGTCGGAAGAAACAAACCGAAATCTTTGCTGTACAAAACGAGCTCGTATGTGGACACAGCCTATGCTTGAGATTTATGCTGACGACGTAAAATGTTCTCACGGTTCTACGGTTGGTCAGCTTAACGATCAAGCACTTTTCTACATGCGCCAGCGAGGCATCTCTGAGCATGAGGCAAAGACGCTTCTTCAGCAGGCTTTCGTATATGAGGTTATCGACCAGATAGCTCTTACCCCACTTCGTGACCGTCTTCATTATCTTGTAGAAAAGCGTTTCCGCGGAGAACTCAATAAGTGTGAAGGATGTAAACTTTGTAAGTAAAATATGAACGAACAGATACGTGCCGACTTCCCGATTCTCTCGCGTGAAGTTTACGGCAAACCTCTCATATATTTAGATAATGCTGCCACAACTCAGAAACCTCGATGCGTGGTTGAAGCTATTGCTGATGAATATTATAATGTAAATGCTAATGTTCATCGTGGCGTTCATTACCTCTCACAGCAGGCTACAGACCTTCATGAGGCTTCACGCGAGACCGTTCGTCAGTTTATCAATGCTGACAAGATTGAGGAAATCATCTTTACCCGCGGCACTACTGAAAGCATAAATCTTGTGGCATCAAGCTTCTGCGAGGCTATGTGTAAGCCTGGCGATATTATTGTGACGACTGAAATGGAGCATCACTCTAACATCGTGCCATGGCAGCTTCAGGCGCAGAAACGCGGATTGAAAATAGAGCACCTTCCATTCAATAAACAAGGAGAACTCGACATAGAGATGTTACGAAAACTCCTTGACGAAGCTGATGACAGCAAGAATGGCAAGATCCGACTCGTTACCGTGGCTCATGTCTCAAATGTTCTCGGAACGGTCAATCCTGTTAAGGACATCTGCCGAATGGCACACGAGCATGGCATTCCTGTTCTGGTTGATGGTGCTCAGAGTGCTCCGCATTTTGCTGTTGACGTAAAAGACATAGATTGCGACTTCTTTGCTTTCTCCGGTCATAAGATGTATGGCCCTACAGGAGTCGGAGTTCTTTATGGAAAAGAGGAATGGCTTGAGAAACTGCCTCCTTATCAGGGAGGTGGTGAGATGATTGACAAGGTGACATGGGAAAAGACCACCTTCGAACGACTTCCATTCAAGTTTGAGGCAGGAACTCCTGACTATGTTGCCACTCATGCTCTTGCTATTGCCATAAAATATATTCAGAATATCGGCATGGACAAGATTCATGCTCATGAGCAGGAACTTCTCCATTATGCCATGAAACGCATGCAGGAGATAGAAGGAATGCGTATCTTCGGAACTGCAGAAAATAAAGATGCCGTGATCTCCTTCCTTATGACACCTCCTGGTCTCCCCACAGCGGAATACATCCATCACCTAGATATGGGCACTCTCCTTGACCGCCTCGGCATAGCCGTTCGCACTGGTCATCATTGTGCACAGCCTTGCATGGACGCTCTCGGCATAAGCGGAACTGTACGTGCTTCTTTTGCTCTCTATAATACAAAAGAGGAAATAGACGCCCTCGTTGCCGGCATCAACCGTGTCAGCCGCATGTTCTAAAGCCTCACAAAGATTATCCTCCAGCAGTTCTCTGCTGGTTCCCAATAGAAACTAACCCCTAAATACGAAACCAACATGAAACAGAAACGTTATCTCCTTCAGGAGAATGAGCTGCCTACACAGTGGTACAACATCCAGGCAGAAATGAAAAACAAGCCAATGCCAATGATCCATCCTGCTACAAAGGAACCTCTCGGCGTTGACGATCTAGCTCACATCTTTGCTCGCGAATGTTGCGAACAGGAACTAAACCAGACGGACGCATGGATCGATATTCCTGAGGAGATTCAAGAGAAGTATCGCATGTATCGCTGTACTCCTCTTGTTCGTGCATACGACCTTGAGAAGGCTCTCGGTACGCCTGCTCATATCTATTTCAAGAATGAAAGTGTCAATCCACTTGGCTCTCATAAGATAAATTCCGCTATTGCTCAGGCATATTACTGCAAGAAGGAAGGTACAACAAACGTCACTACGGAAACCGGTGCCGGTCAGTGGGGTGCTGCTCTTTCTTATGCTGCAAAGGTTTACGGACTTGAATGTGCTGTTTATCAGGTAAAGATCTCTATGCAGCAGAAGCCATACCGCAGTTCTATCATGCGTACTTTCGGTGCTACAGTTGAGGGTTCTCCTTCTATGTCAACACGTGCCGGTAAGGACATCATCACAAAGGATCCTACTCACCCTGGTTCTCTCGGAACAGCAATCTCAGAGGCAGTAGAACTTGCCACTACAACCCCTAACTGTAAATATACGCTTGGCTCAGTCCTTAACCACGTTACTCTTCACCAGACAATCATCGGTCTTGAGGCAGAGAAGCAGATGGAGAAGGCTGGCGAATATCCAGACATTGTAATCGGCTGCTTCGGTGGTGGTTCTAACTTCGGTGGTATCTCTATGCCATTCATGCGCCACAATATCTCAGGCGAGAAGAACACTCGCTTCATCGCAGCTGAACCATCAAGCTGTCCTAAGCTCACAAAGGGTAAGTTCGAGTACGACTTCGGTGACGAAGCTGGCTACACTCCTCTCATCCCTATGTACACTCTCGGACATCAGTTCAAGCCTGCAAATATCCATGCTGGCGGTCTTCGTTTCCACGGTGCTGGTGCCATCATCTCACAGCTTATCAAGGACAATATGATGGAAGCAGTAGATATTCCACAGAACGAGAGCTTCAAGGCAGGTACTATTTTTGCACGCACAGAAGGTATCATCCCTGCTCCTGAGAGCTGCCATGCTATCGCTGCAACAATCCGAGAGGCTTTGAAGTGCAAGGAGACTGGCGAAGAGAAGGTTATCCTCTTCAACCTTTCTGGTCACGGCTTGATGGATATGACTGCTTATGATCAGTATATCAACGGCGACCTTCAGGATTACTATTACGAAGAAAAGTAAATGATATGAAGAAGCTCTTCATACACTCTTCATGCTGCAAATATTTGATAGTCAGATTTTTGCGAAGAAATATGAAGAGTGAAGAGTATTTTAAATTCTATCAGGTTATGCGGAAATGAGTCAGAATCCGCGAGAATATAAAATCAGCCTACACCCCCCTACACCAGCTTTGTAACTTGCTTATTATTAGTATGTTATGAGGTGTAGGCAAGGGTGTAGGCTGGTGTAGGCAATAATTGTTGCCTACACCGTGGTAAAATATTGATAATCAGATGTTTATAACGGAAAGGTGTAGGGTGTAGGCTATCTGATGAATTTTTAAAATTTAGGAAACTTATAGATGTAGTCATTTTATTTGTAGGGCGAAGTTTACTGAGCCGTGATTAGGGTTTATTCCCGCAAACGGCTCACAAATGTTCGCCCTACATCTTGTGAACAACATCCCAAGGAATGCAATTTGTAAACCATAGGGAGACGAGTCGTAAACCTAAGGAAAACGACTCGTAATCCTTAGGGAAATTTTACCTTCTTTACACTTATTCTTGTATGTATATCTTCTTTACTCGCGGACTTACGGATGTTAGGATTTCGTAAGGAATGGTGTCTAGCGCGTCGGAGAGGGTTGTTACGGGCAGATTGCTGCCAAAGATCTCTACGCTGTCGCCTTCCTGGCAGTCTATGTCTGTTACGTCAATCATGGTGACATCCATGCAGATATTTCCTACGTATGGTGCTTTCTGTCCGTTGACAAGACAATAGCAGTTGCCACGACCGAGGTGACGGTTGAGTCCATCGGCATAACCAATAGGTATGGCTGCTATGCGTGAGTCTCTTTCCAGAATGCCTCGCTTGCTATAGCCAACGGTGTCTTCTTTGCTGACATTACGAATCTGAAGGATTGTGGTCTTGAGCGTGGAGACGGTGTTGATGATTGAATTGTCACGATTATTTACTCCGTAGAGTCCGATGCCTAAGCGACACATGTCCATCTGTCGGTCATGAAAATGGAGTATGCCGGCAGAATTGTCTATATGGCGAAGGATATGATGAGAGAAGGCTGACTGGAGGATGTTGCTGCCATGCTCAAACCTGCGGAACTGCTCTGCCGAGAAATCATCGAAGCGGTCTTCGTCTGCTCCCACGAAATGAGAGAATACGGAGCGTGGTGTGACAGCCCTCTGCGACTTCAACACCTCGACAAGCTGCTCTACCTCCGTCTCTGGATTGAAGCCAAGGCGATGCATGCCCGTATCAAGCTTTATATGTACAGGATAGTCGGTGATGCCTTGTTGCTGAGCAGCCTTGATAAGTGCACCTAGAAGACGGAAATTATAAACCTCTGGTTCAAGCTTATAGTCGAACATGGTCTTGAAAGCCGTCATCTCTGGATTCATGATCATGATGTTCGTAGTGATGCCTGCCTTGCGCAGTTCTACGCCTTCATCGGCAACAGCCACTGCGAGATAGTCTATCTGATGGTCCTGAAGCACCTTTGAAACTTCCACAGCTCCGGCTCCGTAAGCATCTGCCTTGACCATTGCGACAAGTTTCGTCTGCTCGTTCATGTGAGAACGATAGAAATTGAGATTGTCAACGATGGCGTTAAGGTTCACTTCGAGAATTGTCTCATGGACTTTCAGTTCGAGGGCATCGGTGATGTGATCAAAATGGTGGCTGCGAGCACCCTTGATGAGCACGATGTCATTGGATAGAGAACGGAAATGTTCGCTTTCCATGAACTCTTTTGTAGTCAAGAAGAAATGCTTTTCAGGAATGTCTATGAAATGGCTATTGTCTGAGATAGCCTCGCCGATACCTATGAGGCAATCTACTCCACGGATGTTTGCCAGTCGTGACACTTCCGTATAGAGTTCTTCAGCCTGAATGCCGGTCTGGAGAATGTCGCTAAGAATAAGAACCTTTCGGCGGTCAGCGGCATCTTTTCTTCTTGCCATGAAGGTCAGGGCAATGTCGAGAGAGACAATATCAGAGTTGTAGGAATCGTTGATGAGAGTGAGTCCGCGCTTTCCTTCCTTTACCTCCATACGCATGGCAACGGGCTCAAGGGTGGAGAAGTGACTGCTTTCTAACCCGAAGTTGAAACTTCGGGAACTATGGCAGCTTTGGGAAGTTTGAGAAATAAGAATAAGCTGCTGTAGGGCTGCGTAGCAGATGCAGGCGTTGTCAATGGAAGCCTGATCGTCGAAAGGAATGGTGAAGTTCTTTGCATCTTCGCGTGACCAAAAAACAATCTTACCCTTCAGTTTTGCTTTATTGAGATAAGGCTTAGCATCCTCAGGACAGATGATGGTCTGTGCCTCCTTGAAGAGTTGGAGTTTCTCAAGCACTTTTTGTTCTACGGACTCGAAGTTCTCCTGATGAGCTGCACCGATATTTGTGAGAATACCGATGGTAGGCTGGATGATGTCGCGCAGATACTTCATCTCGTTAGGCTGAGAGATGCCCGCCTCGAGGATAGCGATGTCCGTGTTTGTGTCTATGCGCCATACGGAGAGTGGCACACCAATCTGTGAGTTATAGCTACGCGGAGAGCGTGTCACGGTATGGTATTTTGAGAGAATCTGGAAAAGCCATTCCTTGACAATGGTCTTGCCATTACTTCCCGTAATGCCGATGACAGGAATCTGAAACTCATCACGATGGCGTTCAGCCAGTCGCTGAAGAGCCTTGAGCGAGTCAGGCACACGAAGGAAATTAGCCTTTGGAAAGGTGGTGGCATAGTCGGAAGGGAGAGTCTCTACAACGAAGTTTCTAACTCCCTTGGAATAGAGCTGCGGGATATATTTATGTCCATCGTTGCGCTGTGTGTGGATGGCAAAGAAGAGTGTTGCCTCAGGGAAGGCAAGACTGCGACTGTCTGTTAGCAGCCAACTGATGGCTGTTGCTTCCTTACCGAAACGATGCGCTCCGATGAGTGTGGTGATTTTTTCTATTGAGTAAACCATGAGAATATTTACGATTTTTTGATGTATGATTTATGATTTACAGTTCAATTTTTTGATTTTATTTCATTAAATTGGAATCCACCTTAAATAAAACTCAAAGATTCCATTTCTGTTTGAAGTCGCGGAGGTTGTTCTGCGCTTTTTGAAGGAAGAGCTTATAGTCCGGGGAATCTGGGTTGAAAGGTTTATGGTTCAAAGCCTGCTTGATGGGCTGATATTCTTCATAGAATCTGGCGGCGTGGTCAGAGAAGTATGTCTGACGGAAGCGTTCGAAGATGTAGTCAACAGCTTGGTCTGAAGGATGAAGCATGTCGGGAGCATAGAAACGGTAGTCACGAAGTTCATCGAGAACAATCTCGTATGCAGGAAAGTAGGATAATGCCGACTGCCGACTGCTAACTGCTGAATTACTGTTCAGCAAACTATCAATAGCCAGCAAGAGCGTTGCTTTGGACAGCTGGCTTTCATGATAGCCGTATTTCTTATAGCGGATAGGCGAAACGGTGAAGATGATTAGACGGGCGGATGAGAGTAGCGGATGAGAAACGATGTCTTGCAAGGCCTGAAGGCATTCTTGCGTGGAAAGAATCTCTTCCTGAAACAGCTTCTGCGGACGCTTTTGGCAGTTGTCAACAATCTCTCCTGTTGCCTTCTCCCTATAGACATGATTCGTGCCGAGAGTGAAGAGAGCAACGGAAGGAGAGCATTCGGTAGGGCTCAGTCTGTCCAAGGTGTGCTTAATACTCACCGGATTATACATCACGCCAAAAGGATTCACGGTGGCATCGAAGGCGTTTTCAGAGAAACGTCTTCCGATATTGTCTGCAAAGCATGAGCCGACGAAGAGTAGCTTGTCTTGCGGCATCAGCCTGACCTGAGAAAGCGGTATGTTTACTGGTGTGGAAAAGAGCATCTTGGGGATTGGAGCCCTGCTGAGAACAGCAGGGAATAGTCGGGAGTAATATAGGGAATAGGTTAACTTCTGCTTACAGCCAAACCTGTTGAGCTGAGACTCATCTCAACGATGCGAGCGCGAGAGTTTGGCGGATTGTTCTGCAGGATAGTGCGAATGCGAGAAGCAGCCTCTGGGTCTTTTGCCATCATGTAGAGATAACCTCCACCTCCAGCACCCGGAAGCTTATAGCCGGCGCAGAGGTCGTCGATGAGTTCCGTTATCTGCTGTACCTGCGGCGGATTAGTACCGGAGTCTATAGCTTGATTCTGAGTCCATGTCTTGCGGACGAGCTTACCAACGCGATCGTAGTCAACGCACTGGATTGCTTCATACATATCGTGAGCATGCTGCTTCATCTGTCTGAGTATAGCAAGTTCATTGCCCTGATTGAGGAACATTCGGCGGACAATCTCGCCAAGGATATTCTTTGCCGTACGCGTGATGCCTGTGTAATAGAGCAGATGGCAAGGCTTGTATTCTGGGTTTGTAAAGACGTCGGTAGGAAGCCAGAGAGTCTTTGGCGACTGATTGAAACCGCGTTCTGTTGTAAGCAGTTTGACGCCAGGAAGAATGCCGCCATACTGATCCTGCCAACCGCCACCTGAGGTGAGCAACTGTTCAAGGATGAGAGTGCGAATGCCAAGTTCGTTTTTGTCCCAATGAAGTCCGCAGAAGTCGTTCAAGGCTCCGAGAACAGTAGCTGCAAGCATACTGCTCGTGCCAAGTCCGCTGCCAGCAGGAATGGCGGAGAGCATCGTGACCTCAATGCCGCAACCGAAAGCCTCAAGCTGCTGACGAAGAGAGGCGTACTGCTCATTGCAATAAGGAGGAAGGAAACCTGCCAATGCAAGGGCTGACTTAGGAATTGAGAAAGGAGACTGTAGCTTATTATACTGCGAGAGTTCCTCGTAAGTCTCAACACGCTCTTCTGCGCCGAGGTCAATGCTGCGGAGTATGATGACAGGTTCCTTGCAAGGCTTAACGTAGGTCTGCAGAGGTTGCTGACCATTCAGCTCGATAGCAATATTGACTACAGCACCGCCCTCCATAAGACAATAAGGAGGCGTGTCCGTCCAACCGCCTGCAAGGTCAATGCGGACAGGAGAACGTCCCCAGACAATCTGGTCGCTATATGTGGACATCTTAGGCGAAACCTTACCTACATGCAGACTCTCCTGACGGAGAAGTGAGAATGCCTTGTCCTCTTCTTCCTTGAAATCCTCGCCTCTGTTCTTCAGTATCTGAGAACGGAACATGGCATCGTGGATGCGAGTGAGAAGTGGGGCTTTCTCTGATATTCTAGATGGAGTAGGGATGTCTTCTTCTACAAACTCCTTTGCCGCATCTTCAAGGTCGATCTGATAGAAAACAGAATGTTCGTAGTTCTCGGCTATGGCAGACCAGTTCTCTTTCCTGAAGACCTTACGCTGGGCATTAAGGCGAAGGAGGTTTGCCTCATTTGAGATCTGTTCGGCAGAGAGGAATCTATCAACTTGCAGTTCGGACTGTTGTAAGTTTTCCTTTATTTCAACCAACTGCGCATCGACAGAATCCTTGCTGCTATCTATCATTCTGAGCATGGTCATGAGCACCTTGCCCACCTCTTCAGTATTCTTACATACAGGGAACAGCGGGATGCTCTGGAGTTTTCCTGCAAACTTATCATTGAATCCGTAAGGACGGACAGCAAATTCGTTTTCTCCAATAGGCACGATGTCAATACATTGCCCAGGCTGAAGGTCTATCTCCCAATCGTTTTCATGCACGCCAGTAATGATGTTTTCCGTAGAAAGCTTCCACTTCTTGTTTATGTGGGAGTTTTCTATCCAGATATTTCTGTTGGAAGACGTGAACTTAAACTCATTCCTTGAGTTCTGATGGAATATGGAAGGATGAGGTTTGCGGGAATTATGGAGAATCTCTTCCTGATTGTTAGTGATGTTCTGAACATCAAGAGTAGAGGAGATTATTTCATGAGAGGTGCCGTAATGATAGAACTCGCCGCCCGGAAGAGGAAGAATGGCAACCGAAAGCTGCTTGAGTTCCTCGTCGGCAGATGTAGGGTCTGTGCCAAGAGCCGTACCGAACTCAGAATACATGTCGTATTCGCCAATCTCTCCGTCCTTGACAGACTTATTGCACAGCAAGTCAACGGCACGATCGGAAAGAATCCAGATGCCAATGTCGGTAAGGTAATAATGGTCTGTGAGAAGATTGCTGAGAGTTTCTACGGAAGGCTTTTGAAGCATACATTTGAGTACGTCAGGAGTCTCTCTGTTCATTACGAAGACGCCATGGTCTTTAGCAATGTCGGCAGAAAGCCACAGTCCGTAGCAGACGATGTCAACATCGGGAATCTGCTGCAGAGGTTTCGTGGCACGAATGAGCACGTCGCCAGAGACAATCATCGTGTTGAGACGTTCCGGTGCCTGACTCATAATTTGCTCGTAGAGAGGAAGCTGAAGGTCGAGAAGTGTCTGCGAAAGCTTCTGTCCTCTCTCCCAGCGGAAGACTGGAATAGGGGTGAGAATCTTACCCGAAGGAGCATAGGAAGGCAATCTTCTGGACTGTCCGCCGGCATGAAGGAGAATCTTCTTTTCAGAAGGACTCCAGCCAGTATCCTTGAAGCAGCTCTGAAGAAGCCAGGCTGTACCACCGCCCGAGCCGAGTTTCTTGCCGATAGGATCGTTGGTGCAATACCATTCTTCCCGAGGTTTATTCGCTATTTCGTGAAAGCAATTTACCAGATTAGGTGGTAGAGAAAGGAGTTTTTTCATGTTGTTTTTACTTAGTTCACTGAAGTTTCTGCTTCTTTCCACGGAGCTGTAAAGGTGTGAGGCGCGTTGGCCTGAAGTTCTACCTTTTTGACAAATCGGCCGTGGATATAAATATCGAGAGTGATGTCAGTCTTAGATTCAAGAGTAGTCTTTATGCCTTGAGCAGAATCCCAGATGAGTTCTGTGATAGTGATACCGCCACGAACAGGAGCTCCCTTAAGCTCACCCTTAGTCCAACGTGAAGGTGAAGCAGGAAGGATGTTCAGATAGCAGCGGTTTGACTCAGGCGAGTAATAGGACTGAAGGAGCATCTTAGTGAGAACAGGAACAATCTCGCGGTTACTCTGTTCTGTCCAGAAAGGCTTAGAGTCTGATATTAACTCATAGGCTGTATCGCCGTCACCTAAAGCAGTAGAAGACAGCGCAAGCTGAATGAAGCCATCGTCTAAACCATTGATATTATGATTCCTGCGATAGCTTATGCAGGTTCTGATAGAAGCGCGACAAGCCTCGCGGATGTCGTAGTTGCGATAGATGATAGGATCGTTGCGATAGAAGAGCCCAAGCAGATGCTGAACATCGGGAAGTTCCTGATTGTTCTGCATCTCGCCGAGAAGATTTCTGCGCATCTCTTCGTTGCGGTCTATCTGATAAGGCGGCAGAAGAGAAAGAACCTTCTCGCACTTTGGAATAAGTTCCTGATAGGAAGACATGTTCTCGTCCATGTCGTTTGAAAGGATGTTGCAAGTGGAGATCAGGTCGCGATAGAAGAAAATGTGAGCCGTAACCTCCATCGTTGGGCTATTCTTGGAGATGAGATAGAAGCCGAAATTATCTTTGTTTCGGAGAGTCTTTTCCACTTCTTCGCGAACCTTTATCATGAAAGGATAGACCTTCTCCTTCAGGAATTTCGTGTCGAGTGTGTAAAGGTAATAGTCGTAGAGGAAGGAAGCCTTAATCTCCTGCTTAACAAGATTTGGTATGTTAGGGAGAGCAGAGAAATTATCTGTGTCGATGGCTTGCAGTTCTCCGTAGCAGAGTCCCTTGTAGAACATCTTGTTGTACATATCAGAGATTGTCTTGTCAGTCTCATCGGCATCAAGTAGCGTGAAGGAGATGGACTTACTCTCAATCTTATGCACATCAAGATGGCGATAGAAGAGCGTATTGAACACCTGATCAGGGAGTTTTTTGTTCTTCTTGTCTGCAAGATTGATGCCATTCTGCGTAAGCATATTCTCCAATCTGCTATTTAGTTCCGTAGGATTTGAATCATAGCCGTGGGCAAGAGCTGCTGTTGATATTACGATGGCAAGCTTGCTCACATCCTTCAACTTCACTTCTTCGCCAGAGATTGAGGTTTTGGTGTTGTTAGTGAATATGCGAACGACAGCCTCGTTGCCGGCAAGGGAAACAGAGTCGTTGAGGGCGAGAGGCTTTGAGAATGAGTTCAGAACGTGGATATAATTGTCAGCAGACTTAATGCTTGTCTTCATGGAAGCATAGCCTTTCTTGTCCTTAAGGCTTGGAGGTGTAACCTTAAGAACCTGATTCAAGGAACCTTTATCTGCACTTATGAAGATGACGGCAAAATCGTCTTTGCGAGAAACGAAGGTGCGCTGAGAAAATTCCCCCGACTCTGTGAGATAGTGTTCAATGATCTCGCCAGTTTCCATGTTCTCTTTACGACTCTGCATAATGGCATTTGACATGCTGATGCCAAGAATGTGATAGAGTTTCTTATGGGAGAGAGTGAGGTTGCTCTTCTGACTATTTGCTGACATCTCTATGTTGTTCTTTCCGTTTCCGCACAACAAGGTTTGACTTTCGCTGTTGTTTTGGTGTGGATCAGCGAAAGAGTATGTGAAGCCAAGCAGGAAGAAGAGTGAGGTTAAAAGTATTTTCATATATGTATATAAGTGCGGGAGTTAATTTCCGCTATGAGTAAAAGCTTTCCATGTTTTAGTAAGATTCGTTTCAAATGCAGAGGAGGTTTGAGGCACATACAGCTGGGCATTAGCTATCTCGTCAGGCAGATACTGCTGTGGAACATGATTGCCAGGATAGTCGTGCGGATATTTATAGCCATCGTTGTAGCCGAGTTCCTTCATGAGAGTGGTAGGAGCATTGCGGATATGCATTGGAACAGGAAGATTTCCCGTCTGCTTTACCAATTCAAGGGCTGTATTTATACCCATATAAGCTGAGTTGCTCTTAGGAGACATGGCTAGATAGACAACAGCTTCAGCCAACGGAATCCTGCCTTCAGGCCAACCAATCTTTGCTACGGCATCGAAGGCTGCATTGGCAATAAGTAAGGCATTCGGATTAGCCAAGCCGATGTCTTCAGACGCGCTAATGACAACACGACGGGCGATGAAGGTAGGGTCTTCGCCGCCTTCAATCATGCGGGCAAGATAGTAAAGCGCTGCCTGAGGATCACTTCCGCGAATGCTCTTGATGAAGGCTGAGATAATGTCATAATGCATGTCGCCGAGTTTGTCGTAGGCTAGTGGCGTGGCTTCAAGTTGTTTCTCAACAAGAGCGTCAGAGATAACAAGCTTTCCGTCAACAGCAGCCTCTTGAAGCAGTTCGATGATGCCAAGCAAACGACGTGCATCGCCTCCGGAGAATCGCAATAAAGCACCAGTTTCTTTTACTTCTATCTGAAGCTTCTTCAACTCAGTATCTGTAGTGATAGCTCGGTTAAGGAGTTGCAGAAGGTCGTCTTTCTCAAAAGCTTTCAGAACATAAACCTGACAGCGGGAAAGCAGAGGACGGATAACTTCAAAGGAAGGATTCTCCGTTGTTGCTCCGATAAGGGTGAAAGTGCCTCGTTCTACGGCTCCGAGAAGGGAATCCTGCTGAGACTTTGAGAAGCGATGGATTTCATCGATGAAGAGAATAGGTCTGTTGCCATGATTGAAAAGCGTTGTCTGCTTTGCTCTGTCGATGACTTCGCGAACGTCTTTTACTCCGCTCGTTACAGCAGAGAGCGTGTAGAAAGGCACGTTTACAGAGTGGGCTATAATCTCAGCAAGGGTGGTTTTGCCTACACCTGGAGGTCCCCAGAGTATCATTGAAGGTATGTGCTGCTGCTCAATCATGTTGCGCAACATACAGCCAGGACCTATCAGATGCTGCTGTCCGATATAGTCGGCAAGGGTTCTTGGACGAAGTCTTTCTGCTAATGGTGGCATATCTTGTCTGTAGAGTAGTCTTTATCGTTTGAGTGAAGATTAGAATTTCTCAAGCATTCTGTCCATCACCCAGTTTGTAGGAGTAGCGGAAATAGATGTGCAATCGCAAGTGTCACGACCAAGAATTGTGTTTACCACTTTGGTGATCAATGGCAACTGTACGACTGTTGGAGGAGCAATCTCAATGTCATTCTTTCCTTCTGTGGTAAGGAGAGTGATAGGCTCGTAAGTGAATGTGGAGAACTTGAGCGTTCCTTTGTCTCCGATGACGTAAATTCGGTCTTCCTTTGCAGAAGGATGACTGACGAATGTCCAAGAGCCAGAAGCTGGAAGACCATTCTCAAACCTGAAGCAAGCACTTACAGAGTCTTCTACCTGATAGATTCCACCACGGTTTGCGTGCATTCCCTTTGCTTCGGTTATCACTCCGAATATCTGCTGAAGGAAGTCCAGCTGATGAGCTGCAAGGTCATAGAAATAACCACCTCCGGCAATATCTGGCTGAAGACGCCAAGGTAACTTGCTCGGAGCATTATAATCAACCTCGTTTGGCGGACAGGCAAAACGTATCTGAACATTCAAGACGTTGCCTATAGCACCATTACGGATGAGTTCCTTCACACGGTTGAAGTAAGGAAGTTCTCTGCGGTAATAGGCTACAAAGCAAGGAACGCCAGTTCGCTCGCTGACGCGGTTTATTCTTACGCATTCGTCATAGTTTGCAGCCAGTGGCTTCTCTATGTAACAAGGCTTTCCTGCCTGCATAGCCATGACAGCAAATGTGGCATGAGAAGAGGGTGGGGTAGCGATGTAGATGGCGTTGACGTCTTCATCGTCTATCAGCTCCTGTGCATCTGTGTACCAGCGTGCTATGTTATGTCTGTGGGCGTAACTCTTGGCTTTATCTGCCGAACGACTCATCACAGCAACAACCTCTGAGTTTGGTATCATGGAGAATGCCGGACCTGATTTCGTCTCCGTTACTTCTCCACAACCTATGAACCCCCATTTTAGTTTTTTCATATTTCTATCAGTTTATTTTCCGTCTCGAGAGCATGCATTACGCAATAACGAGCTTCTGGATTTATGCTTTCTATCTGTTTGAACAGTTCTGCCATTGTGGTGCGATTACTTTCGTGTTCGTATGGACAAAGTTTCATCTGCTTCTTGAAGGCATTGTCAACAGCGAAGGACTGAAGGTCTGCTTCGTCAATAAGGCACATCGGACGAATGATTGTAATAGGCATCTTCTTCATCTTCAACATGGCAGGCATGGTGGCAAACTGTCCCTGAAAGAAAAGATTGAGCATTGTGGTATGAATAATATCGTCGCGATGATGACCGAAGGCAATCTTGTTGCAGCCAAGTTGCTGAGCAGTTTCAAAGAGAGTCTTGCGACGATTCCATGAGCAGAGGAAACAAGGTGTCTTAGTCTTTCGCTCAGGTTGTCTTTTTTCTGCTTCGGCTTTTGTGTTTTTGCCATCGTCAGAGTCAGCGTCTTTGTCTCTGGTTTTATCGAAATCGTATCCGATGCTTGTTTCCTCGCAGACGAACTCCACATCGTTTTCCCGACAGAAACTCTCCAGATAGTCCGTGTTGCTTTCGTAGGATATTTCCTTTATTCGGACGTGAAGAGCAACGACTTTGAAGCTTGGACGTGATATTTTTGCCCTTTGTCCTAGCAGTTTTACGAGAGCAAGCGAGTCTTTTCCTCCTGAAAGTCCGATGAGAATCTTATCGTTATCTTCTATCAGGTGGTATTCTCGTATAGCTTTGTTCAGGTGTGAGAATAGCTTACGTTCAAGTTTCTTTTCTGGAGTTAACTTCATGTTGAAAATCAGTCTTTAGGCTTTTATGGCATAGGATAGAGGTTTTCCCATTTCACGTTCCACTTTCCGTTCTTTGGGAATCCAGGATTCTTTTCTGCACATCCGTCCCAACCAGCACACATCATAGCAACGGCAGTAAGCAGACCTCCGTTTCCAGGTAGATAACAGCGAAGTCGCTGATCCTGATAGTTGTGACCATTTGGAAGGTAAGTGTTTGTGCGCTTCTGCATAAGCAGAGCATCAACAGCCTTCTCTGGCATTCCGAGTCGTGCTGCGCACATGGCTGTCATAGGATGATCCCATCCCCAAGTTTTCTCCCAATGCCAGTTTTCCCATATCCAGTTGAAGGTATTCTTCATTGTCTCTTTGTCTATAAGACGACTATCTGGCAGGATTCCGATAGCTCCGAGAACAGCCATGTGGTCTGAAGTGAAGCGTTCGTCTGTATAAGTGTCAAGCGCGTTTTCTGAAGCGAGGTAGAGTTTGCTTCCGTCGCCTGCGTTATCATCAGTAATTGCCTTCAGTGGAGAAAGATGATTGATTATGTCATCCCACTTTTCGTTTCTTGGCAAACCGCGTTCTTCACGGTCTTTCTGTGCAAGTTCAAGTGCAAACTTCCAGTAAGCAACCTCAAAAGGAGGATTGACTGTCTCAGAAGCTCGGAGAGTTTCCTGGGCAGCAATTACTCCCTTAAGTACGTAGCGGTAATCGCCATTAGGAAGTTCTTCCTTCGTTGCAAAATCTCCCATGAACTCAGCAGTCTTCTGAATAAGGTCGGAAGTCTTTTCCGCAGAAGAGTAGTTCTTAAAATCAGCAGCAGTCATTCCTTTTGCTTTGGCTGTTCGGCGAATGAGTTCTGCAAGGTAAATATAGTGTGGCTGCTGCCAGATGAGGAAGCTTCCCACCTTAGAAGGGGCTTCTGTGGCAGAAGGATCTGTCATCTTCATCCAGCGAACGCCCTTAAATCCTTGACGTTCAGCTATTTCTTTTGCTATAGATTCTGCCTGTTCGTACCATTTAAGTGTGTTAGCTGCTTTCTTTGGATGATTGTAAAGGGCGAGCCATGACTGATGCCACCAAATCATTTCAAGGTGGAACTTACCGAACCAAGAGTTGTATGTCAGACCTGTTTCTTGAGGTGGGGTGTTGCCAGCACATTGAGTAGCAAGAAGCCATTCAGAAAGCATTACGCGACGTTCCAGTTCTGCAGCTCGTGGGTCTGTACAATCAGAGAAATCAACAACTCCTGTATTGTTCCAGAACTTCGTCCAGACATCAGAACTCTTGGCTGCAACAGCCTTATAGTCAGGATTTATAGCATCAACGTTATCCAAGAGTTTATCTGTGTATTCTACGCTAACTTCCCAGTCGTTGCTCTTAGGAGTAAGCGTGAAATAATTAGATTCTTTTTCCTTGAAGACGGCTTTTCCCTTCCATCTGACGATGACGAAATATTTTGCATCGTCTATCTCGCGAACAAGAACAGCAGAAGAGCCTTCCTTGTTTGTTTTCTCAAACAGAATCTTTGTTGTATGCTTTTCGTTTGAATTCCAATTGCAGGCATCATCACTATGACCGCCTGTAGGATATGGAAAACGAAAGCAGAGAGGTGTCTTAGCCTTGCTTACGATATGAGCAGCTACTTGATCAGCCTTTGGGTTGCAATAAGTGCTTACGGCGTAATCCTTGCCTTCATAACGAAACTTACTGCTAAGTTCTCCAGTCATCATATTGAGAGTCTGGTCAATAGCCGTGAGTTTTCCTTCAGCAGAAAGGTCAATCTGGGCAGACTTTGCCACAACACCTTTGCCATCTCCGATAGCTTCTCCAGGTCCGACCATCTCCTCTACATTTGTCTTCAAAGCTTTCATGCCTCGGTTACGCCAAGGATTGTGTGGGAAATCAAAGCCTATTACGCCAAGATGAAGGCGATGAGGATTGGAACGGAAGTAGTTTGCTGCGTCATTCTTTCGCTGCATGAGAGCCTGCTCCTCAGGTGAAGAGTTCTTGTCAACCTTAAACTGAGTGGCATAAAGTTCCTTATGTCCGTGACCGAAATCGTATTCCTGAAGGTCTTCTTCTGGCTTTAGGTTCTTTGTGTTTGGGAAAGAATGCCATCCCCAGTTGCTCATTGTTCCAAGAGGAACGCCGTTCTTGTAGAGCTCTGGAAAGGTCTGGAGTCCAGTGATGTCTGCTGTAAAGGAGAAATTGCCATTACCGACATTAAGGGAAGCCATGGTGTCAACCTTAGTAACGTGGGGATTATTGCGCGATACCAATGCCTTTCGGTCTATCTTCTGCGCCTGTGAGATAAGTGCTACTGACGCGAATATGAAAGCAAATATTTTCTTTTTCATTATTTATTTTAAGGTGATTAAAACCTTTCTTATTTCTTTACGATTCTGGTACTGTAATACTCTGGAACAGACTTTCCATTCTTTGCGATAATCTTCACATTCTTCATCTGAATGTCATCGCAATAAACGAGTTCACCTGGTTCGTCGGCAGAGATGAAGACATTCTCCATTGTGACTTGCTTTACAGGCATTTCAGGAAGTCCGTTAAAGTAAAGAGCACGATTTGCACCAGAACAAGTTATGTTCTTGATGTGGATTTTTCGGAACGATGGAGTGGCTTCGGAGAGTGGTTCTGCTGCAATCTGCGCTGGACGCTTTGTTCCGTCTTCAAGTTCCTCAACGGCAGACTTTCCTCCATAATAGAGGTTGAAACGGATTGCGTCAGCGAGGATGTTTATCATAGAGATGTTCTCAAGCCAAATATTCTCAACAACGCCACCACGACCGCGGCAGCTCTTGAAGCGAAGTCCTATATCGGTACCTGAGAACTGACAGTTTGTACAATTGATATTCCTGACACCTCCTGACATTTCAGAACCTATGACGAAGCCGCCATGAGAAGCATAAACCGTACAGCCATCTATGAGTACGTTCTCAGTAGGAATGCCACGCTTTCTTCCTGCAGCATCCTTACCTGACTTGAGGCAGATACCGTCATCTCCAACGTCTAGAGTTGTGTTGACGATAATGCAGTTTCTGCAAGACTCAAGGTCAATTCCGTCTCCGTTCTGAGCGTAATACGGATTGCGAACATCAATACCATCAATAATGAGATCCTCACAGAGTTCAGGATGTATGTTCCAAGCAGGAGAGTTCTGGAAGATTACTCCCTGCAGAAGTACCTGCTTACACTTGACGAGATGTACCATTACTGGTCTGGCAAGATCCTTTTCGGCAGGTGCCCAAAGTGTAGGACGACGGAAGAAACCACCGTTTCCTGTAATTCTTTTCCACTGACTGTCAGTAACTTTCTCTCGCTTAAGAGGTCGCCACGCTTCTCCGTTACCGTCAATAAGTCCTTCGCCAGTTATGGCAATATTTGTACATTCAACAGCTGTGATAGGACTTTGGTGGCGTTGAGCAGGCTGACCTTCATAGCTTGTGTCTATCAGCTTATATTCATTTATATCTGGTGAAAAGAGCAGAATGGCACCCTTGCTAATGCAGAGATTGATGTTACTCTTCAGAATGATCGGACCAGTAAGCCATGTTCCTGGAGGAACAATCAGCTTTCCACCACCTTTGGCACTGAGTTCATCAATTGCTTTCTGAATAGTCTTCTGATGATTTGTCAGACCGTCTCCGATGATGTTGTAATCTGCCAAAGAGATTGTACGTTCTGGAATAACAGCACTTTTTACTTTTGGCATAGTAAATGGCAGATTTTTGTACAAATAATTGTACTTGTCTGTCTGAGCTGAAAGTGAGGCTGCCAGCCAAATGATTATAAGGGTTAAAAGGCTTTTCTTCATGGATGGTTAGTTTTTATGGTAGTTATAAATAATCCTTTTGCGAAATTGTATTCTTGTTTGGTTGTTTTTTCGTAAAAAAACACAACAGCCGCAACGTGTCGGTACGCTGCGGCATTGTGATATAGTTTTTGCAATTAGAATTCTGCTGTCTTAGGAGTACGTGGGAAAGCTATGACATCACGAATGTTCTGCATACCAGTAACAAAGAGGATAAGACGCTCGAAGCCGAGACCGAAACCTCCGTGTGGACAAGAACCAAACTTACGTGTGTCAAGATACCACCACATATCCTTCATCGGAATGTCACGTTCATTGATTTCGTTAACGAGTTTGTCGTAGTTTTCTTCACGAACAGAACCACCGATGATCTCGCCGATAGAAGGGAAGAGTACGTCTGTTCCTTGAACAGTCTCAGCCATCTCCTTACCGTCAAACATAGGCTTCTCTTCGTCAATCTTCATGTAGAATGCCTTGATAGCCTTAGGATAGTTTGTCATGATGACTGGCTTCTTGAAATATTCCTCAACGAGGTAGCGCTCATGCTCAGAAGCAAGGTCATCGCCCCAGTTGCATGGGAACTCGAACTTCTTTCCGTTCTTGATAGCCTCCTGAAGAATCTCAATACCCTTAGTATAAGGAAGACGAACGAACTCTGTGTCAACAACACTCTTAAGACGCTCAATAAGACTCTTGTCGATCATCTTGTTGAGGAACTCAAGATCGTCCTTACAGTTATCAAGAGCCCAACGTACGCAATACTTGATGAAATCTTCCTCAAGATCCATAAGGTCGTTGAGGTCGATGAAACAAACCTCAGGCTCAACCATCCAGAACTCTGCAAGGTGGCGAGGTGTGTTAGAGTTTTCTGCGCGGAAAGTAGGACCGAAAGTGTAAATCTGACCGAGAGCAGTTGCGCCTAATTCGCCTTCAAGCTGTCCGGAAACGGTAAGTGAAGTCTGCTTTCCGAAGAAGTCATCATCATAGATGATAGAACCGTTTTCGTCTTTCTTGAGGTCGTAGAGATTCTTTGTCGTAACCTGGAACATCTGACCTGCACCCTCACAGTCGCTTGCTGTGATGAGTGGGGTGTGGAAATAGAAGTATCCGTGCTCATGGAAGTAAGTGTGGATAGCCATTGCCATGTTGTGGCGAATACGCATGATTGCCCCGAAAGTGTTCGTACGCAAGCGCATGTGTGCGTGTGTGCGCATATATTCAAATGTCTGTCCCTTCTTCTGCATTGGATAGTCATTACCACAACCACCGAAGAGTTCAATAGACTCGCCCTGAATCTCAACCACCTGACCGGCTCCCTGACTTGCAACGAGCTTACCTGTGGCAGAGATACAAGAACCAGTAGTAATCTGCTTGAGCATTTCTGCGTCAAACTTCTGTGGCTCAATAACCACCTGAATGTTCTTTATTGTAGAACCGTCGTTAAGCTGTATAAAGTCAACAGCCTTTGAACTACGGTGAGTGCGCACCCATCCCATTACTGTGATGTCCTGTCCGCATCCTTCTGAAGCAAGAGCTTCAACAATCTTTGTTCTTTTCATATTACCTTTTTTATTCAAACGCGCCCATACGGAGCATGTCAACTTCCTTCTCTGTGAGGAAGCGCCAGTCGCCGCGGCGGAGATTCTTCTTTGTAAGACCTGCGAAGAGTACGCGGTCGAGCTTGATAACGCGATAACCGAGGTGTTCGAAGATACGACGAACGATACGGTTGCGACCAGAGTGAATTTCAATACCTACCTGCTTCTTGTCTGTAGGGTGAGCATATTCAATTGCGTCTGCATGGATTTCGCCATCTTCAAGCTGAATGCCATCAGCTATCTGCTGCATGTCAGCTGCTGTTACGTTCTTGTCGAGCTGAACATGGTAAACCTTCTTCTTGAGGAACTTAGGGTGAGTAAGCTTAGAAGCGAGATCGCCATCGTTTGTAAGAAGGAGAACACCTGTTGTGTTACGGTCAAGACGACCTACAGGATAGATACGCTCTGGACAAGCGCCTTCTACGAGCTGGATAACAGTCTTACGGTTCTGAGGATCATCAGATGTTGTAACTGTATCCTTTGGTTTATTGAGAAGTACGTAAACCTTCTTCTCAAGAGAAATGCTTTGGTCGTGGAAGAGGATTGTATCTGTACGGAGAACCTTTGTTCCGAGTTCTGTTACAACCTCACCATTAACCTTGACAACTCCTGCCTGGATGAAGTCGTCTGCTTCACGACGTGAGCAAACACCTGCATTAGCGAGGAACTTGTTCAAGCGGATTGGAGCATTTGGATCAACATTTGCTTCCTTGTATTCAATACGCTTCTTGAATGAGTACTTTGAGTTAGGATCATAACCCTGACGACCGCCTCCAAATCCGCCACGCTGCTGTGGACGGCCATAACCGCCGCCGTTGTTGTAGCCACCACGGTTATTGCTATAGCCACCGCCACGGTTATTACCATAGCCTCCGCCACGGTTGTTGCCGTAGCCACCGCCACGGTTATTACCGTAACCGCCACCATTGTTGTAGCCACCGCCACGCTGCTGATATCCGCCTTCGTTGTTGTAGCGAGGACGCTGCTGATATCCGCCTTCGTTGTTGTAACGAGGACGCTGCTGATATCCGCCTTCATTGTTGAAGCCTTCTTCGTTCTGAGTGTAGTTTTCGCGCTGCTGGTAACCGCCTTCGTTATTATAACGAGGACGCTGCTGGTAACCGCCTTCGCTGTAGTTTCCGCCACGCTGATAACCTCCGCGCTGCTGGTAACCGCCACGATTGTTTCCATAACCACCGCCACGCTGCTGATATCCGCCTTCGTTGTTGTAGCGAGGGCGCTGCTGATATCCGCCTTCATTGTAGCTTCCGCGCTGATAACCGCCGCCATAGCTGCTACCTGCTGGACGCTGAGTGCGGATGCGCTGACGCTGTGGTCTGTATCCTGAGTTGTTGTTTTCTTCGCGGCCTTCACGGCTTTCGTTGTTGCGATGTTCGTCACCTCCTGCCAGGTGGTGATCAAACTCCAAATTCATTTCGTCTGACATGTTTTCAGTTTTGATTTTTTTGATTTAGTAATTTATTGATCTCTTTCCTAAAGATGCTTAATTCTCTTAATAATTAGTAGTAAAAATTAAAATACTTAAGGTTCTTAAGGTTATATTTCTGTGATTGTCTGAAGTTATACTCCTGTGTAGTTATGTGGAGTAATAACGCGGAGTTCTTCCTTAACGCTTTCGCTGACTTCGAGAGTCTCAATGAATTCGTGGATAATCTCTGGAGTCATCTTTGTGTTTGTACGTGTGAGAGCCTTGAGAGCTTCGTAAGGATTAGGATAAGCCTCACGACGAAGGATTGTCTGGATAGCTTCTGCTACGACAGCCCATGTGTTGTCAAGGTCGTCAAAGAGAGCCTGCTCGTTGAGGATGAGCTTACGGAGCCCCTTGAGAGTGCTCTGCATAGCGATGAGCATGTGACCGAGAGGAGTACCGATGTTTCGGAGAACAGTTGAGTCTGTAAGGTCACGCTGCAGACGGCTGATAGGAAGTTTGCGTGAGAGGAATTCAAGAAGAGCGCCAGCGATACCGAGGTTTCCTTCTGAATTCTCAAAGTCGATTGGGTTTACCTTGTGAGGCATAGCACTTGAGCCCACCTCGCCCTTCTTAATCTTCTGCTTGAAGTATTCCATAGAGATATACATCCAGAAGTCGCGGTCAAGGTCGATGATGATTGTTCCGATGCGACGGAGAGCGTCAAAGACAGAAGCGAGATGATCATAGTTTGAGATCTGAGTAGTGTACTGTTCACGCTCAAGACCAAGTTTCTCGCTTACGAACTTATTTCCGAAAGCTTTCCAGTCGTATTCAGGATAAGCTACGTTGTGGGCATTGTAGTTACCTGTAGCTCCACCGAACTTCGCTGTATATTTGCAAGCCTTCAGAGTGTTGAGCTGCTCGTTGAGACGATAGACGTAAACCATGATTTCCTTGCCGAGTCTGGTAGGAGAAGCTGGCTGACCGTGAGTCTTTGCGAGCATAGAGACATTCTTCCATTCCTCTGCATAGGCAGCAAGCTGGTCGATGAGCTCCTGAAGAAGCGGAACGAAAGTCTCGTTGATGGCCTCTTTTACAGAGAGAGGAACACTTGTGTTATTGATATCCTGGGAAGTAAGACCGAAATGAACGAACTCCTTATATTTATCGAGTCCGCCGATAGCGTCAAACTTTTCCTTGATGAAGTATTCTACTGCTTTGACGTCGTGGTTAGTAATGCTTTCTATGTCCTTTACTCTCTGAGCATCTTCCACAGAGAAATTGCGATAGATGTCACGAAGTGTCTCGTATCCACCATTAACAGCCTCCTTCACGCCTACGAGCTGTGGGAGAGGAAGTTCTGCAAGAGTGATGAAATACTCTATCTCTACTCTAACTCTGTAGCGAACGAGTGCGTACTCTGAGAAGTATTCAGACAGTTTTTCCGTTTTGCTTCTATATCTGCCATCAATCGGCGATATAGCAGTAAGGAGATTAAGTTCCATTGTGTAAGTTGTAATAATTGTGTTATTGAAGATGTGAATCAATTAATCCTAAAATATGTATGACTACAAATTTTGTGCAAAAGTACGAAATGTTATTATTAATAATAAAGTGTTTATTGACTTTTTTGAAAGTTTTTTCAATACGGTTAAAATTCTTGATATATCTTTATTTTTCTGAAAAGGGTATTTTGGGTTATTCGGGAAAAAATATTAAATTTGCACCAAATATGACATTTTTACATTAAAGAATAGATGAAAACCATAAAAGATTTTAAATTTGGAGGAGAACGCCCTCTTTACGCTTCTCACGACCTCGTCATTGACAACGTGATGATACTTGAAGGTGAATCTGGTGTAAAGGAATGTTCTAATATTGTAGCCCTTAATTGCCGTTTTGAAGGAAACTATGCTCTCTGGCGCATCTTCGGATTAGAAATGAATAATTGTACAATCGCAGAACCAAGTAGAGCGTCCATCTGGTATTCTTACGATATTGTGATGAATGACAGCCTTGTCGAAGGTCCGAAGGCATTTCGCGAAACAGAGCGTGTTACCCTCAATCGCGTAAACTTTACTAATGCCCTTGAGACTTTCTGGAGTTGTCGTGATACAAAGCTTGTTGACTGCAATGTGAGAGGGGCTGACTACTTCTTCCTTCGCAGCGAAAACATAGAGATTGAAAATATGAACTTTCAGGGAAAGTATGCTTTCCAGTATGTGAAGAATGCTGTTCTTCGCAATGTGGTAATTGATACAAAGGACGCTTTCTGGGAGGCAGACAACTGCGTGATCTATGACTCTAAGATTACGAGCGAGTTCCTTGCGTGGCATTCCCGTAATATAAAGTTTGTCCGCTGCCATATTTCAGGCAGCCAACCTCTTTGCTATGCAGAAGGTCTTGTTCTTGAAGATTGCACATTCGACCCAGAGTCAGACCTTGCCTTCGAGTATTCTGATGTAAAGGCAACCATAAAAGGCGGAATAAAGAGCATCAAGAATCCTCGTACGGGCTTCATCACCGTAGATTCTGCTGAAGAGGTTATCATCGACGAGAATCTTATTCCTGGCTCTGACTGCAAGATTTCTGTCGGAGAATAAAGGCAATTATATAATCACTATTTGTTTATCAAGAGTTTCAGAATATTTGTTTTTTCCTTGTTACTGATTTTATTTACTTTGAAAATATGAACTTCCTCAAAAGAACCCTTATCCTGAGTGCTTCAATAGTTTTCGCTCTCGGCTCTTTTGCCCAGAAGCAGACTGCTAAAACTAATAAGCAATCTTCTCCTAATACGGTGGAAACCCAACTGCAATATCTCTCCGGCCATGGCTGTGACGATATGGTGGAATGGGACTTCTATTGTACGAGAGGAAACAATTCTGGCAAATGGACTAAGATTGGCGTGCCTTCTTGTTGGGAACTTCAAGGGTTCGGCACATACCAATACGGCATGAAGTTCTATGGAAAGGCTTTTCCTGAGGGCATTGCCGACGAGGAAGGTCAGTACAAGTATAAGTTTAAATTGCCTGCTGAATGGGCTAACCATCACATAAACCTTATCTTCGAGGCTGCCATGACGGATATGTCTGCCAAGATAAACGGCAGAAAGGCTGTAGGTTCTCATCAGGGTGGTTTCTATCGCATTACGGCTGATGTCTCGGATCGCGTGTTCTTTGGTGACAAGGAGAATGTGCTCGAGGTAACAGTTGCAAAGGAAAGTAAGAATGCTGGCGTAAATCTCTCTGAGCGTCGTGCTGACTATTGGAACTTTGGTGGTTTGTGGCGACCTGTCTTCATAGAATGCAAACCTGCCATAAACATAGAGAGAACCGTTATTGATGGTCAGGCTGACGGTAAGTTTCGTGCAAACGTAATCCTCAATGCTGCTGTTCAAGGTAAGATAAAGACTAAGATTACAGACCTTCAGTCTCGTAAGGTTGTAGCAGAACAGACAAACGAAATTCGTGGCGGTTCAAGCATGGCTGAGGTTGCTCTTTCTGTAAAGAATCCGAAGCTCTGGTCGGCTGAAACTCCTAATCGTTATGCTGTTGAGTTCTCTCTTATTGACAAAAACGGAAAGACCCTTCATGTTCAGCGTGATAAGTTCGGTTTCCGTACTATTGAAACAAGAGAAAGTGATGGCATGTATATCAACGGAAAGAAAGTCAATATCCGTGGTGTCAATCGTCATAGCTTCTGGCCGGAGACGGGAAGAACACTCTCTAAGCGTCTTAATATAGAAGATGTTAAGATGATAAAGTCTATGAATATGAACTCTGTTCGTCTTTCGCATTATCCTGCTGATCCCGAGTTCTATGACGCTTGCGACTCCCTCGGAATTTACGTCATGAGTGAACTCACAGGCTGGCACGGACATCACGAGACCGCTGTCGGCGTGAAGCTTGTTGAGGAAATGCTCACTCGCGACCTCAACCATCCTTCTATCATCTGGTGGAGTAACGGCAACGAAGGTGGTTGGAACACAGAACTGGATGGCGAGTTCCATAAGTGGGATGTTCTTCAGAAGCGTCCTGTCATTCACCCTCAGGGCAATTTCTCTGGTTATGAGACAATGCATTATCGTTCTTATGGCGAGACAGAGGAGCACATGCGTCGTCCGCAGATCTTCATGCCTACGGAATTTCTCCACGCTCTCTATGACGGAGGTGCCGGTGCCGGACTTTACGACTACTGGCAGCTGATGCGTTCATGGAAGCGTTGTCAGGGTGGTTTCATCTGGGCTTATGCTGATGAAGGTGTTGTCCGCGTGGATGAAGGTGGCAGAATAGATAATGTCGGCAATTATGCAGCAGATGGTATCGTGGGACCTCACCATGAGAAGGAAGGTAGCTATTGGACAGTAAAGGAACTCTGGAGTCCTATCATTATTAATAATGAGGCTGACATCAAGAGCGGAAAGGTTGCTGAGAGCGGCATCTTGGAACTGGAAAACCGCTACGATTTCCTTGATCTTGAGGAAATTACGTTTGATTGGGACTGGATGACTTATGGCGAAAACGGCAAGTCTATAAAGCATGGTGCTATGAGCGGCTTGGAGGTTGCTCCAGGCAAGACAGGAAAACTCAATATCGGTAAGGCTCCTTCTGGCGCAGAAGCTCTGAAGTTTAAGGCTACAGACAAGTACGGTCAGGAAATCTATGAATGGTGCTTCAAAATGAATACTGCCGCAGAGAATAATGTAGGTCGAGGATTTCCGAGCCGCCTAGACCCTTCAGCCTCGCAGTCTCGCAGCGAAAATATAGTAGAAAAAGCTGGCGTAAAATACGAGTTCTGTCCAAAGACAGGTCTTCTTAAGACCGT
Organism: Prevotella sp.; assembly: GCA_045600885.1. Classification (GTDB taxonomy): domain Bacteria; phylum Bacteroidota; class Bacteroidia; order Bacteroidales; family Bacteroidaceae; genus Prevotella. The sequence goes on from JAZRYU010000126.1 coordinate 45,062, forward strand.
CACGACAAAGAAGGGAGTCTATCCTTTGAAGAATGGTCCGCAGTTCTTCGCTTATCGCCGTTACGATCGTTCTTTCGACCAGTATTTCTCTCACGATGTGAAGGATGCTGAGAAGATGAAGACAAAGTTCAAGGAATACGACTATCTTGGTCGTGAGAACTATGACGGAACACGCAAGGAGATTTCTGACCAGCCTACGCTGAAATCTTTCAATATCTATGATGGCGACAAAGACACCACAGTCGTTGTGGCTGAGTATAAGCTCGGGGCTATTGATCAGGTCGTATGGAAGATTGCTCCTGACGGTAAGGCATTAATGCAGTTCTCTTACACCTTCAATGGCGTTGTTGACATCATGGGTGTGAAGTTCGAGATGGAAGAGCCTGACATGCTCTCTAAGAAGTGGCTCGGCAACGGACCTTACCGCGTATGGAAGAATCGCCTTCATGGTCCTCAGTACGGCATTTGGGATAATGATTACAACGACCCGGTTCCTGGCGAGACCTTCAACTATCCTGAGTTCAAGGGCTATTTCTCAGACGTTCAATGGATGAAGCTCAATGTTAAGACTGGCAGCGGTTCTGGCTCTGTCATGCTTAAGCCAAACTGCCCTGCTATGTTCGAGGCGGAAGGCCTCAAGCCGGAAAACATCGTTGGCGTGTTCCAGCCTCGTGATGGACGCGACGAACTTCTCTACACACTCCCGCAGACAGGCATTTCGCTTATTCAGGTCATCCCTGCTGTGAGAAACAAAGTCAATGGCACAGACCTCAACGGACCTTCCGCAGCTCCTGTTTGGTCAAAGGGCGAATATACCGGAGAGGTGGAAATCGTATTCGAATAAAGATTCAAGAATTTGTGAATTAGTGATTTGTCCATTCGGAAGTTTAACTCCTTCTTATAAATTCAAAAGAAAAAGACTCACGAATTCACTAATTCTTGATTAAATAAATATGACCACTTACTTAGATAATGGAAATAAGAATTACAAGAGACGAAATAATCTTCCCAACCATCGGTAAGAGCTATAAGCAGGTTGTTGGTGTGAGTGTTGCGGCAAACATGCGCGAGGCTCTGAAGGTGCATGATGTCAAGGATGACGAGGCTGTCGTTTACATTGCAACTCCCGTAGTGCTGATGCCTGAAGCAATGACGGAGGAGGAAGACGCAGATCAGTTGTATAAACTCACCATAACTGCCACTTCCGATGAGGATATTGTTGTGAAGCAGAATGTCGTCATGGAACTTGAGACAGCCTTTCTTTTCTCTCTCAGCAAAGATCTCCTTACAGTCTTGGAAGACAACTTTCAGGAATGTTCTTTCCGTCACATAGCAGTCGACTTCTTCCAGAAGGAAAAGATGGCGGAATATAAAGAACAGAAGCTTTATGCGTCCTTCTATGACAAGATGATGTACGCTTATGCTTTCAAGCAGGGCAGACTCCTCTTTTTCAACGAATATGATATCACGACATCGCAAGACTGCGCCTTCCTTCTGCTAAGTGTTTATAAGCAGTTAGGCTATAAGCAATTGAAGGACGAAATCGTCATTCAGGGCGAAGTCATGTTCAAAGATGAACTCCACACCCTGCTCGCTGAGTTCGTAAAGAATATAAGTGATATGGCTTGAAGCAATAAATCCACAAATAAATACCAAAGATGAGAATAATTACAGGAGAATATAAAGGTCGTCATTTTGATGTGCCGCGTTCATTCAAGGCGCGACCAACAACTGATTTCGCTAAAGAAAACATCTTTAATGTAGTGAGAAGCTATGTGGATTTTGAAGATGCCGTAGCTCTCGACCTCTTTGCCGGAACGGGTAGCATTTCCCTAGAATTGCTGTCCCGTGGATGTCAGCAGGTGGTCAGCGTGGAGAAAGATCGTGACCACGCCAGATTCATCCGTCAATGCATGGAGAAGCTTGGCGAGAAGAGATGCAACCTTATAACGGGAGACGTCTTTAAGTTCATAAAGAGTTGTCACATAAGGTTCGACTTCATCTTCGCCGATCCGCCTTATGCCCTGGAGAATCTCGCAGAGATCCCTGACCTCGTTCTAGGCAACGACCTTCTTGCCGAGGACGGAATCTTCGTCTTTGAACATGGCAAGACAAACGACTTCTCAACCCATCCTCGCTTCTTGGAGCACAGAGCTTACGGAAGCGTCAACTTCTCTTTGTTCAAATAAACATCTCGACCATATCTTCAAAACGCTTGATCGTGTCACCACCGAATTTCTGCAGAGAACGTTGTGCACCTTCAAGCGTTTTCTCTTTCTCCGGATGAGATTTTGAGAAGAACTTATCTGCATAGCATATCAGTTTCTCCTCTGTTGTTTCAGGCAAAAGGTCTGTTTCTGGCAGAGGCAGGTTCTGAGCCTTAATGTCTTCCGCTGTGATGCCAGCTCCTGTGTGTCTTTCTGCCACTCTTGCGTGTTTTTGCAGACCCTCCTTTCTCAGCAGTTCTGCGCCGAGAGTGCCATGGCAGATATAGGGTTTCTCGCCGTGGCAATGAATGCCGGGAGCATCGGTCAAGAAGATGCCGATGTCGTGGAGCATGGCAGCTTCATATACAAACTGTCTGTCTATGTCCAGTTCCTTATGACAGTCGGCTATTGCCAGGGCTTTTTCTGCCACATCCTTGCTATGGCGAAGTAGCAGCTGGTGAAGCTCTGCGTTGTCAGCATAGTATTTTTCTATAAGAGAGAGAACGTCCATCTTTTCTATAATTATTGCCTATTTTTCGACCGCAAAGTTATTTGTTTTGCTTTTATTCTGAATTAATAATTTGTTTTATGTAGTGAATATGCGCATAAAAACAAAATTTTGTGCAATATTTTGCGGAATAAAAAATAAATGTTGTAATTTTGCCGCGTATTTTGGAGTAATAAAAAACAATCAGACCTTAGAACAATGGAACTCTCGGAAAAAACCATTGACATCAGAAAAATCCTCAACGATAAGTTGGGCGCAAAGGCAAAGTTTGTGCCTTCATTCCTTGTCAACTGGCTCATAAAGATTATTCACGAAGACGAAGTGAACAAGTACCTCTGGGAAAGTCGTCACCTTGTTGGCACGCCTTGGCTTGAGGAATGTGTCCGTTATCTTGATTCTAACCTCATAGTGGAAGGTGCTGAGAATTTCCCTGACGATTCTGACGGCAGCCTTTACACCTTCGTCAGCAATCATCCTCTTGGAGGAGCTGATGGCGTGGCTCTTGGTTCCATCATCGGAAAACGCTACGATAGCCGTTTCCGATACCTCGTCAACGACCTTCTCATGAATCTTCCTGGTCTTGCTCCTCTCTGTATTCCGATAAACAAGACGGGCAATCAGAGCCGTGATTTCCCTCGATTGGTCAATGAATGCTTCAAGAGCGACAATCACGTCCTGATGTTCCCTGCTGGACTCTGTTCTCGCAAGATTGACGGAAAGATTCAGGACCTCCCTTGGACGAAGACCTTCATCTCAAAGAGCATCCATACGAAGCGAGATGTCGTTCCAATCCATTTTTCTGGGCAGAATTCCGACAAGTTCTATCGCATAGCAAACATAGCCAAGGCATTGCATCTGAAATTCAATCCTGCCATGCTCTTCCTTGTTGATGAAATGTACAAGAATGTCCATAAGACCTTCAAGATAACCATCGGAAAGCCTATTCCGTGGGAAACGTTCGACAAGAGCAAGTCTGCTACTGAGTGGGCTCAGTTCGTAAGGGGAAAGGTTTACGAACTGGCTGAATAATAATTACAACTAGACATCAAAAAACCGTGGGGATTCTTCTCTCCACTTCATAAATATGGAACAAACGATAATTGCACCCATCAGCAAAGAGCTGCTGAAGTCTGAGCTTACTCCTGATAAACAGCTCCGATTGACAAATAAGAGCAATAACAAGATTTACATTGTTACTCATCATGATTCTCCGAATGTGGTTCGCGAGATAGGTCGTCTGCGCGAGATCGTCTTTCGCGAGGCTGGTGGCGGAACAGGCAAGGAGCTTGACCTTGATGAGTTCGACACCTGCGAAAACTGCTACAAGCAGCTCATCGTTTGGAATCCTGATGAAGAGGAAATCATAGGTGGTTACCGTTATATTCTCGGCACAGATGTTGATTATGACGCTGAAGGTCAGCCTATTCTTGCAACGAGCCACATGTACAAGTTCTCCGAGAAGTTCATCCGCGACTACATGCCTTACACGATTGAGCTTGGCCGCTCCTTCGTTACGCTTGACTATCAGAGCAGCAAGATGGGCGCAAAGAGCCTTTTCGCCCTTGATAATCTTTGGGACGGACTTGGAGCTCTGACCGTCATCAAGCCTAACGTGAAGTATTTTTTCGGCAAGATGACCATGTATCCTTCTTACATCCGTCTTGGTCGTGACATGATTCTCTATTTCCTCAAGAAGCATTTCTCTGATTCGGAAAATCTTGTCATTCCTATGAATCCGCTGAAGCTTGAAGCTGACGAGAATGACTTGGCTGAAGTGTTCTCCGGTAGAGACTTCAAGGAAGACTATAAGATTCTCAACGGAGCTGTCCGTGGCATGGGCTACAACATTCCGCCGCTTGTGAATGCCTACATGGGACTTTCTCCTACGATGAAAATGTTCGGAACAGCCATTAACGACGGTTTCGGTGACGTAGAGGAAACAGGTATCCTTATTGCTGTGGACGAGATTCTTGAGCCTAAGCGCGTCAGACATATAGAATCGTTCATAAAGGAGAACCACGACCGACTGAAGATCACCTCGGGCGCGAACAATATTATATATAAGAAGAAGGATTAATCCTATGAATGCATTATATACCATACTCCTTCTCATCGGTTCTAACGTATTCATGACACTTGCTTGGTACGGTCATCTCAAGCTCAGCGACATGAAGATCTCTGACGGATGGCCGCTTATCGGCGTTATATTATTCTCCTGGGGACTTGCTTTCTTTGAGTATTGCCTTCAGGTGCCAGGAAACAAGATTGGCTTCGTAGGCAACGGCGGACCCTTCACGCTCTTCCAGCTTAAGATTATTCAGGAAGTCATTTCCCTGACGGTCTTCACCATTGTCGCTATGTTCATGTTCAAGGGCGAAAGCCTTCATTGGAACCATATCGCAGCTTTTGTCTGCCTTATAGCTGCTGTCGGTTTTGCTTTTATGAAAACTTAAAAAGTGTAAAATCACAACTTTTTTCTCCCTTTACTTTTACTTTTCATTTTCCTTGTGGTCATACAAGTGTTATGAAAAGGTTAATTATGTTGTTTGTGGCTGCTATTGCAGTCTTAAAAGTGTCGGCACAGGCTGAGGTAGGCAACCATTCTGTTGTCTCTCCAGCCTCACAGATCGCTGACTCTGTGAAGATTAAGGCTCAATCTGTAACCGACTCGCTTAAAAAAGTAAAGGAAGATAGTATCGAGTCTCGCGCGAAGTTCGTGCGAGACTCAATTTCAATTGCTCAAGAAGGCGTTTGGCGCGACTATAGCATGGAGGAAGTTGTCGTAAAGGCAATGGCACCTAAGGTTATGGTTAAGGCAGACACCGTTGTTTATAATGCAGCTCAGTTTACGACTCCTGAGGGTAGCGTCATAGAAGAACTCGTAGCAAAGCTTCCAGGTGCTGAGATTGATGACGACGGAGGCGTGAAGATCAACGGAAAGACCGTTAAGAAGATCCTCGTTGACGGTAAGGAATTCATGACCGGCGACACTAAGACTGCGCTCAAGAATCTCCCTACTTCTATCATTGACAAGATTAAGACCTATGACCAGAAGAGTGACCTTGCCCGCGTTACCGGTATTGAGGATGGTGAAGAAGAAACCGTTCTTGACTTTGGTATCAAGAGGGGTATGAACAAGGGAACTATGATTAATGCTGACCTCGGCATCGGTACTGAAGACCGTTTCGCGGAGCGTGTCTTCGGCGGTTATTTCCAGGATCAGCATAAGATTATGGGTATGGCAAGCGCCAATAATACCAACGACCGCGGATTCCCTGGAGGAGGTGGTGGTCGTGGCTTCGGCGGTGGCGGTGGAGCTGGCGACAATATCTCTAAGATGGTCGGCGTGAACTATAACCTCGACATCAAGAAGTTTAAGATGGACGCTTCCATCCGTTGGAATCATAACAACGGCGACACTCGTACTACAAGCTGGTCGGAGAATTTCATGATCCAGAATGGTAAATACACTAATTCTGACAGCAAGCGATTCTCTCGCTCCAACTCTTGGAACGGTCAGCTCCGTCTGGAATGGACTCCATGGGAGAACACTAACATCATGTTCCGTCCTTCTCTCTCTTATTCTACTAACGACGGACGTAATTTCAGCGATACAGAGACCTTCAACAGCAAGAAGGCTGACGACTCGGCTGACGATTTCGTCAACAAGAGAAGCAACAATGGTCTCAGTTGTTCTGAGTCAACAAACCTTCGTGGTATGTTCCAGATTAATCAGCGCCTCAGCGAAACAGGACGAAACATCACTCTCCAGTTGAACGGTGGTATAACAGATTCTGACTCACAGTCTATGACTGCCAATGAAGTCTATCTCTATCAGGTTAAGGACGCTCTGGGAAATGACTCCACTTACCACACTTACCGCTACAACGTGACGCCTTCTAAGCGATACAACTACAGCGCACAGTTTACCTACAGCGAACCAATCTTCCCTCGTACCTATTTGCAGTTCTCTTACAAGTACTCTTACGACTTCAACAAGAGCGACCGCGCTACATACGACTTCTCTAATAAATCGCTCGGCATAGACTTCTCCGACATCGTTCCTCAATATCGTCAGTGGGATGATTATCTCGGAAGAGTGCCTGGTGGTTATCAGAAATATGAGGATAAAAGCCTCAGCCGCTATTCTGAATATTCTAATTATACACAGGACATCAACCTTACATTCCGCATGATTCGTGAGAATTATCAGCTCAATGCAGGTGTAATGTTCCAGCCGCTCTCTTCTAAGTTCATTCAGGATTATCAGGGCGTAAAGGTTGACACTACTCGCAGCGTATTCAACTTCGCTCCTACATTCGACTTCCGCTACAACTTCTCTAAGCAACATCGTCTGCGTATGTCTTATCGTGCCAACACAAGTCAGCCTTCTATCTCTGACCTCCTTGACATCACAGACGACTCAGACCCTCTCAACATCTCGAAGGGTAACCCTGGATTGAAGCCTGCATTCACGCAGAACCTCAATGCTTTCTATAATAATTACATAAGCAGTCATCAGCAGAACATTCAGGCTAATGTGCGTTTCTCCACTACGAACAACTCCATTAGCAATATGGTGACATACGACGAGAAGACCGGTGGTCGCACTACAAGACCTGAAAACATCGACGGCAACTGGAACTTCAATGCCGGCTTAGGCTACAACTGCTCTATTGACTCGGCTGGCGTATGGTTTACAAGAACAAATACCGACTTCGGCTACTCTAATCGCGTTAGTTACCTTGCGCTGAATGCCAAGGCTGACTCTCAGAAGAATACGGCTAAGAACGCAAGCATTACAGAGCGTCTTGGCGTTGGTTATCGTAATGACTGGCTTGAGATTGAACTCGACTGTTCCCTTCGCTATGAGAGCGTACGCAACATGCTTCAGAGCAATAACGACCGTGACACAAAGGACTGGCGCTTCGGTGGTAACATCCAGATTACTACACCTTGGGGAACAGCCTTCTCTACGAATATGCACGCCCTTCTCCGTCGTGGTTATCTCAGCGCAGAGGCAAACACAAGCGAACTTCTCTGGAATGCCCAGATATCACAGTCGTTCCTTAAAGGCAAGCCTCTCGTTGTTTCCCTCCAGTTCTATGACATTCTCCATCAGCAGAGTAACCTCTCTCGTACTATTTCTGCCATCCAGCAGAGTGAGAGTCGCAACAATAATGTTGTTTCTTACATCATGCTCCACGCCATATTCCGCTTCAATGCTTTCGGCGGCAAGAATGCCCGTCAAGGAATGGGCGGTCCTGGTGGTATGCCTGGCGGCGGAGGTCAGTGGCGCAACGGAGGCGGAGGCTTCGGCGGTGGCTATGGCGGCGGACGCCCTATGATGTAAAGTCAATCACATCTGAAAATAAGTAGCCGCTTAAAAATTAAGGCGGTTATATACAATTCGCCACATATATCAAGCGAATTGTATTGGAATGAAATATAAACACAAGTTACGCAAGTTTTCTCGCAATTACATTTTAGTTGCATTAGTTATTCAAGACTTGCGTAACTTGTTTAATTTATTTCTACCACAATTATCTTGTGAATAAAGATCAGTCTAAGAGTATATGGTTCCAAAAATAAGGCAACGATATATAAAATATATTTTTCCAAGGTAAAGTGACCCGAAAGTTGGGGATATTTTATAGCAGGTACACTGATTATTCTCTCTTTTTACCGAAAAATAGTTGAAAAACTTGCACAAAATACCCCCAAAATGTAAGAAAACTTACTGAATGCTTGCTAGTTTCCGTAAAAAAATGTAATTTTGTCGCGAAAAAAGAATAAATTATGAAATTTACAGCAAATCAAATAGCAGAGCTTATACAGGGTCGCGTTGAAGGAAATGCGGACGCTGAGGTATGGGATTTTGCGAAAATAGAAGAGGGTAGGGAAGGCTGTATCTCTTTCCTTTCCAATCCGAAATATACGAACTATATCTATGAGACAAAGTCGAGTGTTGTGCTTGTGAACGAGGATGCTCAGTTTGACAAGCCTATAGCGGCAACCCTTATCCGAGTGGCAAACGCCTACGAGTCTGTAGCTCGCCTTCTTCAAATCTATCAGTCGCTCCAACCAAAGAAGACTGGTATAGATTCGCTTGCTTTCATTGACGCTGAGGTACAGGTTGGAGAAGACTGCTATGTCGGAGCTTTCGCTTACATCGGCAAAGGTGCTAAACTGGGCAAGGGCTGCGTGATTCATCCTCATGCCTGCATCGGCGATGGCGTTACTCTTGGCGACAACTGCCAGATCTATCCTAATGTGACTATCTATCACGGATGTAAGCTTGGCAACAACGTGACTATTCATGCGGGTTCCGTAATTGGTGCTGACGGCTTCGGCTTCGCTCCTAACCCTGATGGCTACCAGAAGATTCCGCAGATTGGCATCGTGGTGATAGAAGATAATGTGGAAATAGGTGCTAACACTTGCATTGACCGTTCTACGATGGGACAGACTCTCATCCACAAGGGTGTCAAGCTGGACAACCTTGTTCAGATAGCTCATAACGTGGAAGTAGGCGAAAACACCGTCATGTCTGCTCAGGTGGGCATAGCTGGTAGCGAGAAGGTCGGCTCTTGGTGTATGTTCGGAGGTCAGGCTGGCTTCGCTGGTCATCATAAGATTGGCGACCGCGTTATGGTGGGTGCTCAGACTGGTGTGCTCGGCGACCTTGAGGACGGTGCGCAGGTGATGGGAACGCTTGCCATGGACCTTAAACTGTTCATGAAGACTCAGGCTCTGATGAAGCGCTTGCCAGACATGTACAAGGATATAAACGACTTGAAAAAGAAACTTAACACTTCTGACAAATAATATATTTCAAATGAATACAAAACAGAATACCCTTAAGGGCAGCTTCTCTATGTGCGGCAAAGGTCTGCATACAGGCTTGATGCTCACCGTGACTTTCAACCCTGCTCCTGAGAACACGGGATACAGAATTCAGCGTATCGACCTTGACGGTCAACCAGTTATTGACGCAATAGCTGAGAATGTGGTTGACACACGTCGCGGTACTGTCGTTGGAAAGGGAGACATCAGAATCTCTACCATTGAACATGCTCTTTCTGCGCTCTACGCCTTGGGCATCGACAACTGTCTGATGCAGGTTAACGGTCCTGAGTTCCCGATACTTGACGGTTCTGCCGTAATGTATGTTGATAAGATCAAGGAGGTGGGAATAGAGGAACAGGCTGCTCCAAAGGACTTCTATATCATTCGCAAGAAGATTGAGGTAAAGGATGAGGAAACGGGTTCTTGCATTACAATCCTTCCTGACGATGAGTTCTCTATCACAGCGATGTGTTCTTTCGAGAGCAAGTTCATCAACTCTCAGTTTGCTACGCTTGAGAATGTGGCTGATTTTGAGAAAGAGATAGCTGCTGCAAGAACATTCGTCTTCCTCCGCGACATTGAGCCTCTTCTCAGCGCAAACCTTATCAAGGGTGGCGATATGGACAACGCTATCATCATCTACGAGCGTCAGACTACTCAGGAGAACCTTGACCGCTTGGCAGACCTTCTGAAAGTTCCACGCATGGACGCTTCTAACCTCGGATATATTCAGCACAAGCCGCTGCAGTGGGAGAACGAATGTACCCGCCACAAGCTCCTCGACATTGTTGGCGATATGGCTCTTATAGGAAAGCCTATCAAGGGAAGAATCGTTGCCACTCGTCCGGGGCACTCTATTAATAATAAGTTCGCGCGCCTTATGCGCAAGGAGATAAAGAAGCATGATGTTCAGGCTCCAATCTACGATCCGAACGAGGAACCGGTAATGGACATTAACCGCATCCGTGAGCTTCTTCCACATCGCTATCCAATGCAGCTCGTTGATAAGGTTATCGCTGTAGGTCCGAACTCTATCGTTGGTGTGAAGAACATCACTTCAAACGAGCCTTTCTTCCAGGGACATTTCCCAGAGGAACCTGTAATGCCAGGCGTTCTTCAGATTGAGGCAATGGCTCAGTGTGGTGGTCTCCTTATCCTTAACACCCTTGACGAGCCAGAGCGCTACTCTACTTATTTCATGAAGATAGACGGCGTGAAGTTCCGTCAGAAGGTTGTTCCTGGCGATACGCTCCTCTTCCGCGTGGAAATGCTCACTCCTATGCGTCACGGTATCTCTACAATGCGTGGCTACATGTTCGTGGGAGATCACGTTGTTTCAGAGGCTACTTTCACAGCTCAGATTGTAAAAAACAAATAAGCTCGACCTGCTATGAACCAGATACATCCTACCGCTATCATTCATCCTGATGCAAAAATTGGTGATAACAATATTATCGGTCCTTTTTGCGTAATAGAGGAAAACACCGTAATTGGCGATAACAACCTGCTGAAGAATGGTGTGACGATTCAGTATGGCGCTCGCATCGGTAACAACAATGAGTTCTTCCCTGGTGCAAGTATCTCCACTAAACCTCAGGACTTGAAGTTCAAGGGTGAGGATACAATATGCGAGATTGGCAACAATAACTCAATCAGAGAGAATGTTACTATTTCTCGTGGTACAGCATCAAAGGGTACGACGAAGGTTGGCAACGGCAACCTGCTGATGGAGAACATGCACATCGGTCACGATTGTGTCGTTGGCAATGGCTGCATCATCGGTAATACGACGAAACTTGCAGGAGAGGTTATCATTGAGGACTTCGCTATAATCTCTGCTTGTGTCCTTATACATCAGTTCTGCAAAGTTGGCGGCTATGGCATCATCCAGGGCGGTACGCGTTTTTCTGTGGATGTTCCTCCGTTTATCGTTGTCGGCAAGGAACCTGCTCACTATTGTGGTGTAAATCTCATTGGCCTGCGTCGCCGAGGTTTCTCAAACGAGACAATAACAGCTATCCATGATGCTTACCGCACTCTCTATGGTGCGCCAACTCTCAACGAAGGCATCGCTATGCTCGAAGCAATGGAAAATCGTCCGAAGGAGATTGACATGATAATCAATTTCTGCAAGACGTCTAATCGCGGCGTAATGCGATAGGGTAACCTTCCCGGAAACGAAGCTCCGCTTTACCATGAATTATATAACGCAATATCTCCCATTACAGGATCCCACATGGGTGTTCTTCACTGTGCTTCTGATTATCCTTCTGGCACCGATAATCATGGGTAAATTGCGTATTCCGCATATCATCGGCATGGTGCTCTTCGGAGTACTTATCGGTGAATACGGACTGAACATCGTTGAGCGAGACGACTCGTTCGAGATGTTTGGAAAAATAGGACTTTACTACATCATGTTCCTCGCCTCACTGGAGATGGACATGGACGGACTCAGAAAGAATGTGACGAAGATCCCGATATTCGGATTGCTCTCTTTTGCAATCCCTTTTGTGCTGACCTTCGTCACATTCTGTTGGGTTCTAAACTACAACATCCTTACGTCTGTTCTGCTGGGTTGCATAATGTCGTCAAACACGCTTGTGGCTTATCCAATAGTCGGCAGATACGGTCTGCAGCAGAAGCCGAGCGTCACGCTGAGTGTAGGCGGAACAATGATCTCGCTTCTTATCTCGCTTATTGTACTTGCTACACTCGTAGCCTATCATGAAGGCAACGGCGGCGTGTGGTTCTGGGGAATATTCTTCCTGAAGTTCGTGGCTTTCTGCGGCGGTATGATATGGCTAATGCCTAAGCTGACAAGATGGTTCTTGAGAAGCTACAGCGACACCGTCATGCAGTATGTCTTCGTAATGTCGGTCGTGGTGTTGTCTGCTGCTCTTTCGCAAGCCATCGGAATAGAAGGCGTGTTTGGAGCATTCTTTGCCGGACTCATCCTGAACCGCTATATACCTCATGTATCTGCCCTGATGAACAGAATAGAGTTCATCGGTAATGCTATCTTCATTCCTTATTTCCTCATCGGAGTAGGAATGCTGATAAATCTGAATCTGCTCTTTGAGAAAGAGGGACTGATATGGATTGTGCTTTGCATGGTGTTCTTCGGCACTTTCGGTAAAGCTATTGCTTCCTATATTGCCTGCCTTGGATTTAAACTGCCACTTTCTTCCGGTCACATGATGTTCGGACTTACCTCCGCTCATGCTGCAGGAGCTATCGCCATGGTTATGGTAGGACTGAGAATGGAGATGGGAAATGGCGAGTTTCTCGTGTCAGAAGAGCTCCTGAATGGAGTTGTGATAATGATTCTCTTCACTTGTATAATTTCTACCTTGCTGACGGAACATTCGGCTCAGAAGATTGTGCTTCGCGACGCTGAGTTTGCTCCTACAGATGAAGAGCACGACGACGAGAAATTCCTTGTTCCTGTGAAATATCCGGAATATGCCAACAGCCTTGTATCGCTTGCTCTACTGATGAGAAATCCAAAGCTGAATCGTGGCATTGTCGGACTGAACGTTGTCTATGACGACGAGAACATGCGCCGCAACCAGATAACTGGAGAAAAGCTCCTAGAACAGATTACGAAACACGCCAGTTCTGCCGACGTGATGATGCAGACTCAGGTTCGTATAGCAGCGAATATAGCCAATGGCATCAAGCATGCCTTCAATGAGTTTCAGGCTTCCGAGATCATTATCGGTCTTCACATGCACAAGGAAATTTCCGCAAAGTTCTGGGGACAGTTCCACCAGAGCCTTTTCAACGGTCTAAACCGCCAGATTATCATGGCAAGACTACATACTCCGCTGAACACGATAAGAAAGATTCACGTAGCTGTGCCTTCGCGTTCTCAATATGAGCCTGGCTTCTACCGTTATCTTGACAGACTTTCGCGTTTGGCAGAAAACCTTGAATGTGGCATTAACTATAATGCCCGTGGAGACACGACGGAACTTATCCGCGAATATATGAAGTCTATGCACCCGCGCGTGCGTGTTCAATATTTTAATATGGAGCATTGGAACGAGATGCCTGCCCTAGCCTCAACAATTAAGGAAGACCATCTCTTCGTTGTTGTGACAGCCAGAAAAGGTACCGTCTCTTACAAGAATGCTCAGGAGCGTCTGCCGGAAGAACTTACGCAACACTTCACGGGAAAGAACCTTATTATCATCTTCCCTGATCAGCACGGAGATGCTTCAACAATGACGTTTGCAGAAGCTACTCACACGGAGGAACTCTCTGCTTACGATAACATCAGAATATTCATAAACAGACTCTTCAGCAAAAGAGCTCAATCAATACAATAGTAACAAAAATATGGCAAATCTTCAAGTTAATATAGGTGAGCTGTCACTTAGAAACCCAGTGATGACAGCCTCTGGAACTTTCGGCTACGGCATAGAATATGCTGACTTTATGGACCTTGCAAGCATTGGTGGCGTGATAGTAAAAGGCACTACTCTTCAGCCACGCGAAGGAAATGACTATCCTCGCATGGCAGAAACTCCAATGGGAATGCTTAATTGTGTGGGTCTTCAGAACAAAGGCGTGGATTATTTCTGCGAGAATATCTATCCGAAGATTAAGGATATTGACACGAACATGATTGTCAACGTAAGTGGAAATGCTCCAGATAACTATGCTGAATGTGCTGCCAGAGTGAACGAACTGGAGAATATTCCAGCCATAGAACTGAACATCTCCTGTCCGAACGTGAAGCAGGGTGGCATGGCTTTCGGTACTTCTTGTGAAGGTGCTGCTTCCGTTGTAAAGGCTGTTCGCGAGGTTTACAAGAAGACTCTCATCGTAAAGCTGTCGCCAAACGTGACAGACATCGTTTCAATAGCAAAGGCTGTTGAGGCAGAAGGAGCTGATGCTGTTTCGCTTATCAACACGCTTATGGGAACAAAGATAGACATAGAGAAACGCAAGATTGTTCTTTCCATCGGTACAGGCGGACTGAGCGGACCTTGTGTAAAGCCTGTTGCTGTAAGAATGGTTAATCAGGTGAACAAGGCTGTGCAGATTCCTATTGTTGGTCTTGGCGGCATTTCTTCTACAGAAGATGCCATCGAATTCCTGATGGCTGGAGCTACTGCCATTGAAATAGGCACAGCAAACTTCCTTGACCCAGCAATCTCAGAGAAGGTTGCCATCGGTATAAACGAATGGCTTGACAATCACGGCGTGAAAGATATTCACGAGATTATTGGATGCGTGTAAAGAATGTACAATTTACAATTTACCATTTACAATTATCATTGGGACAGACTTTCATTTTGTCAGGAATCCCGAAATGTACAGATGACTAAATTATAATGGTAAATTGTAAATGGTAAATTGTAAATGAAATTATGGCAACATGGATATGGTATCCTGGCGATTACGAGATCTGGCTGGGAAATAAGATGAATAATCGTCGTACAGATCGCGGCGCATACTTTCCTCCATTCTGGAAACAAGACTCTCACTATGTGACAGTAGAGTTCTCGACAACTGTAAATCTTTCTGAAGATGAAGAGATTACGATTGTTACGGAAGGTGATTACAATGTGAAGATTGACGGAAAGATGCTCTTCGGTATGCCTTATCGTACGATGATAACGAAGGGTGAACATAAGATAAACATCAAGGTGCACAATCAGATTACTCCGCCTGCTCTTTTCGTTGAAGGAAAGACAATAAACACTGGCGCAGAATGGAATGTGACTTACGAAGACAAGGAGTGGATAGACGAAAGCGGAAAGGCTTCCGACACTTCTGCTACAATCTATCAGAAGGCGGGATATTGGAATTTCAACGATATGGATTCTCTGCCTTCGGAGTTCATGCTTGACAGAGAAGAAATACAGTCCGTTTCTGCTGAAAAGCAGACTGACGGAAGTTTGCTCTATGACTTCGGAAAAGAGACTTTCGGCTATCCTTGCATCAAAGCTATCAAAGGCAATGGTCAGGTGTTCCTTTACTACGGCGAAAGCAAAGAAGAAGCACTCGACCACGACCACTGCGAGACTTACGATATGCTTGAAGTGATGGAAGAAGGTGAAGGGGAATATTCTATTGTTCGCGTCATTGATTACTCCACAAACCAGCTGAACGAAATGCTCATTGGCGACAGTTATACGCTTAGTAATTCAAAGGCTCTTCGTTATGTGAACATTGTTTGCAAAGACGAGACATCTGCTGATTCTCTCACGCTTGAATACGAATATCTTCCTGAAAAGGAGCAAGGTACATTCCATTGCGACAACGAACTTCTGAACAAGATTTGGGAGATTGGCGTCTATACGATGCAGCTTACAACACGTGAATTCTTCATTGATGGAATCAAGCGTGACCGCTGGGTTTGGAGTGGTGATGCTGCTCAGAGTTATCTGATGAACTATTATCTCTTCAATGATAGCGAAACCGTAAAGCGTACAATCTGGCTTCTTGGCGGAAAAGCTCCTATCACGAGCCACATCAACACGATAATGGACTACACCTTCTATTGGTTTAACTCCATTGCCGACTATTATCTCTACTCTGGCGACTGCGCTTTCCTTCAGCAAATTTACCCGAACATGAAAACTATGATGGACTACGTGCTTGGAAGAATAGACGAAGATGGTATGGTTCAAGGCATGACTGGCGACTGGGTTTTCATCGATTGGGCAGATAAACCAATGGACAAGACCGGTCAACTCTCTTTCGAGCAGATCCTCTTCTGCCGTTCTCTTGAAAGCATAGCTCTTGTTGCTGAGGTTGTTTGTGCTGACGCAGATGAGATTAGTAAATATAAGACTCTTGCAGCAGATCTTCGCGCAAAGCTTCTGCCGTTCTTCTGGAATGAGGAGAAGAAAGCAATTGTTCATAAGCGTGGTGAGGAAGATGTGTTTAAGTTCAGCAGCATGTTTGCCGTAATCTTCAATTATCTTGACAAGGAAAAGGAGAAGGCTGTGGCGGATAATGTTCTCTTCAATGACGATGTGCTGAAGATTACGACTCCTTACATGCGTTTCTACGAACTTGAGGCAATGTGTATGCTCGGACGTCACGAACAGGTGATGAAGGAAATGCTTGAGTATTGGGGAGGAATGATAGAAGAAGGTGCCACTTCGTTCTGGGAGAAGTATGTTCCAGGCGAGCATGGTGCAGAGAAATACGCTATGTATGGCAGACCTTATGGAAAGTCTCTCTGTCATGCTTGGGGAGCTAGTCCTATCTATCTTCTTGGCAAGTATTACCTCGGAGTAAAACCAACCTCTGCTGGCTACAAAACATTTGAAGTTCGTCCAAACCTCGGTGGCTTGAACGAGATGGAAGGAACCGTGCCAACACCTTTCGGTTGCGTTTATATAAAGATGAACAAAGAGCAGGTCACCGTGAAGAGCTATGCTGAAGGCGGCAAGCTTATCATTGGCGACAGGCAGGTCCAAATACCTGCAAACCAAGAAATCTGCATTGAAATATAGGAAACGACGCCTCACGGCGTCGTTAAACTACCAAGAAACCGCTCATTAAAGAAGCCGAGGAAATATTAAAGAGACTTACGATTTAACCTTAGTTTGTAGGGCGAGGATTTGGCTTTCCCTTCGGCCGCCGAGCTAAACCTTCCGAGCCGTTTCACCGCATAATAAAACCTGAATCGCGGCTCGGAAATCCTCGCCCTACAAACAAAGATAATTACCAATATTAAAGAAGCCATGTGGCTTCTTTTCCAAATTAATAGTATGAAAGCAAAGCCATTCTTCCTTATAGCCCTTTTACTCTTAACTCTTCCATCCTTCGCGAAGATTACTGCCCCAAAAAACAATCCTCAGGCGCAGTACGCAGCCTCGCGCATTGCTTCGCTTGAAGGCAAAGGCTACAACTTCAAGTTTGTATTGGCTGACAAAAAGTCTCCCTTTAAGGGAGATTTAGAGGGACCTGAAGCTTTCGTTCTCCATCGTAAGGGAAAGACTATCAGTATCATCTCTTCTGGTGCCGGTTGGATTTATGGTGCTAACCGTTTGCTTGAGTATTATCGTGATAATGGTACGTTAGACTTTTCGGAAACCATTTGCGATAAGCCGGAGATGGTTCTACGAGGAGCTTGTCTTGGCATACAGAAAACAGAATATCTTCCGGGCAGAAAGGTATATGAATATCCTTATACGAAGGAAAGTTTCCCTTGGTTTTACGATAAGGATCTCTGGATAGAATATCTTGATATGCTTGCTGCTGCAAACATGAACTCCGTTTATCTTTGGAACGGTCATCCTTTTGCTTCGCTTGTAAAACTGGAAGATTATCCTTTTGCCGTTGAGGTTAGCGATGAGCAGCTTCAGCAGAATCGTGACATGTTCTCTTTTATTACAACGGAAGCAGAGCGTCGTGGTATTCGTATCTACCAGCTTTTCTACAATATTCTTCTCTCGAAACCTTTCGCAGAGCATTACGGACTCTCAACCCAAGACCGCAATCGTCCGATAACTCCGCTTATCTCAGACTACACCCGAAAGAGCATAGCAAAGTTTGTGGAGGAATATCCAAATGTAGGTTTCCTTCTTTGTCTTGGAGAAGCGATGGCAACAATAGAAGATGACATCACTTGGATGAAGGAGACTGTTATTCCTGGCGTTCTTGATGGACTGAAAGCCCGTGGTTCAGAAGATCGTCCAGCGCTTATTCTCCGCAGTCATGACACCGATGGTCCTCGCGTTCTCAAGGAGTCTTTGCCTTTATATCCAAACATTTACACGATGTCTAAATATACTGGAGAATCGCTTACAACCTACGAACCTCGCGGTCCTTGGGCTGAAACTCACCGCCAACTGGCCGCAGCAGCTCCAGTTCATGTCAGCAATGTTCATATCCTAGCAAATCTAGAGCCTTGGCGTTGGGCTTCACCAGCCTTCGTAAACAAGACTGTTAAGGCGATGCACAATGTTCATCATGCCAACGGACTTCATCTTTTCCCTCAGGCAAACTACTGGGATTGGCCTTACACAGCAGATAATGTTGAAGGTTTCTCCGGTCATAACATAAACAACGCCGAATATGCTGACGGTCGTTTGAAGCAGACTTTCCGCGACAGAATCTGGTTTGATGAGTGGGGACGCTATGCTTGGAAAGCTGATCGTGGTGATGATTCAAAGCATTGGATTCATTACATTCAGGACTTCTACGGTTGTGATGAAACAACGGCTGCAAGAATTATTCAGGCTTACGATGAGAGTGGCGAGATTGCTCCAAAGCTTTTGCGCCGTTTTGGCATCACGGAAGGCAATCGCCAGAGCCTTCTTCTCGGTATGAAGATGTCGCAACTCGTTAATCCTTACAAATATACCGTCTATCCCGGCTTCTACGAAAGCTGCGGTCCTGAGGGCGAAAAGCTCATTGAATTTGTAGAGAAGGAATTCAAGGGCGAGAAGCATGTAGGCGAACTGCCTTGGGACATTGTCTGCCAATGTGTGGTACATGGCGAGAAAGCGGTCAATGCCGTT
Organism: Prevotella sp.; assembly: GCA_045600885.1. Classification (GTDB taxonomy): domain Bacteria; phylum Bacteroidota; class Bacteroidia; order Bacteroidales; family Bacteroidaceae; genus Prevotella. The sequence goes on from JAZRYU010000126.1 coordinate 64,120, forward strand.
GAAGGACTTACCGTAACAAAGAACATTGACGAGTTCAAGCGCTTGCAGAATGATATGCGTTGTTACAAAGCTTTTGCTGAGTCGTTTAAGAATAAAGTAGGTGCAGCGAGCATCGTGTTGTCTTATAAATGGAGAAAGAATCCGGAAGAGTTGGTAAACGCTTTGCTTCCTCTTCATGAAAGCCTTGAGAAGTTTAAAGAACTCGTAGCGCTTACTCGCAATACTTATCTCTACGGTCCTTCTATGCAAACCTCTCAGCGACGTATTCCTGTAGGTGGCGACGGAGGCAAGTTCAAGACTTGGGAAGAGATGCTTCCTGTCTATGAGGCTGAATATCAGGCTTTATACAATAATGTTCAGAAACTTTTAGCAGAACAGACTGATGGCAAAGATGGCAAAATGACAGCTACGGCGAAAAAAATAACCGCTTTTGAGTCTGTAAATATTTCTGCAAAGGATCAGCTTGGCCGTCCTTATGCAATGGTTAAACTTGCGAAAGGAGTTAAGCTCTTTGAAGAACGTGATGAAGCTATCGACACTCTTGCAGGAGAACTTGCAGGTCTTGACGCTCTCATTATGAACCGAGACACGACAAGAATAAAGGGCGGTGTCGTGGAATTTGACAGCGACAAACCTGTTCAGATGCTTGTCGGTTTCTTTATAGATGATCAGAACAAATTCGCCTCTCCGCCAAAACTTGAGATTGATGCAACAGGCAATCTCTTTGGACAGGCAGAACCAGTTCTTACTCACGCCATTGCTATGTCAGGAATGCCAATGGTAAATATCCATTCTTATCATCTTCCTGCCGGTCATCATAAGGTTCATCTGCCAAAGGGAATAATCATGGTGGCTGGTTTCACGAAAGAGTTTGACATTAAGCCAAGAGACTGTGGACTGGCTGGAGCCGGAGTAGAAGTTGATTGGTTGTTTATGGAGTAATTATACTGCCTTAGGATTACGCATCGTTTTCCTAAGGGATAATTTTGTATTCCTTAAGGAAAATTTCAGTTTTCCTTAAGGTTTTATGTTCCAAACGATTTTATCTCTTTTAAAGGGTGAAAGATGAAAGATAAATCCATAGAAGTATAGAAATAAATTAAATAATTAAGCACTTATTACAATAATACTTACAACAATTATTTAATTATTTTTAATACTACATAGATTTTATCTTTCATCTTTCATACTTACTAACTTTTAAAACTTCACGCTTCCGATTTTCTTTGCGTTTGCGCTGGAAGTGCCTACGAGAATGTCGTAGCTGGTGCCTGGGATTACTCTCATTGTGTTAGTCTTAGCATCCCAAAGAGCGAAGTCTTCACGAGAGACAGGGATTGTTATGTTTTTAGATTCGCCTGCTCCGAGTGTTACACGCTGGAATGCACGGAGAGTCTTAAGAGGTCCTTCCTTATCCTTTGGATTCTTAACATAAACCTGAATGATTTCTGTTCCTGCACATTTGCCTGAGTTCTTAACGTTGAGCTGTACGCCTTCGCTGCGCTTGTTGTAGCGAACAGAAGAGAGAGAGAAGCTTGTGTAAGAAAGACCGTAGCCGAAAGGATAGAGCGGAGTACCATTGAAGTAACGGTAAGTACGGTTCTTCATGTCGTAGTTCTCAAAACCGTCAAAGCCTGCAGGAATCTGCGAGTCGTCTTTGTAGAATGTTACAGGCAGCTTTCCTGAAGGGTTATAGTCACCAAAGAGTACGTCAGCAAGTGCGTTTCCACCTTCTTCGCCAGGATACCAAGCCTGAATGATAGCGTCACAAGACTCTGTCTCAGGTGTAAGAGCAACGGCTGAACCAGAGCAGTTTACGAGAACAATCTTCTTGCCAGCCTTGTGGAGAGCCTTCAGCATGTCGCGCTGCACTTGTGGAAGTTCAATGCTAGTGCGGTCACCCTTGTCGAAACCAACGGTAGTGACGCTTGTTTCCTCGCGTTCGTAGAGAGGACTGATACCACCAACGAAGATAACGGTCTCAACATCTTTAGCCGCAGCTACAGCATCTTCTACGCTTACTCCGTACTTTTCCTTAGGATTAAAACCGAGAGATGCTACCTGAGCAGCATTCTTATAGTCGAGCTGAATGACGTATTCCTGACCTTTCTTCACCTTGAGCGTCTTGTCTCCGTAAGAGTAGCGGTCTTCACGCCAGCGGTTGAAGAGAGTGTCGCCATTGACAATGATGCGGAGAGAGTTTGTGTATTTATACTCAAGAAGGATTTCTGCGTCCTTGTCAGCAGTGAACTTACCCTTGTAAGAAGCAGAGAAATTGAAGAGATTTACGCCACCTTCAAAGGCTGTGTCGCCACCACCGTCGAAAGCAAGCGGATTTGTATAAACCTTAGTAAGGACTGGTTCTCCCTCCATCTGCTCGTTGTTCCAATATTTAGCTTCCATTCCCTTACGTCCGTCAAGAGTTGTAAGAGCTGAGAAGCAAGAACGATCGAGAGTCATCTCTGTAAGTTCAGAGCCCTTATAGTAAGGCACCTTTCCTACTGCATTCTCAATACCTTCCTGAATTGTTACAGAGTGAGGAGTCTGACCGTAGTAGATTCCCCAGAGCATGAGAGAGTCTGCTGCGTTAGGTCCCATGAGCATGATGCCCTTGTTTGTTTTCTTAAGCGGAAGGATGTTGCCTTTGTTCTGAAGAAGTACCATCTGCTGACGAGCAGCCTCACGAGCAAGGTCGCGATGCTTCTTGCAGTTGACAACGGAGAGAGGAATGTTTGTCCACTCTACGAGATCATCGTCGTCGAACTCACCGAGACGGAAACGCATCTCAAGAAGACGGAGTACGCTCTTATCTATCTGAGCTTCTGTAATAAGTCCCTGAGCCACAGCTTGGTCAAGGTTCTTATAGTCGCTACCACACTCTACGTCAGTACCAGCTATAACACCCTTGGCAGCAGACTCTGTGGAATTGCTTACCACTTCGTGATGTCCTTTTCTCCAGAAGTCAGAGATGGCACCACAGTCAGAAACAACGAGACCCTTGAAGCCCCAGTCGTCGCGAAGAATCTGTTGTAAAAGTTTATTGCTTCCGCAGCAAGGCTCATTCTCAAAGCGCTGATATGCACACATTACCTCATAAACACCAGCTTTCTGCACAAGATCCTGAAAGGCAGGAAGGTAAGTCTCGTAGAGATCGCGGGAAGAGAGCGTTGTGATGTCAAGCGTATGACGAGTCTTTTCCGGTCCGCTATGAACAGCGAAATGCTTTGCACAGGCAAGGAGCTTAGCGTATTTAGAATCCTTTGGACCCTGAAGTCCACGCACAACAGCTTGTCCCATGATAGAGTTCAAAAAGACATCCTCGCCATAAGTCTCCTGACCACGTCCCCAACGAGGGTCGCGGAAGATGTTGATGTTAGGGGTCCAGAAAGAAAGACACTGGTATTTTCCTACACGACCTTTTCTGCGGAGGGCTGTATTCTTTGCACGAGCTTCATCGCTTACAGCTGTATAGACCTGCTCAATAAGTTCAGGATTGAAAGCAGAAGCCATGCCTATACAAGAAGGGAAGGTAGTGGAATAACCATTACGACCAACGCCATGGAGAGCCTCGCTCCACCAGTCAAACTGCGGAATATGGACATCAGCACGATGAATCTCAGGCGAACTGTTCATCATGAGTTTCTTCTTCTCGTCAAGAGTGAGACGAGAGCAGAGATCCTTGGCACGCTCTTCTGGTGACAATTTCGGATTGAGATAAGGATACTGCTGTGCGGCAGCATTAGAAAGCCCAATGACAAAAAGGGCAAGGATAAGGGTTAGTTTCTTCATATTATTAATATTGATTGGCTTTTTATGATGTGCAAAATTATAAATATTTTCGGAAAATTAGTTTAATTGGAGGCTGAAATAATAAATATATGTGAACAAATTCCTCAAAATCCATAAATTATCCACTATAATAGAGGGAAATAAGCAAAGGAAGTCGTAACTTTGCCAGCGATTATGGACACAAAACTACAAAAGATTTTAGGACATCTGGCTGCTTTTACAGCTTACTCAATATTCGGATTCAACATCATTCTGACGAAGGATCTGACTAATTCCCACATCTTTCAGCCTCTATCGCTCTTCACGCTGAGAGCCATTGGTGCAGGTCTGCTCTTCTGGACGCTGTCGTTATTCACTAAGAAGGAAAAGGTAAGCAAGAAGGATCTGCTGAAGATATTCTTGGCAAGTCTGCTCGGTTTCTTTGTTACGCAGATCACTTTCCTTGTGGGAATAAACTATTCCACTCCGCTTGACTGCGCCATAATCTCTACGTTGGCACCTGTGTTCACGATGATTACAGCAGCCATCGTACTGAAAGAACCTATAACGAAGCTGAAGGCAGGAGGCGTATTGATGAGTTTCATAGGTATTGTTGCGCTTATTCTGAGCAGTACTTCATCAATGAACAATGACCCATCGCGTATTACGACTCCCTTCGGCATAGTGATGCTCCTGCTGAACTGTCTCTCTTTCGCCATGTATCTGGGAATATTCCGTCCGCTTATTCAGAAGTATTCTGTAGTGACGTTCATGAAGTGGATATTCCTCTACTCGTTCGTAATCTCTGTTCCCTTCTCAGCAGCAGACATTATCTCCGTGAACTATGAGGCTGTGCCAGCAAAATGTTACTTTGATCTAGGCTATCTGATACTCTGTGCAACGTTCTTCTCTTACTTCCTGATACCTGTCGGACAGAAATATCTCCGTCCAACGCTTGTCAGTCTCTATTCATACGTTCAGCCGATAATAGCGTCCGTATTAGGTATCTGCCTTGGAATGGACTCGCTTTCAGCAGAAAAGGCTATAGCTATTGTTGCAGTTATTTCAGGAGTCGTTCTTGTAAATAGAAGCAAGGCTAAATCTCAGTAAAGTATTCGTAGTGGGTAATGATAAGTTTGCGCTCGGGATTGTATGTTCCGAGGAAGATGTTCTCGTAAGGATTGGCAGCAAACTTTCCAAGAATCTGTGTGAAAGAGAATACCGAGAGGTCGTAAACAATGAAGCTCTTGCCTTTCTTGTCCTGAAACTTATGGTGGTTTATCTGCTGGATAAGCTCGTTGGAATATTCCGGAGCAAGGGTAATGAATTCTGCGTCCAAGGCATTATCATTGGCAAGAGATCGGCAAGCCTCTAGGTTTTCCTTAGAGACAACAAATACGTAGTTGAGGTTTTCGCTCTTATGACGTCCGCTGAAGCCCAACATTTTCTTTATCTTATGCGAAAGAGTAGAGCAGAGGGCGATGGAAGCCTTAAGGTAAATGGCAAGCTGGATAGGCATTCGTATGAAGAAACTCATACTGCTGAAATGCTTGCTCATGAAGATAAGCATAGCCTGATAGAAGACGTGAACATAACGGAAGCTTGACTTTGTAGTGCTTTCGCCCTTGTAGTGGAGAATGTCCGTAGGCAGAAAGTAGTTCTTGTAGCCAGCCTTCTTTATGCAATAAGAGAGGTCAATGTCCTCGCCATACATGAAGTAGTCTTCATCAAGCATACCTGCCGTCTCAACAGCTTCCTTCCTGGCAAAGAAGAATGCGCCACTGATGACCTCAATCTCATTTACGTCATCCCATGAAAGGTAGCTCATATAGTATTTAGCGAAGCGGCGACTGTTAGGGAAACGAGTGGCAAGTCCACTCATCTTGTAAAAGGAAGTCATAGGCGTAGGCAGACCACGGCGACTCTCCATAGCTCTACTTCCGTCAGGATGTCTCTGGCAAACGCCGAGTGCTCCACAGTCTTCGTGTTCCTTCATAAAGGCTATACATTCCTTGAGAGTGTCCTTCTTGATGATGGTGTCAGGATTGAGCAATAGGACAAACTCTCCTTCCGCACGCTTTATGCCAATGTTATTCGCACGGGAAAAGCCCAGGTTATGGCTACTTGCCATGATGCGAACGTTAGGATAGTTGGAGCGGAGATATGAGACGGAACCATCAGAAGAGTGATTATCCACGACGATAATCTCAGCCTCAATGCCGTCAATAGCCTGCATCACGCTCTCTATACACTGCGCGATGTAGTACTTTACGTTATAGTTTACTATTATGATGCTGAGAGTCATCTTTCTTCTTTTTTCTTACGTATAAGCAACAAAGATATTGCGCCCACGAGAGCGAGATAACCGAAAGATGTCTGTTGGTCGTAAGCTATGTACAAAGCTATGTTGGCTATCAGAGGAATAAGGATAGCCGCAAGCGTAAACTTGCGATTCCTGCTCTTGAGTGCAAAGGGAATAAGGCACACAGTGAGCAGAATCATTATGTTGGATATGATGTATTCTGTAGTCATTTCAAAAACAAATTGACCCCTCCTTTTTATTTGTTGAATTCCTTTCTGTCGAGAATGGCGCGTCCGAGAGTCACTTCATCCGCGTATTCAAGTTCGCTTCCAGCCTGAATGCCTCTTGCTATGATGGAGAGTCTGACGGGAGAGCCCTGCAGTTTTCTTGAGATGAAGAAGTTTGTGGTGTCACCTTCAAGGGTGGGAGAGAGGGCAAGTATGATCTCCCTAACTTCCGTCTCTGGATTATTAACCCTATCAATAAGACTTTCTATCTCAAGGTTTCCTGGTCCGATTCCTTCCATTGGCGAGATAACTCCGCCAAGTACATGATAAAGTCCGCGATACTGCTGTGTATGCTCTATTGCTATAACGTCCTGAATATTCTCCACCACGCAAATCGTAGAACCGTCTCTGCGGCTATCACTGCATATAGGACAAACCTCCGTATCACTGATGTTGTGGCAATGCTTACAGTAGATTATGTCGCGCTTTGCAGAGAGTAGGGCAGAGGCAAAATCCACCACTTCCTCGTCTGTTCTTCTGAGCATGTTCAGTACAAGACGAGTGGCTGTCTTGCGTCCTATGCCGGGAAGAGTGGAAAACTGCTTTACCGCACTCTCAAGCAGTTCTGATGAATACTCCAACATTTAACATTAGACGATTTTGTGATTAGACGATCAGATGATTTTTGATTTGGTGAGATTATGCGGATTTTACTTCAGGATGTTAGCGAGTGTGGCAATCATTGTTGCTATAGAAGCTACGCTTGTTCCGATAGTAAGTGTCTCAGCGATAGACATCTTAGTTGCAGACTTAGCTGGCACAACAATCTCGCAACCAGGTTTTGGCTTAGCTCCGTTGGACAGTTTATCTACGGTACCATTCATATAAACTATGTACGCGCGAGATTTCTTAGCCTTATCCGAGTAACCACCTGCCTGGTCTATGTAGTAGCTTGCACGCTTTCCTTTGATGTAGCCCACAGTGTTCGGGTACATCACTTCGCCGTTGATCTTGACCGTAGAGATGTATTCTGGTACAACGATACGGTCACCTTCACGAAGAACGATGTCAGCGTCGCCACCTGGATTCTTCATAGCTTCAGCAAGGTTAATACCGACGTAGTAAGTAAGACCGATGTCATATTTCGAGATGTTGACCAGTTCGTTCATCTGGCTTACGTTAGCGTTAGAGTTCTTCAGGGCTTCCTTCTTGATTTCGTCCTGAGCCTCCTCACGGGCTTTCTTCAGTACAGCCTCCATTCGTATTCTTTCCTCAGAAGAAATAATGCGTTCAAGTCTTGCTCCTGAAGGATAAGCCATGTCAGTAAGTCCGCCTGCTGCCTTGAGAGCGTCAGAGAGTCGCATGTTTTTCTTATTCAAAGTATAGGTACCGGCAAACATAACCTCGCCTTCAACGATGATATTCTGCTGCTTAGAATAGCCTGGGCTCTTGCGAACGTAAACCTCATCAAACGGCATTAGGTGAAAACTTGGTTCGCCATCAATCACGAAGCCATCCTTCAGTGCGAAGGAATAAGTGTGAGCAATGAGTGAATCCGTAGTAAGAGCCTTAGGATTACTTGTACGGCGAGCAATGTCCACCTTCACAGTAGAAGCCGTTTCCTTAAGACCTCCAGCCTGAAGAATGAAGTCTTCCAGCGTCTCATTGTCAGCATATTTGTAGAGACCAGGGTAGTGAACCTCACCATGTATAGTGATAGTTCGCTCCTCCATCATCTCTGACTTTGTAGGAATGAAGAGTACATCGTTAGGCTTCAACGGAATGTCTGGAACCTTTCCGTCCAAGATACCCTGTACGTCCACCTGCACAACCTCAAGAGAGCGGTCGCCCTTCATTCTGTGCATTACGGCATGAGCAGTGAAAGCCTCTTCCTTAAGACCTTCAGCAGCGTTTATGAGAGCGCGAACGGTGTTGATGTTTCCGTCCACTTGATACATTCCGGGACGGAAAACGGCACCTTTAATCTCAATCTTATTTGCGAATCGAGGTATGATGGAGTCAACGGTGATGGAGTCTTCGTCGTGGAGAAGGAATGAAGGGAGATCGTATTCATCTACGTTATGAATGGAAAACTCCTTGCCTGTCTTTCGTATGAGTCGGACAGACTTCTTGTAAGCGTCACCAGTAAAACCGCCAGAATAGCGGAGAATGTCGGCAAGACTCTCACTCTTCTTCATTTCATAGTACATTGGTCGCTTAACCTTACCCGAGATGTTGACGAGACAATCGTAAGCACCAACGATGATGATGTCGTTGTCAGCAAGGCGAACATTGCCGTTCAGTCTTCCGTTTAAGATATAATCATAGATGTCAACTACGGTAATGAGCTGATTGTTTCTATAGACCTTTATGTTACGCAGCGTACCAAGCTCGTTTACGCCACCAGCCATGTAGAGTGCATGGAAGACGGAAGCAAAGGCAGAGAGCGTGTAAGTGCCAGGTGTCTTTACGTTACCCATCACGTTTACCATAATGGCACGAGTCTCTCCTACGCTCAGTCGTATGTTTGACGAGGTGTATCTCGGTCCCATGGTCTGTCTGATTCTCTGGTTAGCCTGTTCAACGGTCAGTCCGCTTACGTTCACTGGTCCGAAGCCTTCTATGGTGATTGTTCCGTCCGGAGCAACCGTAGCCTGAATAGACTTTGAGGAAGCACCATATACATCAATGAAAACAGCATCGCCAGGTCCGAGATGATAGTTCTTCGGAGTAGCGATGTTCATGTTTGGTTCGAAAGTAAGAGTCTCATTGTTGAAGATGTCCCGACCGAAGACCTTCTTCTTGTCCTTGTCCAGCTGTGCCATAAGACGTTCCAGGATGAGTGCCGTGTCAGGGATGATCATGTTAATCTCGTCCTGAGCGTCAAGCCAGCTTTGGTTAGATTCGTCTGTGCGATAACGGTTCTGGCGTGACTTCTCGTCGTAAGAGTCCAGCTGATAGTTACCTTCCATCTCCTTCTTCTTGGTTGTAGTCTTAGTGTTTCCGTCCTTCTTTGTGTTGTTATTGTTGCGCAGACGGGAGCTTCCCTCTTCAGGAGATTCCTCCAATGAGCCTAAGTCTTCCTCTTTCTGGAGTCGTTCCGCCTTTCGTCTTACTCGGCGTATCTGTTCAATGTTTACGCCCTGCTGCATAAGTTTTGTTACAATCCTTGAATTAGGCGTACCCTTATCGCGCTCCTGAAGCACGATCTGTAGAACTTTCTCGTCGCTCATGGTCTGAGCGGAGATACTAACGCTTAAGAGAGAGAAGAGGAATATGAGGGAGAGAATCTTTTTCATCAATGATTGTTTTGTAGATTTCGGTTTCGTTTCTTTGGGGCGTGAGTTCATGACTTCTGCCCGAAATAAATAACGCATGTCGGTTAATTTTATTGCAAAGTTACATGTTTTTTTTATAGTGAAGGAAAATTATAGCCTTTTTATACAATAAAAGGCGCATTTCTTAGTTTTTATTTAGACTATTTGCCACAAAAGTGCCTTCAGAGCGTCTTTTTCCGGCAGAATGAGTCGCGGAAAATAACTTCAGTAACAACGCAAAAAACTCATACCGTGTTCTATCTTGTAATCATATCATCCTTCCTTCTCAGCGCAGCTTTGGGCTTCATCATCACGCCGCGCATCCTTCACTATTGTCGTCGAAACAACATCTACGACAGGATGGACGATAGGAAACTTCATACGACAAACGTGCCCCGACTTGGTGGAATGGCTTTCCTTCCCTCTATGCTCCTTTCGTTTATCATTGCCATCATAGTCTATCATTTCACCATGGACGAGGTGAAGATAAACCTCTGGACGGTGGGAGTAATCTCGGGAATGACCATAGTCTATGTAACTGGACTCGTTGACGACTTCAGCGAACTTTCCCCTAAGTATAAGTATCTGGCTCAGTTCGTGGCTGCAAGTCTTCTGCCTCTCTGCGGGCTTTACATGAACAACCTCTACGGACTCTTCGGCATTCATGAGATCTCTCCATTCCTGGGAATACCTCTGACCATATTCCTGATAATGTTTGTTAACAATTCCATTAACCTAATCGACGGAATAGACGGTCTGGCTGCCAGTCTCTGCATAATTGCCCTGTTAGCCTTCCTCGGAGTGTTTATCTATAATGACATAATCGTTTATTCAGCCCTCGTCACAGGACTCATCGGAGTGCTCGTAGCCTACCTTTATTATAATATGTTCGGAAAGGCAGAAAAGGGCACGAAGATATTCATGGGCGATAGCGGAAGTCTTCTCTTGGGCTATATGCTGAGCTTCTTTGCCTTGAAACATTGCGTGAACAATTCTCTCGTGATGCCTTATCGCGACTATGCTCTCCTCCTGCCTCTGACCATACTGCTCATTCCTACCTTTGATGTCGTTCGCGTCATTATAGTGAGAAAGATGCACGGACTCTCCATGTCTCAGCCTGACAAGCGTCATATCCATCATAAGCTGCTTGCCGTAGGACTCAACCAGCATCAGGCTCTTGCCGTAATCGTAGCGGCACAGATTTGCTTCATTGCGCTGAACTATTCGCTGTGGCTGATGGAGGTGAACTGTAACATTATCCTGGCTGTTGACGTAGTGGTCTTCGTGCTTTGCAACTGTATTCTCAACGCTCTAAAGAAAGAAGATTAACAAGCTATGGTGAAACTGAAGTTTAAGGCAATGCAGGAGATAAGGCAAGCACAGCTCGTAGGGCTGCTTGTTCTCGTGGACGAACTGGAGGAAAGGCAGATCGTAGTGCTGACAGACCGTCCTACAGCCATGAATATCTCCGCTACATACGAGGCTAAGAAATCGCCTATGGCAATGGACAGATTCGTCAACCGTTCGGCTCTGAGCGTCATTCTCTCCTATCTTCCGGATGAGATGAAGAAGCTGATGTTCATAGAAGTAAGCGGACTGATAAACGGACAGTATAACGCACAGCTCTTCCGTCGGAATGCAGACATAATGGAGATACCAAAAGACATCCGGATCTCAGAGGCTATTCTCCTATCCATAATCTCTGACATCCCGATCTACATAGATGATCATCTCTGGCGAATACAGTCAACAGCATATAATGCCAACTCCTCTGGTACGGCAATCCCGATGAACACCCTTCCTCTGGATATGCTGAAGAAGGCACTTCAGGAATCCATAGAACGCGAGGACTATGAATCCGCCAAGATGCTTAACGACGAGATACATAACCGCTTTCCGCAAGAGGGCATGAAATAAGACTCTTCCCTGCCGTTTTCGACAGGGTTATACACTAAACTCAAAAAACATAAACCTGATGAAAAAAGCTTTACTAACCCTTACATTCCTTCTTTCCTTTATCTGTGCTAACGCAGAGTTCGTTGACATGAAGAAGGCTGGTGCTGACGCTACCGGCAAGAAACTCAATACGGCTCTCATCGACAAGACCATTAAGCGCTTGGCGGCTGCTGGTGGAGGTACGCTCTTCTTCCCTGCAGGAGACTATCTCACGGGTCCTATCACGCTCCTGAGCAATATCACGATTGATCTGGAGGCGGGTGCTGTGCTTCGTTTTTCTGACGATCCTGAGCAGTATATCCCTATGGTTGACATTCGCTATGAAGGCGTGCTCCTGAAGAGTTTCCATCCGCTTATTTATGCTCAGAATGCGGAGAACATCACCATTAAGGGTGAGGGCACTCTGGACGGTCAGGGTAAGTACTGGTGGAATGCGTGTCATGAGACTGCGGCTGAGATGCGTAAGACGGGTAAATACATTAATAAATATCAGCAGATGTTTGAGGATGTCAACGACATGGACCATCTTCGTGCTACCACAAACGAGGACTGGGCGTTCAATCTGAAGTATAACTTCCTCCGTCCGCCTTTCATCCAGCCTCACAACTGCAAGAATGTTAAAATCATGGGCGTGAAGATTCAGAACTCGCCTTTCTGGACAGTCAATCCTCAGTTCTGCGACAATGTGCTGGTTGACGGCATCACTATTAACAACGTGCCTTCGCCAAACACTGACGGCATTAACCCTGAGTCTTGCTCTAACGTCCACATCAGCAACTCTCACATCTCCGTAGGCGACGACTGCATTACGATTAAGTCTGGTCGTGACCTCAACGGTCGTCAGGCTGGTCGTCCTTGTGAGAACATCACTATCACCAACTGCACCATGCTCAGTGGACATGGTGGCGTGGTAATAGGTTCGGAGATGAGTGGTGGCGTTAAGAAGGTCACTATATCTAACTGCGTGTTCGATGGAACGGATCGTGGTATCAGAATAAAGTCAACTCGTGGTCGTGGTGGTGTTGTAGAGGACATCCGCGTATCAAACATCGTGATGAGCAATATCCAGAAGGAGGCTTTCGTCTTCAATCTGAAGTATAGCCGTATGCCTGAAGAGCCAAAGAGCGAGCGCACACCAGAGTTCCGAAACATTTTTATCAATGGCTGTACCGTTAACGGCGTCAAGACTCCTGTGAAGATTGTAGGTCTGGAAGAGGCTCCTATCACGGGCATCTCTATCCGCGATGTACAGGTGCGCAATGCTACGGACAAGAACATCATCGAGAACTGCCACGACATCCGCATCTCCGACTTCGTGATAAATGGAGAGGAGTTTAGGATGGACTAGAAGACCTTCCCTCAACAGCAAACATCTAAAAACATAAACTAAAAACCAAAAGCTAAAAACTAAAATCTCCAATATATGAAACTATTCGACGTTTATCCTCTTTTTCCGATCAATATCGTGCGCGGTGAAGGTTGTCGCGTATGGGATGAGAACGGAACGGAGTATCTGGACCTCTATGGAGGACATGCCGTTATAAGCATCGGTCATTGCCATCCTCACTATGTAGAAGTGCTCTCCAGTCAGCTCTCAAAGCTCGGATTCTACAGCAACTCAGTTGTCAACAAGCTCCAGCAGCAGTTGGCAGAGCGTCTGGGCAAGGCTTGTGGCTACGATAACTATCAGCTCTTCCTCGTCAACTCTGGTGCTGAAGCTAACGAGAATGCTCTGAAGCTGGCTTCGTTCACTAACGGAAGAACCCGTGTGCTCTCTGCACAGAAGGCTTTCCACGGTCGTACCTCCCTTGCTGTTGAGGTTACTAACAATCCTAAGATCATTGCGCCTATCAACGACTGCAGTCACGTTACTTATCTCCCTCTCAACGACATTGATTCGTGGAAGGCAGAGATAGAGAAGGACGATGTTTGCGCCTGCATCATAGAGTGCATACAGGGCGTTGGCGGCATCCAGATGGTTGATGCTGATTTTCTCCAGGAGCTGCATGAGGTTTGTAAGGCTCACGGAACTATCCTGATATGCGACGAGATTCAGTGCGGTTACGGTCGTTCGGGTAAGTTCTTTGCTCATCAGTGGCTTGGTGTTCAGCCAGACATCATCACCGTGGCTAAGGGCATCGGCAATGGTTTCCCTATGAGTGGTGTGCTTATCTCGCCTGATCTGAAGCCTGTATATGGTCAGCTCGGAACGACGTTCGGTGGCAATCACCTTGCCTGTGCTGCTGCGCTGGCTGTTCTTGATGTTATTGAGAGCGAGAATCTCGTGGAGAATGCCAATAAGGTTGGCGATTACCTGATCTCAGAACTGAAGAAGATGCAGGCTGAGAATCCGGAGAAGATAGCTGATGTACGTGGTCGTGGACTGATGATTGGCATAGAGCTTACGCAGCCATATAAGGAACTGCGCTCACGCCTTCTCTTCGACGAGCACTGCTTCACAGGCTGTGCTGGCACAAACACCCTCCGCCTCCTTCCGCCTCTCTGCCTCACAATGGAACAGGCAACGGAGTTCTTGGAGAAGATGAGAAGGGTATTGTAAAGGACCTTCTCCCACCCCCCAACTCCCGAACGAGGGCGCTGGGAGGCAAATGGATTGAAGAGATCAGATGTAGGGCGAAGATTTCTGAGCCCCGATTAAGGTTTTATTCCCGCTTCAACGGCTCGGAAATCCTCGCCCTACACTTTGTTGTAATCTCTTTTTTTAACAATCAAGATCTGGTTATTCTAGTGCTTTTTGTGAATGCAATGCTCTATTGTGTCGCGGAGGGCTGTCATTGGTTTTATGACGAGGTTGGCGCCTGCGTTCCAAAGAAGTTCGTCGGCGAGGGGACCTGTGTTCACGCCTATCGTGAATATCTTTGCGGCTACTCCTGCCTCTATGCCCATCGGAGCATTCTCCACGACGATTGCTTCCCATGGTTTCAGGGCTTCTGTTCTGCCGAGTGCTTTGCCCGCTTTCTCTAAGCCTATGAGATATGGCTGCGGATGAGGTTTGCCGCGTGTGCAATCCTTGCTTGAAACGATGAGTTCTTCTTGGACAAGTCCTTCATGGTCGGAAGCTACGCGGCGTAGGGTAGAGTGCTGACCAGAGCCGGTAACGACAACTATGAGCAAGCCTGCCGCCTTCAGTTTCTCCATCAGTTCGTGAGTACCTGTCATCTTCGGAATGACGCCAAACTCTGTTGCAATAATCTCAGCCTTGCGGCCGTAGATGGTACGGATCTCCTCTTCTGAGGCTTCGTAGCCTTTCTGCTCGCGTGTACAGTTGGCAATAACCTCCTCGCCGCGCATGCCTTCGTGTATGTAGGTGTCTTCCTCTGTGAAGTGAAGCCCGAACTCCTTTGTGGCTTTCTGCCAGGCGTAGGCATGACAGGGCATAGAGTCGTAGATTACTCCGTCCATGTCAAAAAGAACGGCTTTAGGGGCAAATTCCTTAAAGCCGTTCTTCTCAAGATAGTTCTGTATATTCTTTCTATACATCGTATATTTATTGCTTCAATTTTATTCTGCAAGACGCTTCTTGATAGCCTCTGTCTCAGCCTCGTAGCCTGGCTTCTCAAGGAGAGCGAACATATTCTTCTTGTAAGCCTCAACACCTGGCTGGTTGAATGGGTTTACGCCGAGTACGTTTCCGCTAATGCCGCAAGCAATCTCGAAGAAGTAGATGAGCTGACCGAGGTAGTAAGCGTTGAGCTCAGGAACAGAGATGCGGATGTTTGGCACACCGCCATCAACGTGAGCGAGCTGAGTACCGAGCTCTGCCATCTTGTTAACCTCGTCAACACGCTTGCCAGCGAGGAAGTTAAGGCCGTCGAGGTTCTCCTCGTCAGATGGGAAGAGAACAGTGTTGTTAGCCTTCTCTATGCTGATAACAGTCTCGTAGATAGTACGTTCGCCTTCCTGAATCCACTGGCCCATAGAGTGGAGGTCTGTTGTGAAGTCGCAAGATGCAGGGAAGATGCCCTTGAGATCCTTACCCTCAGACTCACCATAGAGCTGCTTCCACCACTCAGAGAAGAAGTGGAGCTTAGGCTGATAGTTAACCATGATCTCAATCTTCTTGCCGTTCTGGTAAAGAGCGTTACGAACAGCAGCATACTGAGCAGCAGGGTTTTCTGCGAAAGGAACGTCCTTGCCGCAAGCAGTCTCCATCTTCTGAGCACCCTCAACGAGCTTGCAGATGTCGAAACCTGCGCAAGCGATAGGGAGAAGACCTACAGGAGTAAGAACAGAGAAACGGCCGCCTACGTTGTCAGGAATAACGAATGTCTTGTAGCCTTCCTTTGTAGCGCAAGTGCGTGCTGCGCCCTTTACAGCGTCGGTAACGGCTACGATAACGTTCTTAGCCATTTCCTTGCCACACTGGTCCTCACACTGCTTCTTGAGGAGACGGAAAGCGAGAGCTGTCTCAGTAGTAGTACCAGACTTAGAGATATTGATGACGCCGAACTTCTTTCCCTTGAGATAATCTGTGAGTTCGTAGAGATAATCCTCGCCGATGTTGTTTCCTGCGAAGAGGATAGTAGGATTCTTCTTGTCAGCAACAAGCCATGCGAAAGAGTTGCTGAGAGCCTCGATAACGCACTTTGCACCGAGGTAAGAACCGCCGATACCAGCCACTACGATAGCCTCGCAATTCTCGCGGAGAACGTTAGCGCAATCCTGAATTTCCTGAAGGAACTCTGGTGTGATAGAAGAAGGAAGGTGGAGCCAGCCAAGGAAATCGTTACCTGGGCATGTGCCGTCTTCGAGCGACTGCTGAGCAGCCTTTACCTGTGCTTCGAGAGCATCTACAGCGCCATCAGCAAGGAATGAAGCTGCTTTTGTAATATCAAGTTTAATCATGAGGTATTTATTTTTTTTAGTTATATTCCGTTACATTCGAGCGCAAAATTACATAAAAGTATGTTAATATCAAACTTTTTTGCCAAATATTTTTGATATTATGCAAAAATAGCGCTTAACATGGTAAATAAACAAAAACATTTTTTAATTTTGCAGTTGCGTATCGTGCTTATTGCTGAAAAAATCTGCTAAGTGTGATGATAAAAATCCCGCGCAATTTTTGAATAACTGAAAAACATGACTAACTACCATCTTTTTGATTTTCTTGAGTTTCCAGAAGATCTCAACACGCAGAAGTCTCTTTGGAAATCTTATCGTCCTACGGATATAGAATCTGTTGACGGTGACATCATAATAACAGTCCCTTATCAGAAGCAGAAACTTGCGGCTGACATGGCGGCTGACCTTAACGAGGAAAAGCAGTCCTATAAGCTGATTCTCCGTCAGTATAACGATAAGATTCTTCGCGTTTACAGCATTTTTTCTTCTGAGAATGATGGTTCATGCGGAATGTCCGATGAATCTGAGATGCTTCTCTTCAGCGAGAATATCAAGAAGATTCCGCTTCATATCGGTGCATCTGAATATTTCGAGCAAGACAGTCCGCAACACCTGAAGTTGGAGATTCCTGGTGATTTTCATGGACAGATGAACATCTCCACTCCCGACGGAACTGTTCGTGCCGTCATTAATCTTACCGAACCTGCCCTTGATCGTTGGAGCGAACTTCTTCCCGATCCGCAGCCAACGCTTGACATCCGCTTCTTCCCAGACGGAAAGCGCGAAATACGTCTTGCTGCCTACGATCATTTCTCTCCACCACGTTACGACGCGCTCCCTCTTGCCTTCGTCAGTCAAGCTCAAAGTCAAGGTCAAAGTCAATGTCAAAGTCAAAGTCAAGCTACCATTTCCTTTGAATGCAAGCCAGACGAATGCTTCGTAGGAACCGGCGAGCGATTCACCAAGATGGACCTTTCTGGCAGAACATTCATCCTGAAGAATCAGGACGGTCAAGGCGTAAATAACCGTCGTACATATAAGAACATTCCGTTTTACATCTCCAGTCGTATGTATGGAGCTTTCTTCCATACTACGGCACACAGCAAGCTCGACCTTGCAAACCATTCTTCCCGCTCTGTTCAGTTTCTTGCTAAAGAGGGTAGGGTAGATTGCTTCCTTATCGGTGGCGATACGATAGAAGAGATCACACGCGGCTATCGTGACCTTACCGGTTATCCTTCTATGCCTCCGCTCTGGTCCTATGGCATTTGGATGAGCCGCATGACCTATTTCTCTGCTGATGAGGTTCAGGAGATTTGCAACAGACTCCGTGAGGAACGTTATCCTTGCGACGTCATCCATCTTGACACAGGCTGGTTTGAAACTGACTGGCTCTGCGAGTGGAAGTTCAATAAGGAGCGCTTCCCTGATCCCGAAGGATTTATTCGCGAATTGCTTAAGCAGGGTTTCAAGACATCGCTCTGGCAGTTGCCTTATGTTGCAGAAGACGCAGAGCAGCTTCAGGAGGCTCGTGCCAACGACTACATCGCTCCGCTCACCAAGCAGCAGGACAGCGAGGGTTCAAACTTCTCCACACTTGATTATGCCGGAACGATAGATTTTACATACGACAAGGCTACTGAGTGGTACAAAGGCTTGCTAAAGCAACTTCTCGACATGGGCGTGAAGTGCATAAAGACTGACTTTGGCGAGAACATTCACATGGATGCCATCTATAAGAACATGTCTCCAGAACAGCTTAATAACCTTTATGCTCTGCTCTATCAGAAGGCTGCTTACGAGATCACGAAAGAAACTACGGGAGACGGTATCGTCTGGGCACGTGCTGCCTGGGCTGGTTGTCAGCGTTATCCGCTTCATTGGGGTGGCGATTCCTGCTCTTCGTGGGACGGATTGGCAGGCTCCCTTAAGGGCGGGCTCCATTTCGGTCTTTCCGGCTTTGCCTTCTGGAGTCATGATGTGCCGGGATTCCACACGTTGCCTAACTTCATGAATACGGTTGTTGACGATAAAGTATATCTCCGTTGGACACAGTTCGGCGTGTTCTCTTCTCACATTCGTTATCATGGAACGAACAAGCGCGAGCCTTGGCATTATCCTGCCATTGCAGACATCGTCAGGAAATGGTGGAATCTCCGCTACATGCTTATACCTTATATTATTAAGGAAAGCGAGAAAGCCGTCAAGAGCGGTTCCACAATCGTCCAGGCACTTATTTTCCATCATCCTCAGGATAAGATCTGCTGGCACATTGACGATGAGTATTACTTTGGCGACGACATGCTTGTGGCTCCTGTGATGAATGCCGACGATGTTCGTGACATCTACCTTCCACAAGGCTCTTGGGTGGACTTCTTTACCGGAGAAGAACACGAAGGCGGAAAGTGGCTTAATGAAGTGAAAGTACCGCTCGACAGAATGCCCGTGTTCATCCGTAAAGGCGCTGAGATTCCAGTATATCCGGAGCTCGTAAACTCCACTGACGACATGGATCTCACGAAGGTGAAGCACATAAAGATAGACCAATCGTTTAAAGGCTTATTAAGTGAAAATTGAAAAAGTGTCATTATGTTGAAAATAATTAATCTATGCTCAGAGAATAGCGTTGTTCAGAAGATAATGTCTGAACTTCGCGATGTGAATATTCAGAAAGACCAGCACCGTTTTCGCTGGAACATGCAGAGACTCGGATGGATGATGGCTTACGAAATAAGCAAGACCCTGAACTATCAGGAGACCGACATTCAGACTCCGCTCGGCATTGCCAAGCATAACCTTGTGTCCGACAAGGTTGTTCTTGCCACCATCTTCCGCGCTGGTCTCCCATTCCATCAGGGATTTCTTGATGTTTTTGATGGAGCCGAGAACGCTTTCGTCAGCGCTTACAGGTATTACAAGGACAAGGAGTGTCAGGAAGTCGGCATAAAGGTAGAATATATTGCTGCGCCAGACATCAACGGTAAGGTTCTCGTTATAGCCGACCCGATGCTTGCCACAGGCGGCAGCTTTGAACTAGCCATAGAAGCACTCTCCTCAAGAGGCGTTCCTTCTCACATTCACATCTGTGCCGTGGTTTCTTCCAAGGAAGGCATCGAGCATCTGAAGCAGCTCTACGACGGCAAAGAAGTAACGGTATGGACAGTAGTCATTGATCCCGAACTGAACGAAAACAAATACATCGTTCCTGGACTCGGTGATGCCGGCGACCTCTGCTATGGCGGTAAATTGTAAATCCGTAAAATTGTAAATCCGTAAATTGTAAATATGAAGACCCTTATCTTATCCTCACTTTTCGTTTTTCCCCTTTCACTTTTCACTTTCTCATCCGCGAAGGCACAGGGAATAACCGATACCCGCAACAGCAAGCATGCCGTAGTCAATTCCACACCCATGAACGCCACGCAGTGGACAGACGGCTTCTGGGCAGAACGCTTTAAAGTTTTCAGTACTGTCTCCGTCCAGGATATGTGGAAGACATGGCAGTCGGACAAGTGCAATGGCTTCCAGAACTTCCTCGTTGCCTCAGGAAAGAAAGAAGGACGCCACCGCGGACCAGCCTTCCACGACGGCGATATGTACAAGTGGTTTGAGTCGCTCGTCGCTGTCTATGCCATCACCAAGGATCCGCAGCTCGCAGAGATTATGGACGAGTTTGTTGATGCCGTGGTAAAGTCGCAGCGTGAGGACGGATACATAAACACCACCGTTACTATCGTGGAACTTAACGAGCGCAAGAAGATTGCCGACTCTGGAAAGGATAATACCGTAGTAGGAACTGACACGGGAACGGGTAAGGACGGAGCCTTCGGAAACCGTCTTAACTTCGAGACCTACAACATGGGCCATCTCATCACGGCAGCCATCCTTCACCATCGCGTCACCGGTAAGACCATTCTTCTTGACTGCGCAAAGCGTGCTGCCGATTTCATGTACCAGTACTGGAAGAAAGACCCTACGACGATGGCTTACAATTCCATCTGTCCTTCTCACTACATGGGCATGGCTGAACTCTATCGCGAGACACAGGACGTGAAGTACAAAGACCTCGCCGAAGCCTTCATCAACATCCGCGACTCGATAAAGGACGGTACAGACGACAATCAGGACCGCATTCCTTTCCGTCAGCAGTATAAGGCTATGGGACATTCCGTTCGCGCCAACTATCTCTATGCCGGCGTGGCTGATCTCTACCTTGAGACAGGCGAGGAACAGCTGAAGAAGAACCTCGACTCTATATGGGAAGACCTCACCTTCCGTAAGATGTACATCAACGGAGCCTGCGGAGCTCTCTACGACGGAACCTCACCAGACGGCACAGACTATAAGCCGATAAACGTGCAGAAAGTCCACCAGAGCTACGGCAGACCTTACCAGCTGCCTCATTCCACTGCTCACAATGAGACCTGTGCAAACATCGGAAACATGCTCTTCAACTGGCGTATGTTCCTTGCAACAGCAAGTCCACGCCATGTTGACATCGTAGAAAACTGCTTCTATAACAGCATACTCCCAGGCATCTCCCTCGACGGAACAAAGTATTTCTATGTGAATCCGCTCCGTCTTGACAGCGATCTCCCTTACACCCTCCGTTGGGGCAAGGAGCGTAAGAGCTACATCTCCTGCTTCTGCTGTCCGCCAAACACACTCCGCACCCTCTGCGAAGTCCAGAACTATGCCTATGCCGTTGACCGCAATGAGATTTACGTCAATCTCTATGGCTCGAACACCTTCACCGCAAACCTCTCTGACGTAGGCTACATTTCCCTCTCTCAGCAGACCGACTACCCTTGGGATGGCAAAATCACCATCCGTGTGGAGAACGTTAAGAGTGTAGGGCGAGGATTATCAAGCCGCAAGTCAAAGGCAGGACTTTTCGCCATCTCTCCTCGCATTCCTGAGTGGGCAGAGAATGTCAGCATAAGCGTAAACGGCGAACCTTGGGACTTCATCCATCAGAAAGGCGCGGGATACATCACCATTAAACGCAACTGGAAGAAAGGCGACGTCATTACCATCGATTTCCCTATGCAGGCTAAGCTCCTCGAGAGCAACCCGCTGGTAGAGGAAAACCGAGGTCAGATCTGCGTCATGCGCGGTCCGCTCCTTTATTGCATAGAGAGCACAGACCTTAACGGAACAGATATGAACGACATCACAATCCCTCTCGATGCCAAGTTCCTGACAGTAGAAACCACCATCGAAGGCTCACGCGTAGTAGCCCTTCAGACAGAGGCCGTTGTCCGTCAGCAGAAGGATTGGACCAACACACTCTATCGTGAAGTTTCCCGCAATGAAAAGAAGCAGACCGTTCGTCTTATACCTTACTACGCTTGGGGAAACCGTGGCAAGAGCGACATGACCGTCTGGATGCCGATGGCTGGCAGATAGAATAATTGATTAGTATATATAATATTTGAATGAATGAATGAACGAATGAAAGAAATCTTGTTCGTTCATTCATTCAATCATTCATTCAAATAATAATACACACAAAAATCCCCAGTATGACTTCTAGCCATTCTGGGGATTTTTCGTCGGCAAAGAAACCGTGAAAGTGGGCAATAGAGACTTATGCCAGTTCTTCTTTCTTCAATTCGTTTATGAACTGATCAATCTTCTGCATCTCTCGCGGTATCTTTATCTCCTGCGGACAATGAGAGATACATTCACCGCAACCGATACAATGATCTGGTTGTCGCTCAGGAGTAACTTTTCGGGAAAGTCCGATAAGATAGTTTCGGCGCAGACGAGTGTATTCAGAGTCGTTTGGATTAGAAGGCAGGATTCCTTCGTTCAGGCATTTATTGTAATGGGAGAAGATGGTAGGAATATCTACTCCGTAAGGACAAGGCATACAGTAGGCACAGGCGGTGCAAGGAATGGTCTGAACGCTACGGATGTCGTCTGCCACATTGTAAAGGAATTTCAGTTCTTCGTCTGTAAGTGGTTTCAGTGGACAATAAGACATCAGGTTATCCTTAAGATGCTCCATGAACGTCATACCGCTAAGAACGGTAAGGATGTTCTTCGGCGTACCGCAATAACGGAATGCCCAAGAGGCAAGGCTCTTCTCAGGAGCACGTTCCTTGAGTTTCTTGATGACGAACTTAGGCAACTTTGCCAAGCGTCCGCCAAGGAGAGGCTCCATGATGACGGCTGGGATGTTTCGCTTTTCAAGTTCGTCGTAGAGATAAGATGCAGCTATGTTCTTCTCTTCTTCCTTGTATTCTGGTCGCCAGTCAACATAGTTCATCTGAATCTGCACGAAATCCCATTTGTACTGATCGTGATGAGCGAGAAGCCAGTCGAAGACTTCCACCTCGCCATGGAAAGAGAAGCCGAGATTGCGTATTCTGCCAGCCTTTCGCTCTTCAAGGAGGAAGTCCATGATGCCGCTGTCAAGATAGCGGTTGTGGAGAGTCTCCATGCCTCCACCACCGACAGAATGAAGCAGATAATAGTCAATGTAATCCACTTGAAGCTCCTTCATGGAATTACGGTACATAGCGATTGCGCCCTCCTTGCTCCAAGCCGGTTCAGAGAAGTTGGATAGTTTCGTGGCAACATAGAACTTGTCTCGCGGATGACGCTTGAGAGCAATGCCTGTAGCTCGCTCAGACTTTCCCTGGCAATAGACAGGCGATGTGTCGTAATAGTTTATGCCATGCTCCATAGCATAATCTACAAGTTTGTTAACCTGCTCCTGGTCTATCTCGTCCTGAGCGTCAGGATTGTTTTCGTCTTTTTCCATCATTGGCAGACGCATCATTCCGTAGCCAAGGATAGAAACATTGTCGCCAGTTGAGGGTGTGGTGCGATAAGTCATCTTGCCCTTTGGAGGCTCCTGCTGCTCGTTGTATTCGTCGTTGCTGAAGTTGTCGAGGTCGGAATCGCCATTCTTTCCACAACCAGCTAATTGCGTTCCAACAGCCGCTGTTCCTATGGCTGCGCCTATAGTTTTGAGAAAATCTCTTCTTGTTAAGTCCATGGAGTATATTTACGGATTTACGGATTTACAATTTACGGATTTGAACCCTGCTGATAACGGCAGGGGGATAATCTATTTTCTATTTTCAATTAGGCAATGATATACATATTGTCCCAAACGGCCGAATTGGAAACGACGCCCCACGGCGTCGGTAAGCGGCCGCAAAAGGAAGTTTAAGTTTTAGTGCTGCGTTCCATATTCGCTCCCTAACGACGCCATGGGGCGTCGTTTCCACTAAGAGACATCTGGAACTCAAAAAAAGGACAACTTGTATATCATTCCCTTCAATTATCCATTTTCCATTATCAATTATTTTTTGATCAGGTTCTGGAGAGCGTGGCAGAAGTTGAGGTAGCTTGTGTTGTTAGCAATTGTACCTTCGTTCTCGCCCCAGAGGAATGGCCAGTCGTCGTAGTTCTCGAAGTGGTCTGGCTTACGGAAGAGTACGCCTGGAGCGACATTACCCGGAATGAACGAAAGGTCAGCACGATTGTTTCCGTAGAACACATTCTTTGGGCGAGTAGCGCCGACAGTTGCCACGAAAGAATAGTTGTGGTAAGGATGACAACCGTAGAGCCAAGCTGCAACCTTGAAGGCATAGCTCTTGTCGATAATATCTGGGAAATAAGAAGCTGCCTGACATACGTTCTGACCGAACTGAATGACACCGCCATTTCCTGCCCAGTTGGTGAGACCGACAGGTACGCCGTAAGGATTGTTCTTCTCAAGTCCGTCGAGATATTCCTTATACTTCACGATATAAGGACGGAGCTTCTTCTGGTACTTGGCATCCATGTAAGGAATGGCATCAAGAGCATTGGCGATTACGTATGTCAGCTGATGGTCAAGAGCAGGCCAAATCTGCTTCTCGAAGGTCTTGATGTACTGCTTCTCGCCAGTAGCGATGTAAAGCTGAAGGTTTGCAGCCATGTCAGAGATTATGCCACGGACAAGGTGAGGATGGGCAGAGAAAAGCATGGCAAGATTCTCCACATCTTCCTTCTCGTCAGTAGTTTCCTTCTTCATGAGTTCACGAGCTTCACTCTGAAGACGCTTTGACTCAGAGAGCGCACGCTCGGCAAGGTCGTCGTTATAGCCGCGAAGGACACGGCTGGCAGCAGCAAACATCGTAGCTGCGCGGAAGTCAAGGTCTGGGTTGCGAGTTGTGAAAGCCCACATATCGTCAGGAGTTCCGCTAGACCTTCCGTCTGCCGAAACCTCGTAAGGCTTCAATGAAGGGTCGTAGTGAAGTCCGTCAGTAATGGCAGAAATATCGCCGAGATGGTGATAGTTGTCGAGAACAGAGTTTGAGAGGCATTGTGCCATGTGACCAATATTCTCTGACTGAGCGATGAGGTTCAAGACACCGTGCTCAATATACTGCATCATGTCAGGCTTTCCGTCCGGACGATGAAGGTCAACATAGCGCTGTTCCTGACTAACGAAAGTCTCGTCACGCTGTGGCTTGAACTTTTCCCAGATATTCACCATGTTCTGCACCACGCTGATGTTTGAACCAGTCTCGATGTCATAGTCGCCGGCATCGAAATATCCTCCGACGTTAAGTCCAGGGATAAGTTCGAGAGGCTTGTACTTTGTGTCAATGACACCTTGGTCGTGAAGGTCGAAGTGGTCAGTGTTAGCAGGAGCCTGAAGATAACCTTCCTTGAAAGGTTCTCCATGCCAGATGCGGTAAGCCTCGTTCACGGTCATGTGATTCATGTGGATAGGAATCCAGACGTCGCTCGTAGCATCGCCAATCTTGTCGTAAACCTTATCGCCGATGATGAAGTTGTCAGTCTTTGTGTCGCCATACTGAATGTAATAAACACCCGGTTCAGAGAGACTTGAGAAGTCAAAGCGAGCATAGTTATACTTGTAGTATCTGCCCCATTCAGAGACAGCGCCAGAGAAGACCTTCTCGTTCTTACCTTCTGACACTTTGTAAACAGAAGCATCAGCAAGAACCTTGTCCATCTTGTCAAGCTCAATTACGGCAACCTTCTGCTGAGAAGGCATGTAGCCAACCTGAGAGAAACCGATGTTAGGCTTGCGAATCCATCCCTTTACGGCGTTCGGCTCGATGGTCCATGAAACAACCTTACCCGTCTTTCCTGCCGGAAGAACAGAGCGAAGAACATACCAACCATTCTGCGCAATCATTCTTCCGTCATAGAGGTTGATGTCTGCATCAGAAGAAGAAACTCGAACCATTCTCTCCGGATCTTCAGGAGCGAAGAGGAAATTGCGTCCAGAAGAGAGAGGCAGAGGGTCAACGAAGCGGTCTGTTCCGCGGTCATCGTATGTCTTGTAACCCTTAAACTGGCGAATCTTCTCGCTGTTAGGACGAGTTACAGTCTGGCTTACAGCATAGCGTGGAAAGCGATCTGCCTCGCCATCTACGAAGTAAGATTTGTTCCAATATTGAGAAGGAAGGAACTCAAGGTTGAAGCCGGCATCGCCTTCCAGTTCTTTCGGTACAGGCTTGTCAAGATAGACGGCAATCTCCACGCCATTGCCTTTTCCTGTGACAACAACACGAGAATCGAAATTGTATTCCTTGAAGCGAAGTGACACTTCAATGCTGTTGCTGGCAGCGTCAACCTTGCGGTTCGTTGTCTCAGGAACGAGGTCCCATTGTTCCGGAGTATTGCTCAGACGGATAGCACCACCTTGAGCTGTGCGAACGCCATGGTGGATAATTTCAATGCCAGAGTTCTTCTCGTCATTAAAGCCACCAGAGAAAAGGTTGCTATATACAAGCACGTTTACGCCTTGACGCTCGAAGTATTCTTTGTCGTTGATTTTCAGGTCTTGCGCAAAAGCCGAAGAACAATGCAGAGCTGACTGCAGGATTAAGGCTGTGCCGAGGGTTATAAATGTTTTTTTCATATTGGGATTATTGATTTTTTTTTGTGGGAATTGCCCTGCCAAGAATGGCAGGGGATAATCGGACTTACTATTGTGATTAAGCTTCGCTATGCTTCTCGTGGCCTTCAACATAGATAGCCGAGAAAGGACGAACGGGACAGAGGTTCTCACACGCTCCGCAGCCAATACATTTGTTCTCGTCAATGGCTGGAATCTTTGGAGATTTCTCATCGTCAGGGTCTGTCTGAACCATTTCTATTGCCTGAACCGGACAATGGCGAGCGCAGTTTCCGCAAGAAACTCCGTCAGTAGCAGAGATACAGTTCTTCTTCAGCAGAACAGCATGACCAACCTGAACCGCAGTTCGCTCTTCTTTCTCAATCTCTCGGATGGCAGAAGTAGGGCAAACCTCTGAACAGCGAGTACATTCTAGACGACAATAGCCACGATCGTAAGACATGACCGGCTGCATGAAGTTGTCAAGAGAAGTGGAAGGTCTGAGCACATTGTTCGGACATTCACTTATGCAAAGCTGACAGGCTGTGCAATGCTTAGCGAGATTCTGTGCAGAGAGAGAACCTGGAGGTGTTATCGGTGTCTTGCGCTTTGGAGACTGCTTTCCTTCTATCTTTGCGAGACCACCGTCAAGCTTTATCTTATCCTCGGCAAAGGCGGCAGCTGTTGTTGCCAAAGCGGTAGAGAGGAGGAAGGCGCGCTTGCTCTTGTCAACCTTTTCTTCAGAAGCTGACGCTTCTGACACAGGGGCTTTCTCGGCAGTAGCTGGCGCTTCAGATACAGGGGCTTGAGCTACGGAAGCCACTTTCTTTAAGCCGAAAGAAAGGGCGCCGAAAGAGCAGTTCTCCAAGCAATTTCCACAAACCACACAACGGCTGTAGTCTATGGTCATCTTCTTGGAATCAATACAAGCAGCCTTACAATTCTTGGAGCATTTTCCGCACTTACGGCACTTCGTTTCGTCAATCTTTACCTTGCAGAGTGAGAAGCGAGAGATAAAGCCGAGTAATGTTCCGACAGGGCAGATGGTGTTGCAATAAGTTCTGCCGTTTCTCCACGCAAGAACAGCGATAATAAGCAGGTGAGCGGCAGTAACAGCAATAAGGATGCCAGACTCAATCCAAAGTTCCTTCTTGTAGAAAGCGTAGCTGTCCCACGACTCAGAAACCGAAGCCAGCAGATTGTTGCCGAGAATATAGACAGGCTGGAAAAGTGTAGTCACGATACGACCGAAGGTGCTGTAAGGGGCAAGAAACTCAACGATTATGGCTACCGAAGTCAGTAATCCCACAATGGTCAGAGCGAGCACGCTGTAACGCAACCAGTTCTTCGGTTTAGAGAAAGAATAAGGATTCTTGCGACGAACACGACCAATCCTTGCGATGAAGTCTTGCGTAATGCCGAGCGGACAAATCACAGAACAGTATATTCTGCCCAGTAAGAAAGTCAGAACGACAAGCATTATGATTACTCCGATGTTTACGGCAAGAATGGCTGGCAGAAGCTGTATCTTTGCAAGCCATGCAAACCAATTGTGTATAGTGCCTGTGAAGTCCAGGAACATCAACAACATTGCTAAACCAACGATGGCAGCAATCGTACGGCGAATGATTTTTAACATTTGTATTTAAGGTTTTGAGTTCTTTTAGGGTTATTATTTAGTCGATTATTCTTATACTAGCTTCATAGAGCAGCCAGATAGGAAGACTCACGGCGAACAGCGTGAAAGGATCTCCCGTCGGAGTGATGATGGCGGCAATGATCAGAATAGCTACGAAGGCATGTCTTCTGTATTTTCCCATCGTGGCTGAGTTGATAAGTCCCATCTTACCGAGAAGCCAGCAGACAACCGGAAGCTCAAAGACAAGTCCCATTATCAGCGTCATCATCATCAGGTTGTCTATGTAGGAATCCAGCGTAAGCATGTTCGCCACGTCCGTACTCACCTGATACGTTCCAAGGAATCTGACTGTCAGGGGAAATATCAGAAAATAGTTTACGAGCGTACCTATCATGAACATCGCATATCCTCCGCAGACTATTCCCGTTCCCCATTTTCTCTCGTTGTCGTAGAGAGCAGGCGATATGAATCGGAAGAGAAGGAAGAGAATGTATGGCGAAATGATAAGTACTCCTATGCCGAAAGCCGCTTTCACGTGAACAAGGAATTGCTCCGTCAGTCCCACATTCATAAGACTGATTTTGAAGTCTTCTGCTTGCAAGAGTCTGTATGTGATGAAATCATTACGATGAGGAGCAAGGATTATGTCGAAGAGAGTTTCCTTGAACGAGAATGCTATGGCTGAGGCGACTGCCGTTGCTATGATTATTCTGATAAGCGTGGAACGCAGTTCCTCAAGATGATCCCAGAAAGACAAAGGCATTTGCGGATTTACAGATTTACGGATTTACAATTTACTGATTTACAGTCTGTTTGTTCTCTTCATCTGAAGGAGTTTCAATGTCTTTCATTCCGTCCTTGAAGCCCTTGATTCCTTTGCCCAGGCCTTTCATCAGTTCTGGAAGTTTCTTGCCGCCAAAGAGAAGAAGGATGACGAGTGCTATTACGAGCAGCTCAGGTAGTCTTAGTCCAAACATATATTTTTAGTTAGTATATTTATTATTAATGTGTAATCTGATATTAGTGATATCAAAATGTCTTTTGATAAGAACCATTTTCCAGCCATTAGTAAAAAGCAGGAAGGAAAAGATTAATCTTTAATTTTGCAATAAAACAGAAGAAGATGCGTTATTTTCTCGTTGTGTATAATTTTTAATATTATTTTGGAATAATGCTTGAACTCAAAGGAGAAATCATATCCCTCGTCGTTGCCATCTCATGGACAGCCACTGCCATCTTTGCCGAGATAGCCACAAAGCGACTTGGCACACTCGTCATGAACGTCATCAGGATGTCTCTCTCCATCCTTCTTCTCTCAGCCCTTCTGCTTGTCGTTACAGGTTCTCCGCTACCTCAGCACACGGATGGCAACGTATGGCTCTGGCTTGGACTTTCGGGCTTGGTGGGTTACGTCTTTGGCGATTTCTGCCTTTTTAAGAGTTATACACTTATCGGTTCCCGTTTCGGTCAGCTCTTCATGACTCTCTCCTCACTCTTTGCAGCCGTAACAGGTTATCTCCTTCTCTCCGAAAGCATCCCAATGAAGGCAGCCCTCGGAATGATTATCACCATCACCGGCATCAGCATCTCCGTACTCAACAAAGGCGGCGAAGGAAGCAAGTTGCAGTTGAAGCTCTCTCCGCAAGGTGTTGTTTACGGCATTGGAGCAGCAATGGGGCAGGGTATAGGTCTTGTGCTCAGCAAGATGGGCATGGTGGCTTACTCTGACTGCATAGAAGGAATGAGCGGCGTGGAGAACATCAGCTCTATGATGCCTTTCGCTGGAACACTCATCCGCGGCATCTTCGGTCTTGCAGGCTTCGCCATTCTGCTGATAGTCATGGGAAAGACCGCGCTTTTACGTCAAGGACTGAAAGACCGTTACGCCCTGATCTTCGCACTCCTTGCCACCATCTTCGGACCATTCATTGGCGTCAGTCTCTCTCTTCTTGCCGTCAGCTACACATCTACGGGAATAGCACAGACCATTATGTCCATTACTCCAGTCCTCATCCTCCTTCCTGCCTACCTTATCTTCAAGCAGAAAATCACAAAGATGGAGATTCTCGGAGCCGTGATAAGTGTTGTCGGAGTCTCGCTATTCTTTTAGTGCTGTGGCACTTGTCATTTTCTTTTTTACATCCCCAGCAACTCCTTCGCGTTAAGAATTGCGGCATCCGTGATGTCGCTTCCTGAGAGCATTTGCGCTATTTCGCTGATGCGCTCTTCCGCAGAGAGAAGTCGCATCTTAGATGTTGTTCCCTGGTCTGTTTCGTCTTTCTGAACCTTATAGTGCGAACTGCCCTTAGCCGCAATCTGTGGCAGGTGTGTTATGCTTATTACCTGTCTCTCTTGCTTGCCCATGTCAGCCATGATGAGAGCCATCTTCTCCGCCACCTTTCCGCTCACTCCGGTGTCAATCTCATCGAAGATTATCGTTGGCAGACTGACAGCGCTGCTTATCATAGCCTTCAGCGAGAGCATTACGCGGGCAATCTCACCGCCGGAAGCCACTTGCGAAACTGGAGCAAGAGCCGTTGACGTGTTGGCAGAGAAAAGAAACTGAACGCAGTCAGCACCTGTCTTCGTGAGTTCTCCGGCAGTAATCTCCACCTCAAAGCGAACCTTCGGAATGCCTAGCGGAACAAGCAGTTCGAGCATCTTCTGCTGAACCTTCTCCGCAGCCTTCTTGCGAACGGCAGTCAGCTTCTCCGCCTTAGCTTTAGCCTTAGCGTAAGCTTTCTCCATCGCCTCCTTCAGTTCTGAGAGTTCTTCGTCGAAGTTGTCAATGTGCGACAGCTTCTCGTCTATTTCTTCCTTATATAATATAAGGTCTTCCACGGTCAGCTTGTTGTATTTCTTTAGCAGCGAGTAGATATGATCAAGTTTATCGTTTATGTTCTCCAGCTGTTGCGGATTGTCGTCAATGCTCTCAGCGGCATCAGACACCTCGTCAGAGAGATCTTTTATCTCCTCGTAGGCATCGCTCATTCTGTTGTATATTTCCTCTATAGAAGGATAAACATCTATCAGTCCTTCCAGCGTTCTTACCACTTCTCGCAGACCGTCAACGGTATTATATCCGCGAGAGTCGCCAGAGAGAATATTGTCAGCTTCGTAGAGCGAGTTCTTTATGTCCTCCGCATGAGCCAGCAGTTCCTGCTCCTTCTCCAGTTCTTCCTGCATTCCCGGCTTCAGTTCCACTTCTGCCAGTTTCTCCTGCTGGAAACGGAGATAATCCTCGTCTTTCTTTGCCTCTTCTATGCTTTGCTCCAGAGCGTGAAGCTGATGTTTCACGGTCTGATAAGCCGTGAAATCCTTCTGATAGTCTGCCAGAAGCTTTTGGTCTTCGGCTATGATGTCAACGACATTCAGCTGGAAATTCTCATCGTTTATCAGCAAGTTCTTGTGCTGAGAATGGATGTCGATGAGCTGCGTGCCTACAGCCTTCATCGTTGATAGCGGAACGGGAGTATCGTTGATGAAAGAGCGACTCTTTCCGGCAGCTGTTATCTCGCGACGCAGAATCAGTTCCTGTCCTTCCGCGTCAACCTCTGCCAGCAGTTCTGCCATGTCTGAAACCGCAGCATCCTGACCGTCGTTAGTGAAAGGATTCGTGAAGTTAGCCTCGATGATACATTTCGGCTGACCGAGTTTTATCTGTTTTGAGTCAGCTCTCTGTCCCAGAAGAAGGTTTATTGCTCCGAGAATAATACTCTTTCCGGCACCTGTTTCGCCCGTTATGACAGAGAAACCGTCATGGAAATCAATGTCAAGCGTATCGATGAGTGTGAAGTTTTTTATGTACAAATGTGTAAGCACGACTTTTCAATTTAGCTGTTAAACGCGACAAAATTAGTAATTTTTGTGAAATAAAAGCCATATTCGTAAGAAAAATTTTGCTAACTGATAAATTCTTGCTAATTTTGCCCGCGTAATTACTTATAACAACAGCTTTTTTACATAAAAGAAAAACTATGTCTAATGTTAATGAAAAACTCTTTACCGAGTTTGTTGCGCCTACCACTCAGGAATGGATGGACAAGATCCAGGTTGACCTGAAGGGTGCTGACTTCAACAAACGCATGGTATGGAGAACAAACGAAGGCTTCAATGTAATGCCTTTCTATCGCAGCGAGGATCTCAAAGACCTTAAGGCTGTGAACTCCCTTCCAGGAGAATTTCCATTCGTTCGTGGTAACAAGACAGACAACAACCTCTGGTTCGTTCGTCAGAACATCACCGTTGAGTGTCCTAAGGCTGCCAATGAAAAGGCGCTCGACATTCTCAACAAGGGTGTTGACTCTCTCGGTTTTGTCATCAAAGCTGACGACGTAAACAAGGAGTTTGTTGCCACACTCCTCAATGGCATTCTTCCGCAGTATGTTGAGCTCAACTTCATGACATGCCAGTGCAAGTCTGTAGAGCTCGCTCAGATTCTCGTTGAGTATTTCAAGGAGAACAATTATCCTCTCGCAGAACTCAAGGGTTCTATCGACTTCGACCCAATCGCTAAGATTTTCCAGAAGGGCAAGGATCGCTCTGACGTTATCGCTCAGGCTAAGCCTCTCATCGAAGCTCTCGCAGAACTCCCAGAATATAAGTGTATCAACGTAAACTCAGTTGCTCT
This sequence comes from Prevotella sp., assembly GCA_045600885.1. Classification (GTDB taxonomy): domain Bacteria; phylum Bacteroidota; class Bacteroidia; order Bacteroidales; family Bacteroidaceae; genus Prevotella. Next base: position 96,702 of record JAZRYU010000126.1, read on the forward strand.
CAACAATGCTGGTGCTTACATCTTCCAGGAGCTCGGTTACGCTCTCGCTTGGGGTGCAGAATATATGCAGCAGCTTACTGAAGAATTGGGCATCGATGCTACTGAGGCTGGCAAGCGCATAAAGTTCAACATGGGTGTCTCTGACAACTACTTCATGGAGATTGCTAAGTTCCGCGCTGGTCGTATGCTTTGGGCACAGATAGTTAAGCAGTTCGAGCCTTCTTGCGACTGCGCTTGCAAGATGAATGTCTGCGCTTACACATCTGAGTTCAACCAGACTGTCTTCGACTCTTACGTTAACCTCCTCCGCTCTCAGACAGAAGCTATGTCGGCAGCTATTGCCAACGTAGATTCTATGGTGGTTACTCCATACGATACTCCTTACGAGGTGCCAACAGAGTTCGCTGAGCGTATTGCTCGCAACCAGCAGCTCCTCCTCAAGGAAGAAGCTCACTTCGATAAGCTCGTTGACGTTGCCGGTGGTTCTTACACTATCGAGCATCTCACAGACTCAATCGCTCAGGAGGCTTGGAAGCTCTTCCTCGCAGTAGAGAATGCTGGCGGTTTCCTCGCTGAGTCTCTCAACGGTAACATCCAGAACGCCGTAAACGCTTCTAACGACAAGCGTCATGCTGATGCTGCTAAGCGTAGAGAGTTCATCCTCGGTACAAACCAGTTCCCTAACTTCACAGAGGTTTCTGAGGGCAAGCAGCCTATCAAGAAGGGGTGCTGCTGTTGCTCAGAGGCTGGCGAGATTCCTGCTCTCAAGACAGATCGTCTCGCTTCTGACTTTGAGAACCTCCGTCTCGCTACAGAGAAGGCAGAGAAGCAGCCAGTGGCATTCATGCTCACTATCGGTAACCTCGCTATGCGTCAGGCTCGTGCACAGTTCTCTTGCAACTTCCTCGCAGCTGCTGGCTATAAGGTTATTGACAACCTCGGCTTCGAGACAGTAGAGAAGGGTGTTGACGCAGCTCTTGAGGCAGGTGCTGACATCGTTGTCATCTGCTCTTCTGACGATGAGTACGCAGAATACGCTATCCCTGCATTCCAGTATCTCAACGGTCGTGCAATGTACGTCGTAGCCGGCGCTCCTGCATGCACAGAAGATCTCAAGGCAGCAGGCATCGAGAACTTTATCAATGTTAAGTCTAACCAGCTTGAAACCCTTAAGGCTTACAACGCAAAACTCGGAATCTAATTATGGCAAGAAAAGATTTTAATTCAATAGACATATATGCTGGCATTGCAGCTAAGAATGGTCAGCAATGGCAAAAGGATAATAACATTTCTGCCAATTGGAGAACTCCTGAGCAGATTGATATCCAGCCTGTTTACACACAGGAAGACCTTGACGGAATGGAGCATCTTGAGTTTGCAGCAGGTATTCCTCCGTTCCTCCGTGGTCCTTATTCAATGATGTATCCGTTCCGCCCTTGGACTATCCGTCAGTATGCCGGATTCTCTACAGCGGAAGAGTCAAACGCATTCTATCGCCGTAACCTCGCTTCTGGTCAGAAGGGTCTTTCTGTTGCCTTCGACCTCCCTACACACCGCGGTTACGACCCAGACAACCAGCGCGTAGTTGGTGATGTTGGTAAGGCTGGTGTGAGCATCTGTTCTATCGAGAACATGAAGGTCCTCTTCGGTGGTATTCCATTGAACAAGATGTCTGTCTCTATGACAATGAACGGTGCCGTACTTCCTATCCTCGCCTTCTACATCGTGGCAGGTCTTGAGCAGGGTGCTAAGCTTGAAGAGATGGCTGGTACTATCCAGAACGATATCCTCAAAGAGTTCATGGTGCGTAACACTTACATCTACCCACCAGCATTCTCTATGAAGATCATCGCTGACATCTTTGAATATACTTCACAGAACATGCCTAAGTTCAACTCTATCTCTATCTCTGGTTACCACATGCAGGAAGCAGGTGCTACAGCAGATATTGAGCTTGCTTACACTCTCGCCGACGGTATGGACTACCTCCGCGCTGGTGTTAACGCAGGTATTGATGTTGACGCTTTCGCTCCACGTCTCTCATTCTTCTGGGCTATCGGTATGAACCACTTCATGGAGATTGCAAAGATGCGTGCTGGTCGTCTGCTTTGGGCTAAGATCGTGAAGAGCTTCGGTGCGAAGAACCCTAAGTCTATGGCTCTCCGTACTCACTCTCAGACATCAGGATGGTCGCTCACAGAGCAGGATCCATTCAACAACGTCGGTCGTACTTGTATTGAGGCTATGGGTGCCGTTCTTGGTCACACTCAGTCTCTCCATACAAACGCTCTCGACGAGGCTATCGCTCTTCCAACAGACTTCTCTGCTCGTATCGCTCGTAACACTCAGATCTACATCCAGAACGAGACTAAGGTCTGCAAGCAGATTGACCCTTGGGCTGGTTCATTCTACGTAGAGACTCTCACTAATGAGCTCGTTCACAAGGCTTGGGCACTTATTCAAGAGGTTGAGAAGCTTGGCGGTATGGCTAAGGCTATCGAGACTGGTCTGCCAAAGATGCGTATTGAGGAAGCTGCTGCTCGTACTCAGGCTCGCATCGATGCTGGCACTCAGACCATCGTCGGCATCAACAAGTATCGTCTTGAGCATGAAGATCCTATCGACATCCTCGCTATTGACAACACAGCCGTTCGTCTCCAGCAGGAAGAGAACCTCAAGGAGCTCCGCGCTAACCGTGACGAGGAAGTTTGCAAGCGTGAGCTCGCTAAGCTTACCGAAATCGTTCGCACTCAGGAAGGCAACCTCCTTGCACAGGCTGTTGAATGTGCTAAGGTTCGTTGTACTCTCGGCGAAATCTCCGACGCTTGCGAAGAGGTTGTAGGACGTTATAAGGCAGTAATCAAAACTATTTCAGGCGTGTATAAGTCAGAATCAGGTTCAAATGCGATGTTCGATGAGGCTTGCGCTCTCACCGAGAAGTTCGCTCAGAAGGAAGGTCGTCGCCCTCGTATCTTCATCGCTAAGATGGGTCAGGACGGTCACGACCGTGGTGCAAAGGTTGTTGCTACAGGTTATGCAGACTGCGGCTACGACGTGGATATGGGGCCTCTCTTCCAGACTCCGGCAGAGGCTGCTCGCGAGGCTGTTGAGAACGACGTTCACATCGTTGGTGCTTCTTCTCTTGCAGCAGGTCACCTCACACTCATCCCTCAGCTCATTGAAGAGCTCAAGAAGCTTGGTCGTGAGGACATCATGGTTATTGCAGGTGGTGTGATCCCAGCTCAGGACTACGATGCTCTCTATAAGGCTGGCGTTGCAGCAGTCTTCGGTCCTGGTACTCCAGTTGCCAAGTCTGCAATCGAGATGATGAAGCTCCTTATGGACGAAGAATAATAAGAACTTCCCCTTGCTCCCAACACTTTAACGTCGGAGCAAGGGGAAATTTATTTAGTAGGGCTTTACCAACACATTTATATTTGGTTGACCCAAAAGTACATAGTTTCCTAAATTTTCATTCTTTTTACAACTCCATGCTTGGCTTAAGCACGTCATGACACTGTACTGACTTGAGCTTTGACTGCGTGTAGGTGGCTGTGGCGCGGATGTCTTCTACGCTGGCACCGAACTTCACTGTGTAGCGACCAGCAGCTGTCTCCCAGCATTGTGTTGCTTCGTTGAAGGAAGCAAGGTCGTAAGCGGAAACCTTCATGGTGAGTGTCTGGCTCTCGTTCGGCTTCAGTTCGCGTGTCTTGGCGAATGAACGCAACTCATTGGCTGGCTTTACGAGTCCGCCTGATGGTGCAGAGACGTAGAGCTGTACTGCTTCCTTGCCTGCAACAGAGCCTGTGTTTGTTACTGTTATTGACGCTTCGAAACCGTCCTTTGTAGCCTTTACTGATGGCTTGCTGTAAGAGAATGTTGTGTAGCTCATGCCGTAGCCGAAAGGATAAGACACTTCCTTGCCAGCGGTGTTGAAGTAGCGGTAACCTACGTTGAGGTCTTCCTTGTGGAGTGTGAAGTCGTTGAACTCCTGCTTTCCGTTGATGCGCTCGCCGTTGCGAACGTTAGGGAAATTGGCTGAAGAAGGAACATCAGAGAGGGAAACAGGCCATGTCATGGTGAGCTTGCCTGAAGGTGTTGCTTTGCCAGTGAGAACATCCGCTACGGAATAACCGCCTTCCTGACCTGGCTGCCATGCGAGAAGAATGGCGTCTGGCTTGCCCTTCCAAGAAGCAGTTTCGAGGACATTACCCATGTTGAGGATCACTACCACCTTCTTGTTCTTCAGATGGAATGCTGAGCAGACATTGCCGATGAGCTGCTGTTCTACCTGAGTGAGATTGAAATCGTCAGCCTCCTTGCGGTCGCTGCCTTCGCCAGCCTGACGACCGATGGTGATGATGGCCATCTCTGACTGGTCTGCCTGAGCATTAATGATGTCGCGAGAGAGCTGAAGTTCCGGTAATTGAGCCTTGCCCCAGAACCAACCGCGGCGAGGAGTAGCAGCAGAGAGATTGTCTTGATATGTCTTGTAACTCTTATAGATATTGGCGAGCTGCTCGTTCACCTGAAGACCGGCTTCGCTGAGACCTGTCATCATGTTAATGGTGTAAGCCTTGTTCACGTCACCAGAACCAGTGCCGCCGGCTATGAAGTCGTAAGATGTGATGCCGAAAACAGATACCTTCTTGATATCCTTCATAGGAAGAGTGTTCGATTCATTCTTGAGAAGCACCATACCTTCGTTCGCGCTCTGTCGTGTCACAGCTGCATGTGCCTTGAGGTCTGGCTTGTTGGTGTACTTATAGTCGCGGTACTTTGGAGTCTTGAGGAGGTATTCAAGGATTCGCTTCACGCAGATGTCGAGGTCAGCCTCCTTGAGTTCGCCGCTCTTTACCTTGTTGATGACCTCCTGAGTCTGAGCCGTAGTACCTGGTTCCATGAGGTCGTTGCCAGCCATGATTTGAGCAGCTGTGTTTCGCTGTCCTGTCCAGTCAGTCATCACGATGCCCTTGAATCCCCACTCGTCACGAAGGATTGTGGTAAGGAGCTCGCGGCTTTCCTGAGTGAAAGGTCCGTTCAGGCGGTTGTATGAAGACATAACTGTCCAAGGGTCCGACTCCTTAACGGCAATCTCAAAGCCCTTGAGGTAAATCTCGCGAAGAGCGCGCTGAGAGATTACCTCGTCAACCTCTGTTCTTCTTGTTTCCTGAGAGTTTCCGGCATAGTGCTTGATGGAAGTTCCCACACCCTGACTCTGAATACCACGAACGTAGGCAGCAGCAATCTTTCCTGTTACGAAAGGATCTTCAGAGTAATACTCGAAGTTACGTCCGCAGAGAGGAGAGCGATGTATGTTCATGCCCGGAGCAAGGAGAACGTCGCATCCGTATTCAAGGACTTCATTGCCGATGGCTTTGCCAACCTGCTCCACCAACTCCTGATTCCATGTGCAGGCAAGTGATGTTCCTACAGGGAAACCGGTACAGTAGTAGGTGTTGCTGTCGTTAGGTCTTGTAGGATTGATGCGAACTCCGGCAGGTCCGTCGGTAAGAATGGAAGCAGGTACTCCGAGACGAGGAATAGGCTGAGTAGTTCCAGCAGCACCAGGAACGAGATCAGCGTGAGCGCCAACCATACCGTTACCAGTCTGATTTCCACCAGTAGAACCCTGACGACTTGTACCTACGACGAGCGTAGCTTTCTCCTCAAGAGTCATAGCCTTGAGAATTTCGTCCACGTTGTTTGGTTGTAATTTCAGTTGGGCATCAGCAGATGTAATGCCAACATGCAGCAAGGCTGCCGAGAAGAGGATTTTTTTCATGGTTTTGGGGTTTATGTGTTCTTATAGTTTAAGAACGTATTTTATAAAAGATTATTGTGAGAATCAATAATTTTCTTTTATGCAAACTATCATCATTATCAGTTCCCTTTCATGTGAATAGTATTATTCCATTCTGCCATGCTTCATTTCATCGCCATGGCTATCATACTGCTTACGTTTGCCAGTAGGAGGTTCTGAAAGGGTGATGCGTACAACGGCTGTTCTTCTGAGGCTTCTTGCAATAGATGCATCAAAGGCATCCATGTGTTTAGGCAAGAAACGCTCACAGATGGCACGAAGAGCCTTGATCTTCTCAGTTTCGTTCGTTACTAACTCTGCTACACCTTTTGCCATAGCAGACTTAAACTCCAATGTGAAACTGCCATCTTTCGGTCCTACAGTGGGTTTACAAGTGGTAACGGCAGACAGCCATACCTTAGGGTTCTTGCTGATGATGTCAATTTTCTTGCCTTCCATAGCACCGTGGAAGTAGAAAGTCTTATCGTCAACTCGTGCCAATGACAGGGGTACAGCGTATGGTGTGCCGTCTTCTTCAGTCATCGCTACTGTGATGTATGGAGCCTTGTCCAATATTTCGTATGCCCATTCTGTGGGCATTTCTCTGCTTGCCTTTCTCATTTTATTTGTCTGATTCATAATTATTAGTATATTCTTTCATTTGCTTTTTTCTAAATCCAAATGTCCCGTTCTACATATTCGTCGAAAGGGTCGGCAATATTCGCATTTATATTGATGACGGCTTGTGCAATGAACCTCTGGTCTTCAGGCGAAATCAGTCGTGTGCCATTGCGCATTTCGTAATATGGGTTCTTGCCATAGCGAGCCAGGAGCTGTTGCTTCAGTGTTTCGAACTTGCTTCTTGGCAGTTCGTCCTGCAACTTCATAAAGCCCTTTGCGAAGCGCATTGTTTCAAGGTGCGAATACATCGGACAGCTCTCGTCGTTGGTTGTCAGCTTAGGGTTAACCATCATGAGCGTCTTGTCTTCAAATGTTATTGTTTGATATCCCATTGCCCTGCGGCAAAGGCTGGCAACCTTGCAGCCTTGACCGCTGCAAAGTGCCACATTTTTATATTCTTCTTTCATTATTATATTCGTTTCAGATAATACTTGTATCCCTGCATGTCGCGTTCCTTCTTTACTTTCAACTTCGTCAATATCCTGCCAAGCCTTCGAAGGTTTCCAATGTCGTTCTTGTTGATCGAATTTGACGACGAGAGTATGTCCATGATCTCCGTTGAGCGTAGCCATGTGCCGCAGCCTTCCTCGGGAACCTCAAACATAGAGAGCAGCACCGATTCCAGTGGTGTTTCTATGCAGAAGCCTTCGTTAATCTCGCGTATCAGAGCCTCGTCCTCATCGTTCAGCCAACAGCGTTCGCCACTGTTAATCAGATGGATCGCCTGAGCATAGAGCTGACTGTATTCTATAGACTTCTCCGTATGTATCGGTTCGGTCACTTCCACGCAGATATAACGGCGGTTGCCCGTTGGATCTCGCAGAATCTCTTGGTGGTTGCTCGTACCGATGAAAGAAGCATAACGACGCTGGCGACCGATGGTTTCGGAGTACATGCGGCGGATATTCGTGGCAGGCTTCTGGAACAGATGCTTCACGAAAGCAAACTGCTTCTCGCTCAACTGGTCAAACTCGTCAATGTTCACCAGGAGGAAACGGCTCAACATGCGCTCCGCTTCTATGTCCGAACGGAAGTCTATGCTATCCGTGAAATACTCCGAAAGTTCAGGCGGCAGAAGTTGTCGGCAGAATGTTGACTTCCTGTAGCCTTGTGCACCGATGAGAATAGGCGCAGTTGCATTGGCGTGCATGTTATCGTCTGTCAGCCAATGAAATACGACGGAGAGGAACCATCTGTAGAACAGTCTTTCCCAGTAAGGATTGCTCGTAGGAACCATTCTCGCCACGTCCGTAATTCGGTCTTTTCCGTCCCACTCTGGCAGGTTGTAGAGATAATCCTCTATCGGATTATACTTCTTCACGAAGTTTGAGTGGATCAGCTCATCGACTTCGTTCGACGAAGTGTTTATGCCAGCCAGGCAAGCCTCATGATGTATGGTGTTTATGTCGCGGTTGCTCAGTTCCTTGAACATAAAGTGCAGAGCTCTGCGTCTGCGGAACTCTGTCATCTGCATCACCTCGTTATAGCGAATCTCAAAGCGACTATCAAGAAACTTCGGCAGCTGTGTGGCAACGAGCTGACGGCGACCCATCACTCTGCTTGGATGACCTTTTGTCTTTGTCTCGGTATATGCTATCAGAACGCTTCCTCGCAGTTCCGTTTCGCTGATATGGTGGAAGTGTCGCTTAATTCTTACGAAAGCTTCCTCCTCTGGTATTCCGCCTTTCTGGCATTGTTCTGCAAGTACAAGGATAAATTCCTCGTCGCTCGCCTCGCATCCCTGCCAGCCAGGCACCTTCTGTATGGCTTTTAAGAAGGCTGCATTGAAGAGCTCGTTGAAGGTGACAAAGGTCTCAGGCGTTGCAGGCAATCGCTCAAGACGGTTCTCCTGATCGTTCTGTTCCAGCAGACCCTTCAGGTCTCCTTCCTTTGGCTGCTCTATAATATAAGGTGCAGGGTGAAGATTGATGTAAGGGTTCTCGTCCAGAGGCATCAGGACGGTCTGGTCGAGTAGGGGAGGAAGGATGTGTATATCATAGCTCAGCGATGGCGTAAGACTCCTCACGCTGGTGGCATACGCCTGTGCGCAAAACAGTTTTGCCTCCTGTTCCTTTTGCGGAAGAGAGCCATCTGGCAGTGAACTAACTGTCAAAATGACCACAGAATGACCATCACCACCGAGAAACGCTGCCAAAACTTGCGGAAATAACGAGGATTGGCGCTTAATGGTTTCTGCTTCCTGCTTGCCGTTCAGGTTATCGACGATGACAACGGAAACGCCATTATACGCCACAAAACGGCAGCGTTTCTCGCCTCTTGTCTGCAGTTCTGACGTGAAGCATACCTTTGGTATTCTCCAATAGTTATCCCATCCCTCTTTGTTGTCAAGGAAGTTGTAGATCTCGCGATAGCGAGTGATGTAATCTCTACGGATGTCATTCTTAATAGACTCCGTAAATGTTTGAAAATCAGATGTTGAGAGCGATACTTCTCCCTCCTTAGCTTTCTTTCTTAGTAATGTGAATTTCATTATTTAGTTGTTTTTTAATGTTATGTTAGTTGTTGTTATTTTACCGCTGCAAAGTTAAACATTTATTTCGAAATATGCAAATTTCTTCGCAGAAAAATTGCAAAATTTTTCATTTTTTCAAGAATAAAACTACATAACTACATCGTTCATCTTCAATATACTGATATTTAGTATATTACATCGATGTAGTTTTTATTTTAGACTACATCGTTTCTACATTATGTACATATGTAGAAAATTTTAACTACATCATAACTACACAAAAACTACATCGCCCGCAAACCCCGATAAACACTAAGGTTTGCTGCGATTTGATGTAGTTATGTAGTTTTATGACAAATTTAAATTGTATATCAGATTTTCCCGACACATTTTTAAGACCAGGAAAGTTTTCCTTCTTGCGGAAGGAAAACTTTCCCGCAATGGATGACACCTTTCCTTCCTATAATAGGACAGCCAGAAAGTTGAATTATTTTACCCAAACAACAAAGTCTTCCTTTCGTGGTGCCTGAGGTTTCAGGGCGTCAGGAGCTGCGTAACCGAGAATGCAGTTGCCTATGCCAACGTATTCATCCTCAATGCCCAGCTCTGCCAGGATCTGCTTTCCCTCTTCCGTCTCGAAAGTCTCCTTTGCACGATGAATCCAGCAAGATCCAAGACAAAGGCTTTGAGCGGCTATCATCATGTTTTCCATTACGAGAGTGCCGTCATAGATATGAGTACCAACACTCTTCTTTGCCAGTACAACAAGCACAACTGGAGCGCCGTAGAAAGGATCGCTATGTCCGGATGAAGTATTGAGATTCTTGCCCATGACGATCTCAAGATTGATGCGACTCAGACGGTCGCGCATCTCCTTGTTTGTCACGGCGATGATCTTACCTGCCTGTTGGTTCATGCCAGAAGGAGCGTATGTTCCAGCCTTGGCTACTTGTTCCACGAGTTCCTGTGGAACCTGCTGATCCGTGTACTTCTTCACGCTACGGCGTGAGATGATGTTTTCAATTGTCTGATTCATAAATATTGATTATCTCGTTTTTTAATAATATTATGACTGTCCGATAAAATGTCAACACCTATGGAAAGGGCATTTGCTCTTCAGGCACTGGTTGTTCATCGTGCTGCGAGAGCAGACGAGTCGGGTAGGGCGTTCCATCTTCACGCCGAGCTTCTCTTCTGTAAAGTCCCTGTCCACAACGCACATTAATATTACATTTTCTCCATCTTGAAATGTTCATCCTTGAAAGGTGTAAGTTCATAGAACAACCCGAGATGATTCACTTTATATTTACTGCCTGTCTTTGTTATTTTCAGTATTGTCTGTCCTGGCTTAAAAGAACCATGAAACTTATTGGCTGGAGAGAAGAGAGATTCTTCCGACTCATCGCATGTAAAATCCACAACACTGACCGTTAGGACATTACCTACTGCCTTTGCCTTGACATTGACAAGTGCATAGCCCCAGGCATCCTTAGGGTCTTCATCTGACGTTCTGACGTCCAATGTTCCTGTATAATTACCTTTTCCATTATCACGGATATCAAGTTCCATAGGCATCTCACACAGGCGATATACCCTACCATGAATCTTGTACGTACCAGAGAAATCAATGTTGCCAACACGATTCTTTGCTGTCTGCACTGTACCGCGTTTTACATTGTTGCGCTTTGCTGTCTGTGCCTGTACTCCAAGAGAAAGCATGAGCATAAGGATAAAAACAAGTGATTTTTTCATATTCCCGATTTATCTTATTTTACATTCTTTATTACTTTTGTAGGATTTCCCACTGCCACGCTATTGGAAGGTATGTCTTTTACCACAACACTTCCCGCTCCGATGGTTACGTTGTCGCCTATCGTTACTCCAGGCAGAATGGTTACGCTACCGCCTATCCAGCAATTGTTGCCTATAGTGACAGGTAGAGCCCATTCCTGACGGGTGTTGCGTTCTGCGGGATCAGTAGAGTGGCACGCAGTATAGATGCTGACGTTAGGACCTATGAAACAGTCATCGCCAATGGTGACGAGAGCTTCGTCAAGAACTGTCCAGTTGAAATTGGCAAAGAATCGCTTGCCCACACGGATGTGCTTGCCGTAGTCGCAATAGAAAGGCTGATTGATAAAGGTGTCTTCATCGCACGTGCCTAATATCTCATGGAGCTTCCGGTTTCGCTCCTTGATGAGAGTTGGTCGTATCTGGTTATACTCCCAGCAGCGATCCTTGCATTCATTCAAATCTTTCAATAGCGTTTCTTCTATGGCATTATATACTTCGCCATTGAGCATTTTTTCGTATTCTGTCATTATATTTTGATATCTTATTTTGTTTTTTTCTTTTTTGAACACGAATTTCCACTAATGAACCACGATGTTTGATTCTGGAATGTACAATAAAATCATCAAATTACTTTACTATCTTTACTCCGTTCTCAATGAACATTCCCTTTGCAGGAGTTTTGGCGAGTTTCTGGCCGCTCAATGTATAGATGCTATTCGCCTTTGCTTGGTTTGAAGAGACAGAAGCTATGCCTGTGGAGTTATCAATAGAAAGGGTAATGCTTACCTCTCCAGTTCCGAAGGAATCCTTCAGTTGTTGCTTGGTCATTCCCTCAATCTTGCCGATGGGTGTGTATTCCCAAGAATTGCTGTCAAAGAAAATGCAGAGCTGATTGCTGGTGTAGAGCATGATGTCGCCTGGCTCAGTTGTGATGTAAGTGTCGTTAGAAGGAAGTGAAAATCCAAGTGCTCCCACCTTCTCAAAATCGCCGTAATCATGAGCCGTGTAAGTTACCACACCATTTTTCAGTCGTTCTACCAATGCTCGTGTGGCAGCATTGTCAGCAAGCTTCACCTTCAGCGTGCTATTGTTTACTTTTAGTATCATCGTAGTGTTTGATTGTTCGTTATACGCTGGTGGCATAGCATTGGCATCCTCACTCTGGCATGCCATCATGATAAAGACAATGAGAAAAAGATGCCACAATATACTGGCGATAATGCCCGTGCAGAGACTGCAGCAGATGGATGCTATACATATTTTTTTCTTCATTTTATCTTGCTTAATGAAGGTTTGATTCATGATCAATATGTTTATAATTAATCTCTTTATTCAACTTTCGCATGTGCTCAAGTTGCAGGTTTTGAGGCTATTAGGTTGTAAGGTTATGTGGATATTACCTAAATATTTATTTATTTTGTCTCCATTATTTTGTCTTATATTCAAACCAATCGAAGTCGGCATAGCCCTTCTTGTCCGTCCCTTGTGCAAAGACACCAAGCATCACGCCAGTGAAGCCACCGATGACTTCGGTAGAGAGGTAGCGGAAGTCCATCTTGCAGAGCGTTTCGAATGCTTTCCCATTCTCCGAAACTTGCATGTAGTAATACGCTCCGTCGGAACTGATGCGCAGATATGCCTTCTTGCCTTTCATGGTTATCTCCTTTTCTGAATGTGCAAGCTCACCGAGACGGATGTTCGGACGCACAACAAGCTTACCGCCACGATTCTCCACAACAACATCATAGTGATTGAGCGGAGCAGCGTAAGCCGTGATGCCTGCCTGAGAACCTTCCGCAAGATGTGAAGCATCGAGTAGGGTAGTGGCTGTAAACGACTTCTCTGTTTGTCGCCTTGCCACGAATGTAGGAGAAGTGGCAGCATCGAGCGGTATGGTTGTAGGATGCAGACGGAGCCATCCCTTGCGCTCAGTAAGCGAGTAGCAAGAATAGTCGGGATTGCCGATGCTCATCCATCCCCAAGGCAAACCGATGGAACTGTAGCTGTCATCAGGTACATTGCGCTTTACGAAATTGAACTCCTCACGCTCAGGATCAGCAGCCATAGGCACTTGTGGCAAGGTCTTGCACTTCATATCCACGGACAGCGTGCCGTTGCCATTCACCACTGGCCAGGCATTCTCATCCCAACGCACAGGAGCAAGCATCGTCTCGCGTCCCATCACATGCAGCAGATAACCGCTGGTGCGATAGCCAAGGCAGATCATCCACCACGATGAGTCGGGAGCTTGCACAAGGTCGGCGTGACCAAGTCCTTGTATCTCACTGCCTTGCATCTCCATATTGAAGTGCGAGAGGATAGGATTTGCGCGATTAGGTTCGTAAGGGCCGAAAAGGTTGCGGCTACGAAGTATATTGACCTGATGACCATGCTCCGTACCACCTTCAGCAAGCATCATGTAGTAGTAACCATCCTTCTTGTAGATATGAGGACCTTCCGGATAACGACCGCCAAGACCTGTTCCAAGATGATGAATCTCACCAAGCTTCTTTCCTGTCTCCAAGTCGATCTCGCAAATCTTGATGTCGCCTTCCTTCCAAAGGAAGTAAGTCTTGTCGCCCTCGAAATATAGCGTAGGGTCGCACGAGCCGATGGCAAAGTCAATCACTATAGGCTCCGACCATTCTCCTGCGGGATCATCCGTCCAAACATAGAAATGACGGCGAGAAGGAAAGACGGTAGTGACCATGTAGAAACGCTTGTTGCGCTCGTTGTATCTGATTGTCGTGGCATAGATACCGCCATTCGTCCATCCCAATGCTGCGTTCTGCTGAGAGTACAACCCCGACAAGTCAAGCTGTGACGGGCGTGTCAAGCAGTTGCCCACCTGTTCCCAATGTATCAGGTCCTTGCTATGGAATACCGGCACTCCTGGGAAGTATTGGAACGTAGAGTTGACGAGATAGAAATCATCGCCAGCACGACATACCGAAGGGTCGGCATGGAAACCAGGAAGCACAGGATTTTTGAAACCCTGAGAGGATGCAAGCTGATAAAACATGCTCGCAATTATTATAAAAAAGATTCTTTTCATTTCGTTCTTATGATAATCCTGCGATAGGCAGGCAATGAGTATTTGCTGTTGTCGTGTACTTCGCAGACGATGTGAATCTCGTCGTTATGGAATGTGTCTGGAATCTGCACTTCGATAGAAGACGATTTGTCGTCGAATATCTCTATCTTTGTATTTCCGATTCCTTTCTGCTGATGCCAACTGAAACTTAGCTTATCGTCGTCTGGATCAAAGGATTTGGAAGCGTTGAGCTTGATTGTCTGTCCAGCTTCCGCTGTGATGACAATGGCTTCTGTACCTTTCTTGCCGTTGACGATAGCCACTGGGTTGTGGTTGCCTTGTCCCTTCTCTGCCCATTCTATGCGGGCAAAGAAGTCGTTGAGATTGTCAAGGTAGAAGTGGTTGTAATACTCTTCCGAAAGATTCTTCACCGCCTCTTGCACACTTGTCCAAGCGTATGTCGTAGAATCCTTGGTCAGTGTCCATGTGTGGTAACCGCCCCAACCGGCTTGCATCGGTTCTTCGGGATTGTGAAGACCGTTGGGAATAACATTGAGGAACGATGGAGTGTCGCCCTCCACACCATATTTATAATCAGGGTATTGTTTGCCCATAGCTGCATGACCTTGGATCTGATGCTGTATCTTCTGCCAATGCTGCTTTCCGAGTTCGCATTGCAATTGCCATGCACCTTCGTCCCATACAAACTTCAAGTCTTCGGCAAACTCGCGTCGCATCCATTGATGGGAACTGTATGCAAGGTTCTCACGCATGGAATACACCATATCCTGATCTGTGATGGTGTAAAGGCGAAGCTTGTTCAGGAAAGCCTTCAACTGCTCCGGTGTGCGTGTCTGCTGTACCTTCCAAATGGCTTGAGCCAAAGTGTTGGCTCCGCCCCAAGCACACACCCAGATAGGGCGATTGTCCTTCTCGTCTGCCAGACGAATGATGAGTTCGCTGCCCTCCGAGTCATTGCCTTTGCCTATCACCCCGATGCCTGCTCGTTGGCTGCCCATTTTGCAGCGACTGCGGATGTATTCTGCACTTGGCCAGTATCCCGTCTTCTGCTTGCCATTCTCCTTGTTGAGCGAGGCAAACGCCTGTTGTCCTGAGCGCTTTATAAGCATGTGTACATCCGTAGCGTATGCTTCCACCACCGAATCACGATATGCCGCACTCTCAGTAGGGTAGGGGTCGCAATTCCAACCAGTAGAGGTGATGATGCCTTCAATCTCCAGCATATCCGCATAGCAAAGCAGATGAACGAGCGATTCCGTATCGTCAGGTTCGAGGTTAGGTTGTCCTATGTCTGTAAGGATGACCACACGAGGTTTTAGCTGAGCTTGCACCCCAATGGCGAGGAGACATAGCAATGAGAGTATAAGTTTCTTTTTCATATATTTATTCTGTCAGAATCTCAATGTCTTCATACACAGCTCTTTCGCCAGCGTTCAAGCTTTCGGCATCGATGCGAAGGAGGTTTGTGTTGATAGGCTCAATACTTACGCTTTGCCAGATAGGGTTGTTGACGATGTTTGAGAACTCGCCCTCGCTGATGCGCTTCCATTCATTAGCTTCCATTGTCCAGAACGAGTAGCGAGTGATGATGCCCTCAGCGCCTTGTCCTTGTGGAGGAAGATAGCGGAAACCCTTCACCTTCTTAGTGCCTCCAAGGTCAACCATTATGGAGCGTGAAGGAGCGTCGTTGCTGCCTATCATGGCAATGTTCAGCTTTGACGAGAATTTTTCCCCTGAGTTAGGAATGTCGGCGGTAAGTTCAGGAGCAAGGAATACGCCCATTTTGCTTATTATAGGTTTAGCCTTTGTCTTTGTAATGGTCATGCGCAGACGAGTGGCTGTCACTTCTGGGAAGCATATTATTCGCTTTCTGCCAATCGTTTCAAGGCCATCACCCCAATCGGCAAGTTCGTCCTTCAATGGAATCCAAGTACCATCCACAAATGCCTCAAGCTTAAATTCCTTCACACGCTGACCGCGACTGATGTCCTCACAAGCCATGAAGCGGTTGAAGGTTGTAGGTTGCTTGAAGTTAAGAGTAAAAATGCTGTCGCCTTCCTTCTTTGGCTTAATGCCTTTGGCAAGGTCATTGTCAAACACCTTGTGAATCATATCAGCGAATACAGTTCCGCGTACGCTGTCTATTGGCGAGATAAGGCCGTTAGGCATGATTGGGAAGTTGAGCAGGAGAGTGCTGTTTCTTCCGACAGATTTGTAGTAAGTGTCCATCAGCTTCGACAGCGACTTCACATGCGCATCTTCCGTAGTGTGGTAGAACCATCCCGGACGGATGCTCGTATTTGTTTCACCCGGACACCACACATCGCCATCTTCCATGCCGTAGTGCAAGTCACCCCATTCAGGATCCTTCGTACTGCTCATAAGACTCCAGTTGCGATGACCGATATTGCCAGCCTCCGTGCCTACCCAGCGAAGATCTCCGCGGCGGTTTGCTCCGTCGTTCCAGATTACGCAATGCGGCTGCAGTTCACGAATCATCTTGTATGTCTCGTCCCACTGGTAGTAAGTCAAGCGGTCGATGGTGCGAGTGTCATTGGCACCTCCATACCATCCGTTGCCGCCGTTGGCACCGTCAAACCATACCTCGAACACGTCACCGTAGTTGGTGAGCAGTTCGCGAAGCTGGTTGCGGAAATAAGTCACATATTCAGGTTTGCCATACTCAGGATGGTTTCTGTCCCATGGCGACAGATAAACGGCAAACTTCAAGCCGTATTCCTTGCAAGCGTCGGCAAGTTCGCGCACCACATCACCCTTGCCATCCTTCCAAGGCGATGACTGAACGTCATAATCCGTATATTCCGATGGCCACATGCAGAAGCCGCAATGGTGCTTTGCCGTGAAGATCACACCCTTCATGCCAGCCGCCTTGCAAGTGCGTACCCATTGGCGGGCATCAAGGCTGGAAGGATTGAAGAGTTTTACATCCTCATTGCCGAATCCCCATTCCTGGTCGGTATAGGTATTTAGCGAATAATGTAGGAAGGCATACATCTCCATGTCCTGCAATGCAATCTGATCCTTTGATGGGAGAGGCTTCACTGTCTTCTGGGCAAAAGAGAAAAGTGAGCTGGTCAATAGTGCCAGCGTAATGAGTTTCTTATACATGATGTCTGTTTTTAATATTCAACGATAAAGCCATACTCATACGCCTTGTTTCCGGGCAGAGTGTATTCAGGGAGCGTGCGACCTCCCCATGTGTTTATGCCGCCTACGCCGTGGACGTTGAGGTCGATATTGAGATGCATCAAACCATCACGACTCACATCTTGTGGATGACGCAGATACTTGTCCAACTCCTCGTCGGCATAGTCATGAGCGTTGAAGCAGAGTGGTTGGAGCCCTTTAATGATAAGTTTGTGACTTTTGGTGTTGACTTCTATGAAACGAGTGTCGCAGCGGTAGGCATTGTCCTGCGGACGTATGTACTCTGTCTCAAAGTCGCTGAGTTGCATTGTATAGTAGCCAAGGTGTTGTGAGAGTTTGCGGTCAGGGTAGTTTTCCTCTGGACCTCGTCCATACCACGTTACGATATTGTCACCACTCGCAATAGCAGTGCGCATACCGAACTTAGGCATCTGAGGAATGTCGGTGGCAGTAGGTTGGTATTCGGCACACACCATCACTTCTCCTGCATTATTTATATTATAGATGAGGCGATAATCGGCACCAACACTGAGTTTGAAGTCGAATGTGAGTGTGATCATGCCCTTACCCTTGATGATGTTGCTGGCGGTAAGAGTGCGTTCTGCTGCACAAGTCTGCCAAACTCCCAGTCGTTCGCGGAATCCTGCCTTCCACTGGTTGTCGTTCTCTGGTTTCCAGAAGTATGGTTCAAGAGGTTGACTGAGCAACTCCTCATTGTCTGCAATGATCTGACGCAGAGCTCCATTCTTAGCATCAAAGATAACTGCTCCGACGCTTGTCTCGATGCTTATCTCCTTATCCGTCTTCTTTACCTTGAGTCCCTTTCGTGACGATTTGATGGCATTAGGGTACTTGGCGGCTTCAACAACAAACTGTTCGTGAGCCACTACCGTTCCCTTCTTGCCCCATTCTGTGTCTTTACGCAAAAGTGCCTGCACAACCATGAGGCTGTCAGCACCTGGATGACGGTAGCAGACAGTTCTGTAGTCAAAGTCATCGACCTTAACGAACGGATCCATGCTCTGCTTCTTCACTTCGCCATTCTCATAGCTGAAGTGGATTGGCTGATAGACATACTGCACCTCGTAAAAGTGAGGATTAGGCGTGCGGTCAGGAGCTACTAATCCGTTTATCAGGAAGTTGTCGTCATTTGGTTTGTCACCAAAGTCACCGCCGTATGCCCAATATTCATCGTCGTGCTTGGAAAGTTCCGATGTATGAGGTCTGCCGAGCAAAACATTGCGCGACCCGTCCTGAAGAGCCTTGGCAGAAGCAGATTTTTCACTTTTCACTATTAACTTTTCACTTGGCAAAGCCAAGCCCTGATCTACCCAATCCCAGATGGCAGCGCCGCAGATGCTTGAGTCGGCATAGATCACATCCCAATACTCCTTGAAGTTGCCCATGGAGTTACCCATGGCATGAGCATATTCGCGTGCAATCATTGGCATGCGCGTCTCTCCCTTGCCCATGTCGGCAAGTGCCTGAGGCGAAGGGTAGCCCACATCGTGAAGGGCAGAATATTTTGGGTCGCAGTCGTAGAAAGGCAAACGAGTATCGTCCATTGCCTCGATTGTGTCCTTCATCGCCTGAATGTTAGGGCCTACACCGCCTTCGTTGCCAAGCGACCAGAAAACAACCGACGGATGATTCTTGTCTCTTTCCACAAGGCTTACGGCTCTATCTACATGAGCGTCCTTCCAGTCAGGTTGGTGTCCCATATATTCATTTGCATAGTCGTAGCCATGACTTTCCTGGTTAGCTTCGTCCATTACGAAAAGTCCGTAGCGGTCGCAAAGCTCATAAAGGTAAGGATCGTCTGGATAGTGGGATGTGCGCAGGAAGTTTATGTTGCATTGCTTTATCAGGGCAATATCCTTTTCGTAGGTGGCGCGGTCAACGTAGCGACCAGTGCGAGGATGATGGTCGTGACGGTTCACGCCGCGAAGCTTCACGTTCTTGCCGTTTATCTTCAGCACATCGCCCACGACCTCCACTTTCTTGAAGCCAGTGTGATAGTCGAAGTGCTCGCCGTCTATGTCAATGCTCACAGGATAAAGATAAGGGTCGTGAGCCGACCAGAGGTGGACATGGTCAAGGATAGTGTGGAGAGCCACTATAGCCGTATCGCCAGGAGCGAGTGTCTTGATGTAATCCATCATCTTCAAGCCGTCCAAAGACACATATACAGGCACGTCTTTCACCGTTTTCTTGCCCGTGTTGCACACTTTCACTTCTGCTGTGAACATTCCTCGTGCCATCTGAACGTCTCGCTGCGTGTAGAACATTGGCTTAGCAATCAGCTTGTAGTCGGCTATGTGAACCTGCGGACGCACCCAGAGTTGCACAGGACGGAAAATGCCGGAGAGTCGCCACATGTCCTGATCTTCCAGATAGCTGCCGTCACTCCAGCGGTAAACTTCCACAGCAAGGCGGTTCTTGCCCTCATGGACAAAAGAAGTGACATCAAACTCGGCTGGCGACATTGAGTTCTGACTGTAGCCAACTTGCTTGCCGTTCACCCAGACATACATTGCCGACTTCACACCACCGAAATGCAGAATAAGGTTTTGGCTCAGCATCTCCTTGGTGACATCAAACGAAGTGACATACGAACCTACAGGATTGCGATGATCGTATGCGTACCAATCCCTTGGAGGTTCACTTGTTACAGACGGTTCATTGCGCTTGAAAGGGTAGGGGATATTGGTGTAGATAGGTTTGCCATAACCTTGCATCTGCCAGTTTCCAGGCACGTCAATCTTGTCCCATGAAGATATATCGTAGTCATTGCGATAAAACTCCGTTGGTCGCGAATCAGGGTCTTTCGACCAATGGAAAGCCCACTTGCCGTCGAGCGATACAATCTCCTTACATTCGTTCTCGCGCGAAGGCAATTGCAATGTGGCGTGATAAGGCAGTTTGTTTATTCCGAATACATGCGGATTCTCCCAGTCGTGCTGGGCAGAAGCGAGCAAAGTGCTGATGCTCGCCATTGCTATAGCAATAAGTCTTTTCATTTCGTACTAATATACTTCTGCCTTATTCCTTTTGGCAGTTTTGAAACAATGAGGTCGTAAGATTCCTTTATCAAAGTAGTAACCAAGTACTCTTCCAACTGTTCGTAATATACATCGCTCCAATGCTTCTTGTTCCAATGCCAAGCAGGAAGAATAGCGGAATATTGCTCTCGCAACTTTTCATTTCTCTCAGGCATGAGTTTCAGCGCAAACCTCGGTTGACCGTCCTTCATATCATGCCTACCGCCTCCAAGCCACAGGCAAAGAAAAATCTTACCCTCTATGCGGAAGGTTATGATGTCATCGCCAAATGGCTGGTCTTCTGTAACGCCTGGTATTGACAGTGTGTATTCTCTAACTTGTTCAATGTTCATATAAGTTAAGATGGAAGCAGCAGTGGAAAAGAAGCCTCATGGCTTCTTTAATGAGCGATAATTATGGGCGGTTCCTTGCGGCTCTTATTTGATCAGTACCTTCTCGCCACGTTTGATTCTAATGCGTTGACGCTTTCTCTTTGGCTGCTCTGTAACTGGTTCTGATGCTACCACAGGTTCTGCCTTAACCATAGGTTCTGGCTGTTTCTTGGCTTTTGCAGCCTTTCTTGCCAATGCTTCCTGATGAATACGCTCCTGCTCCTGGAGAAATTTCTGCTTACGCTCTTCCTTAGCTTTGAGTGCTTCCATTCTCTCTGCCTCGCGCTTTGCCTGAGCTTCTACTTGCTTCTGACGCTTCATCTCCAGATATACTTCTACTGGTTCCTCGTAGTCAGATGTACGGCAATCAACGATGTTATGATCTGCAACAAAACATTTGTCATATTCCTCAGAATAGAGCAATAGCCAGCGACCATGACCTTTTGTTCCCTTAACAGGGTATTCCTTGCCATTCTTCAACTTGGCAACATTACCACGATGCCAGTTTGTTTCGTTAAATTCTTGTAGTGTCATATTGAGTTCTTGTTTTTGGTAAGTAATATACAGCTGCAAATTTAGGAAAAAGAATTTACTTTAGGAAGGCAAATAAACAAGAAAACATTTCCGATGACTCTAATATTGATAAAAGTTGTTTGTATTTAAGTATAAGAGCGACATAATTGTCTCCTCAGATTTGCAACAAAAAAAGTCCCAGCCTACGAGTGTAAGCTGGGATTTTTTTTTAGAATGGCAAGACTGATTTACTATTTGTTATCCTGATCAAGTGGGTATGTTCCATTGTAACGCTGGTTCATATTGAGGTGGAAATACTGTGCGTTTGTATTCTCCATGTGATCCCAGTTCTGGAGACAGTCAACAAAGATGTAGTTGTAACATCCGTCGCGAGTAGGGATTGGGTTAGGGATGTATTTCTTTTCCCTCAGAATCCACATGGCTCCA
>JAZRYU010000127.1:0-26944 GCA_045600885.1 Prevotella sp.
AACTCTCAGCCATCTACTCACTGTTGGACATAAATCCACATCCGCTTGGGAAAGTGAAATCTGTGGTGCACAAAAAATCAACTCAAAAAAATCCGCCTCCTGAGAAACAAGGAGTTACGTGAAAAATCGCTGCAATGCGGGTTAACAATTAAAGGTTAAAAGGGGAAGATTAAAGGTTAAAAATGACAAATGAAAAGAGTAAAAATGAAAGATTAAAATTATCTGAGGGAAAATTCTGACAAAGGGGAAAGTGACGGATTGTAAGTACCGAACGAACGAACAAACGAACGAACAAAAAAAACACTCTCCCTACCCTCTCTTTCCATTATTACTATTTTTCCTTAATTATATTATTATATATATAGATGTGTAAGAGATTTTTTGAGATTGCAATTGCTGTTCGTTCGGTTGTTCGTTCGTTCGGATTTTATTTGGAAAAAGCGAATTTTGGGTATAAAAGTTGCGAGAGTCTAATCCCCCAAAAATCCCGAACGAACGAACAAACGAACGAACAAAAAAAAGTATAGTCTTACTTAATAGCCTTGGCTACGCTCTGGGCTATCTTCTTTGCTCCTGCTTCTGTAGGATGGAGAAGGTCTTTCTGCATTTCTTTCTCGTCGAGGCTGACAACAGGATAGAGGTCTATCACCTGAAGCTTATTCTTCTTTGCCACCTTGAGAATCTGCGGTATTACTTCCTCGCGAATGACTTTATCGCGACACTGATTCTGCGGATTGTCTCCAGCCTGATGATTTCCAGCTATCGGTGTGCAGAGGTAAATCTTTGGCGAAGAAGGGAGCGACTTGAGGGCATCAATCATCTGCTGCATATCGGCAGAGAACTCCTTGCTGTGAGTGTCCCAGTTGACTGGCTTTGAGTCGTTTGTGCCAAGCTTGATGACCACGACATTTGGGCAGAAGTCCTGCGCATCCCTCCATGCGTTTTCCTTCATGTAAGGGCGGTTGCCGTTGTTGAGCATCGTGCGACCGCTGACACCGAAGTTTCCGACAAGATAATCAGAACCGAGAATGCGCTGAAGCTGTGAAGGATAGGTGTCCTTCTCCAGTCTGATGCCATGACCGTCGGTGATGCTGTTTCCAATACAAGCCACGCGGATGGCGTCTTTCTTTGGAGAAGAGAGCTGAGAGAGCCATGTGGAGAGGTCGTTGAGCATATTGTAATGATAAGAGAAGCTCTCGCGGAATCCCCAGCCATGACCGCCTTCTGGATAAACATGAATGGTGCAAGGAACATTCTTCTGCGTCATAGCGTTGAAATAAGCTATGCCGTTAGTAAGCGGCGGAACAGCTCCATCAACCTGTGACATAAGAACGATGGCAGGAGGCGTGGTGCGCTTGCTGATCTTGTTGTAGTTGGAGAACTCCTTTACCAGTTTCTCGTCAGAACGGCCTTCACCAAGGAAGTTTACGCAAGAGCCCTTGTGACTCTCACGTTCGTTCATAGAAATCACCGGATAGAAGAGTATCTGGAAGTTAGGACGTGAGATAAGCGGAGAGTGAGTGGCGATGGTAGAGGCAAGATGTCCGCCGGCAGAGAAGCCCATAATGCCGACATCGTTAGGATTCACCTTCCACACAGCGGCACTGTCGCGCATCATACGGACAGCAGCCTGAGCGTCAGACATAGGAATGGTGCGATCGCCTTTCGGCATACGGTATTTAAGCACGCCGAAGATGATGCCGCGCTCATTGAAGTAAGCCGCCCAGTCATGGCCTTCATGGTCCATGGCAAGTCCGGAATAACCACCACCAGGACAATCCACGATGGCACGACCGGTAGGATTCTTAGGCATATAGACCTTCATCCACGAACTGCCGTCGGGAGTGATGTTTACGGTAAACGATTTTGCTACCTGCGCAAAGGAATTTGCAACAGCGACAAAAAGAATAAGGGTTAGTAAGGTTAGTTTTCTCATAATTATTTATCAATTATTTAAGGTGAATATCTACATCACAGTAGGGCGAGGATTTCCGAGCCGCAATTCAGGTTTAATCTCATGA
Source organism: Prevotella sp. (assembly GCA_045600885.1). Classification (GTDB taxonomy): domain Bacteria; phylum Bacteroidota; class Bacteroidia; order Bacteroidales; family Bacteroidaceae; genus Prevotella. Next base: position 2,022 of record JAZRYU010000127.1, read on the forward strand.
GAAAACGGCTCGGAAATCCTCGCCCTACATTTATTGAGCGAAAATCAAGTTAAGCATTATTCTGGAAGCATTACGACCTTCACCTTGTTGCCAGGAAGGATGACGTTCTTCACGAAGTTAGATACAGACTGAGGAGTGAGAGCCTTGATAGCAGCCTCTGTCTTAGTGAGTGCATCTACGCCATACTCGTAGTCAGCAGCCATGATGTTGAGCCAGTAGTTGTTGGTCTTAAGCTGCTCCTGTGTCTTCTTGAGCATATTCTCCTTAACCTTTGCGAGCATGTCTGCATCGACAGTCTTAGAGAGGTTTACGAGTTCCTCTTCCATGATGCGGAGAGCGACGTCCTTCTTCTCTGGAGTGAACGGACAAACACCTACGATCTGGCAGAAAGGAATGTCGAGTGATGGAGAGATGTTACCTCCAGCTGCTGCTGAGTAAGCTGCACTTTCCTTCTCACGGATCTCGCGGAGGTAGATCATGCCGAGAACTTCACCGGCAGCCTGAGCGTTGAGCTGGTTCTCAATAGTGTAAGGAGTGGTTGTGCTGTACCATACGATGCGAGCGTTAGCCTTAGGAGTTTCCATCTTGCGAGTGAAGATGTTCTCCTTCACGCCCTGATGGTAAACAGCTACAGGCTTAGAAGTCTCAGCCTTCTTTGGGTTTCCTGGGAGCGAACCGATGTACTGGCAGATAAGCTTCTTGAGCTGAGCCTCGTCGTAGTTACCAACGAAGTAGAATGTGAAGTCGCCAGCATTAGCAAGACGCTCCTTAGCAATCTCGAGGCAGCGCTTGTAGTCAACCTTCTGAAGGTCAGCAAGAGTGATGCGCTGGTCAGCGTAGTTGTAGTCGTGGAGAGTGTTAGCCAATGAGTCAGAGAATGCTACGTCTGGGTTGATGTCGATGTTCTTGAGAATGTTCTCGTACTGAGCAATGACGTTAGCGTATGACTTCTCGTCTGGGTTGATCTTAGTGAAATAGAGGTAAGCGAGCTGCATGAAAGTCTCGATGTCCTTTGGAGTAGATGTACCCTCAAGAGTCTCGTGCTGATTGCCGAGTGAGAAACCGAGAGAAACCTTCTTACCAGCGAGAGCCTTTGTGAGTTCCTGGTTGCTGAAGTTTCCAAGACCAGAAGCCTCAACAGCGTCGTTGATCATCTTGAAGTTAGTAGCGTCTGCCTTGCCATAGAGAGACTTACCGCCGACAGAAGTTGCGTAGAACACAATCTGGTCAGCCTTGAAGTCAGTCTTCTTCATGATAACCTTTGCGCCGTTAGAGAGAACGAGCTCAGTAGCGTCGTACTTAGCGTTCTTCTTCTCGCTCTTAATCTTACCAGCCTTTGGAAGAACAGGCACGAGAGGTTCGTTCTTTGCGTTGTCAACGTAAGCCTCGAAGCTTTCGCCGTTTACAGCGAGAACAGCAGCCTTGAAAGCGTCTGTCTCTGGAAGAGCAACGCCCTCAGCCTCACGGTTGAAAGAGAGGATAACGGTATTCTTACCGGTGCTCATTTCCTGAGTTATCTGTTCTGCCATCTGATTAACTATCTGAAGAGGAATCTGCTGACAGAGCATCTGGTCTATCTGAAGTTCTGTCTCAGGGCTTGGCACAGCAGCGCCGTCAAGATAGTGACGATAGAGCTTAGGACCGATATTATCATTATGAATCTTATCCTTGTTCTGAGCCTGTGCTTCTACTGCAGCGATGATGTTGTCCTTAGCACGCTGGAACTCGCCATCAGTAAAGCCAGTCTTGAAGGCGCGAAGCATGATGCGATAAGCCTCCTGAGCAGCCTCTACATCCTTGCCTTCCTTTGGCATAACGTCAAGTTCGAAGCACTCCTTGGTACGAGACATGATGAAAGTGCCATAGCTGAGTGCAGCAGATGTGAAAGGACAATCAGCATTCTGTGCAGCTTCATCAAGACGCTCGTTTACCATTGCAGAGATGGAAGAGGTGAGGATGTTTGTCATTTCTGCCGCCATAGTCTCGCGCAACTCACGAGGCAGTGGGTCTGACTTGAAGCACATGAGAATGATGTTCTGGCTCTGCTCCTTGTCTTTATCCACAACAACAATCATCTCGTCGTTGTCAGGAACTGCAACCTCTTCAACCTTTGCCGCATCGGCAGCAGGAGCTGGAATCTTGCCGAAGATGTCCTTGATCTTACCTTCTGTGCGATCTACGTCGATGTCACCAACGATTACGATAGCCTGGTTGTCAGGGCGATACCACTTCTGATAGTACTTGCGGAGAGCATCGTAAGAGAAGTTGTCAACAACCTCCATTGTTCCGATAGGCATACGGTAAGCATACTTAGAACCAGGATAAATTGTTGGAAGGTTGCGCTCGAGGATACGCTGTGTAGAAGAAGAGCGGAGACGCCACTCTTCGTGGATAACGCCACGCTCGTTGTCTATCTCAGAACCTTCAAGTGTCAAGCCATTTGCCCAGTCCTTGAGGATAAGGATTACTGAGTCAGTAACCTCTGTGCGATCTGTAGGAACATTGCACACGCGATAGACAGTTTCGTCTGTTGAAGTGTAAGCGTTAAGCTCGCCACCGAAAGAACAACCGATAGAACGGCAGAACTCTACGATAGCGTCAGAACTCTTGAAGTTCTCAGAACCGTTGAAGGCCATGTGCTCAAGGAAGTGAGCAAGACCGCGCTGGTCGTCTTCTTCCTGAATAGAACCTACGCGCTGAGCAATCCAGAAGCTGGCACGCTTCTCAGGATACTGGTTCTTGAGAATGTAGTAAGTGAGACCATTGTCCAACTTACCGCGACGCACATCCTTATTGAACTCAATAGGAGGCATCTGCTGAGCCATTGCCACAACGGCAACGAACAGCATGATAATCAATGATGATAGTTTTCTCATATGGTTTTTGGTTTTTTGTTTTTGGCTATTTGGTTGTTTGGTTTTTGGTTTTTGTTGTTTGACTACATTATTTAATATATAACTACAAAGAAAAGGAATTATTGTATGAAGTTTTGATTTTTGTCAGTTTTATTCTCTTTGAAAATGCCATTCAGTCGCCAGATAGACAAAGCGAGAACTGCTGTCCAAACCACCAGTTGAATGGCGAGCTTCGCCACATTTCCGTCAAACATCTCCAAGAGCTTCATATCGTCTGATTCAGGAGAATATGTTGTCACGAGGAAGGCCATTGTATTGTTCAGGAAGTGAAGAAATACGCCAGGAATGATGGTTCTGGTATTGGCATAAAGCCATCCGAGAAGGATGCCAAGAATAGTGGCATGAACAAACTGCGCTATGTTTCCGTGAATCATGCCGAAGACAATGGCTGAGATAACGATAGGAAGCCAGTAGGTCTTTCCGAAGACGTTCTGTCCATTAGCGCGAGATTTCTCCTGATAATCAAGCAAGCAACGCAAAAAAGCGCCACGGAGAACAATCTCCTCTGCCAAAGGAACCAGAAGGGCTATGACTATAAAGCCAAGGGGAGAGCTGATAATTCCCATAATGATCCTATTCATCTGCTCGTTTTCCTCAACTCCAAGCAACTCCAGCAATCCCAAAGATGGCAAGAAACTGCTGACAGCAAGGAAAAACACAGCACTATAGACACTCGGCCTGACACGCTTGACAACAGAAATCTGCTCTACACACCAGCGACGCAAAAAATATGCAAATATCGTCAGCAAACTACTTGCCAACATATTAGCACCTAAAGCAAGAGGATTCAACATGAAATCCTTCCATATTAACATACATACGCTGGTACAAACAAATTGTATAAGAAGGAAGAATACCACATACCACGCGGCATCAACAATTGTTCTTCTGAGATCTTTCATAACTGCTCCAAAGAGCCGATAACGGGACTCGAACCCGTGACCCACGCATTACGAATGCGTTGCTCTACCAACTGAGCCATATCGGCAACATTGCAACTGCAAAGGTACAAACATTTATGCTTTTACAGTTGCTATTTTGTTAATTAACACTCCTGATGTTGACAACCGTCAAAATTTAGCATTGATTTGCTATTGTGGCATCAGGTCTTTCTCTATATCTTCGTATGTCTTCTGCATAAGTCTTTCTATGTTCTCACTACCCTGCCCCATTGGTTCTATCGGCTTATGGACGGTGAGTTTCAGAGGGCTCCAGAAGCAGAAGAAGAGGTCTTTGGCACGAGGTTTCACGACGAAAGAGCCGTTAATGGTCATTGAGACAACGGGCATCTGGAGTTCATCAGCCAGCATGAAAGCACCTTTCTTGAAAGGACGCATCTTGCCATCCCACGTGCGAGCTCCTTCTGGGAATACGAAGAGAGACGTTCCTCCCTGCAGAATCTTTCTGGCATCGCCATAGCATTTCTTTATCTTTGCTACAGAACGATTGTCCACCATGATGTTCTTCATCTTGCGACAAGCCGTGCCGAAGATAGGAACTTTTCCTATCTGATGCTTCATCATCCAGCGGATGTCCTGACCAAGAAAGCCATAGATAAGCAGAATGTCGATCATGCCTTGATGATTAGCCACGAAGACGTAAGACCTTCCCTTCTCTATGTTCTCCAATCCTTCCACCTTCACAGGAAGAAGTAGCAGTCTGATAACAATCCATCCCCACCATCTCGGAGGATAATTACCTGCAAACTTACCTGCTCCACAGAATGAACCGATGATAATAGTCAGACAGACAAGCAACGTCAATATGAGGAACATCGGAATGGCGAAAAGAATCTGATAGATTCTATAAAGAAATGTCAGCATGGGTTATAAATCTGTAATGGAGGAATCGTTAAAACATCTGTTTTCTTTTACTTCAGCTTTGTGCCGATAAGCTTTGCTATCTTCTGCGGAATCTCCGAATTATCGTTCATTCCATTGAACATTTCAGCACCAACACCGCAAGCGTAAACAGGAACGTAGTCAGCAGTGTGAGAACCGTGAGCATAGCCTATCTGAGCAATGTCAGCAAGCATCTTGCAAGCTACGGTGGCCATCTTCTCATTGCTCTTGTAGAGCGACTTCTCAAAGACAGCCTTGCTGCCTTCGCCGAAAGTCTCTTCATAGACAGTCATCAGCTCTGCCTTCTGCTTCATAGTAAGCTGGTGTACAGAACCCAATCCCCAAAGGTCTTTAAGGCTCTGCTCAATCTGCTCCCAAGAAACATTGTTATTGTTGTCCTTACGCAGCTTAGCGAGATAGTCAGTATAGAGATCCTTTGAAATCTTCTGGCTCTGAAGAGCTTTGAGATTCATTTCGTACTTACCGATACCGAGGTTAGGACCGCCAGTGTCATGATCGGCAGTAATGACGATGAGAGTCTCGTTTGGGTGCTTCTTATAGAAGTCGTAAGCCATTTGCACACAACGGTTTACAGCTTCAAGCTCTGCGAAAGCACCACCGGCATCGTTAGAATGGTTTGCCCAGTCCACACGACCTCCGATCTCGTTCATAAGGAAGAAGCCCTTACCCTTGTCGTTCTTCATGAGGAAGTCAATCTCCTTCTCCAGAACCTGTTCAATAGTGAGTTCTCCCGGCTGACGGTCTATAGCGTAGTTAATGTTCTCGCCGAACTCAGCGTTCTGAACGAGCAACATCTTCTTAGCACTCTTTGCACGCTTATCGTATTCCGCAACACCACGGCAAACGGCAATGCCTTTCTGCTCAGCCAAATCGTAAAGCTCGCCGCCACATTCCTTACATTTCTCGTCTTTGTGGTTTCCGATGGCAGCACCTCCGAAGAAATCAACATAATCACAGGCAACAAGCTGATGGCCAATAATATGATAGTCGCTACGGTTTGGCCAGTGAGCAAAGAACGCAGCAGGAGTGGCATGATTAACAGTAACACTCGTAGCCACACCTACAGCCATACCTTTTTCCTTTGCAGCTTTCGTTATGGCATAAACAGGAGTCTTCTTGTCTGGCAACACGCCGAGATAGCCGCTGTTTGTCTTATGACCAGAGGCAAGGGCTGTGCCGGAAGCAGCAGAGTCTGTTACGCGAGAGTTGGCGCAATAGGTTGTTGCCATACCCACTACAGGAAACTGAGAGAAGAGGAACGGCTCATTGGCATTAACACATTCTTCGCCGCCAAGTCCGACGTTCTTGTAGCCTTTAATATCAGCGCGATAATGCTCCGCAGCCTGAACGATGTTGAGTCCTGTGCCGTCAGAGATAAAGTAGAACACGTACTTTGGAGACTTTGGTTCTTTTCCTGATGCAGATTCTGTGCATGCTGTCAGGAGGGAAAGAATTAAAGAGAGAGAAAGGAATAATTGTTTCATGATGATGGGGAATAAAATGCAGGGCGAACATTTGTGAGCCGTTTTTATTGTGGCGGCTCGGAAATCCTCGCCCTACAAATGGGTATTGTTAAGAAGATCTATTAACGCTTAGAGAGCACGTCAGCTTCGTACTTCTCGATGTCAGCGATGTAGTCTTCGCCTACAGGTACGTTATTGCGTACGCAGAACTCATCGTAAACAGCCTGCCATGGAAGAGACTTAGCCTCTTCAAGGAGAGCGAGACGCTGGAAGAACTTACCTTCTGCCTCATACTGACGGAGCTGTGCGAGTGGCTCAAGGAGAGCACGGAGAAGAGAGCGCTGAGCAGCACGAGTACCGATAACGTAAGCTCCGATACGGTTGATAGAAGCGTCGAAGTAGTCAAGACCGATAGCTGTACGATCAAGAGCCTCGCAGCGTACGAGTTCCTGGAAGAGCTCTGTTGTAGCGTCGTCCATGAGAGTTACGTGGTCAGAGTCCCAGCGGATTGGGCGAGTAACGTGAAGAATAAGACCTGGCACGAAGAGAAGAGCAGAAGAAACCTTGTCTGCTGCCACCTCTGTTGGGTGATAGTGACCAGTGTCGATAGTGAGATACTGCTGGTGCTTAGTAGCATAGCCCATGCAGAACTCGTTAGAGCCTACAGTGTAGCTCTCAAGACCGATACCGAAGACCTTTGACTCAAGACCTGTGCGCATCATTGGCTCGTCAACAGCAAAGATCTGATCAAGAGAATCAGCGAAGAGCTCGCGATACTTCATGCGGTTTACAGTGACATCCTTGCTTCCGTCGTGAATCCAGAGGTTCATGTAGCAAGGTGAACCCTGATGCTTACCAAACTCGTTAGCGATGTGACGGCAGCGCTTTGTATGCTCAATCCAGAACTGACGGATGCCTTCGTCTGTAGAAGAGAGAGAGTGGTTGCCACTCTTTGGATGAGAGAATGAAGAAGAGTTGAAGTCGAGGTTAACCTTCTGCTCGTCAGCCCAGTCCATCCAAGACTTGAAGTGCTCGATGCCAACCTGGTCACGGTCAACGAACTGAGAACCGAAGTCGCCATAGATTTCATGGAGGTTGATACGCTGCTTACCAGGAAGAAGACTCATCACCTTCTCAAGGTCAGCGCGAACCTCGTCAATGTTGCGTGCACGACCAGGATAGTTACCTGTAGTCTGAATACCACCAGAGAGAGCACCAGCCTTTGGCTCAAAACCGACAACGTCGTCAGTCTGCCAGCAGTGCATAGAGATTTCAATCTTAGAGAGAGCATCAAGAACAGCTTCTGTGTCGATGCCAAGAGCAGCATAACGCTCCTTTGCGGTAGCGTAAGCCTGAGAGATAAGTTCTGCTTTCATATTGTTGGGTTAGTTTTGATTATTATTTTGGGGTTGTTTTTTCGAGATTTCGGAAATTCGAGATTTCAAGATTTCGGTTAATCGAGGTTTCAAGATTTCGGAAATTCGAGGTTGCGAGATTTCGGAAATTCGAGCCTTCGCGGGATTATTGTGCTATGATCTCCTTGTACTTTTCGTAAGCCTTCTCCCAAGCCTCTGATGGCTGTGGATGGAAAGCTTTTGGAGTAACGCTGTTAGAGATAACCTTACGCATACCGAGAAGTCCGTCAACATCGCCAGAGGCAATTGCCTGAACCATGATGTTTCCTAGAGCTGTACACTCCTGAGGACCTGCCAGAACCTCTACGCCGCAAGCATCAGCCGTAATCTGGTTGAGATACTGGTTGAGCGAACCGCCGCCGATGATGTGAAGCGTGTCAAGAGAGACCGGACTCATCTTACGCAGATATTCAAAGACTTCCTTGTAGCGAAGAGCAAGAGAGTCGAAGATGCAGCGGCTGATCTGTCCGTAGGTTTCTGGTACAGGCTGACCTGTCTTCTCACAATATTCCTTTATAGCAACGAGCATGCTTGCCGGATTTGCAAACATCTCATCGTCTGGATAGATTATGCTGCGGAAAGGTTCCACCTCCTTTGCTGCTGCTATGAGAGCCTGATGATCACGAGGAACAGATTCGTCCCATTCTCTACGACAACTCTCCAAGAGCCACATTCCGCAGATGTTCTTGAGGAAACGGATGCTTCCGTTCACGCCACCTTCGTTAGTGAAGTTCATGGCGTAAGTCTCTTCACTAACAACCGGCTCAGGCAGTTCCACGCCCATTAGGCTCCATGTTCCGCTGCTAAGGTAAGCGAAATTCTCAGAAGTGGCAGGAACAGCAGCAACTGCACTTCCTGTGTCATGTCCGGCAACGGCTATAACAGGAACAGCGCCAAGTCCGGTAAGCTTCTGAATCTCTTCCGTAAGTTCGCCAATCTTCTCGCCTGGCATAACCATCTTGCCGAACTGTGAGCGCTTTACGCCTACAGATGCAAGCAGCTCTTCATCAAAATCGCGAGCATTTGGATTGAGCAGACCCGCAGTAGAAGCAATGGTATATTCGCAAATCTTCTCGCCAGTAAGCATCCAAGAGAGAGCATCTGGAAGGAAAAGGATAGTCTCAGCATTCTCCAAAGCCACATTTCCTTCTTTTTTCATAGCATGAAGCTGGAAGATGGAGTTGAAGTTCATCACCTGAATACCAGTCTTCATGTAGAGATCCTTCTTGCTCATCACGTTCTGGAAGTAATCTTCCATGGCAGCGAAGGTGCAAGGGTCACGGTAAGAGCGAACGCTATGAATCATCTCCTCGTCTTTACCCACGCAGAGGAAATCCACGCCCCAAGTGTCGATGCCGATGCTTTCAATCTTCACGTTCAGCTGGGCAGCAGCTTTCAGTCCGCGGATAATCTCTCCGTAGAGCGAGAGAACGTTCCAGTAGAAATGTCCGCCTATCTGTGTTATCACGTTAGGAAAACGAGTCAGTTCTTCTGTCTCGAGCTTTCCGTTTGTCAGTTTTCCGAGAATCGTTCTGCCACTCGTTGCTCCGAGGTCAACGGCAAAGAAATACTTAGTCTCAGATTTCATGTTACATTCGTCCATTTTTATGATGTTACTATTAAAATATGTATAGACTCCAAACCTATAATCAATAAGCTTGTAGTCTCACGACATAGTCGCGAACAAAATCTTGATTATTAATTGATATTGCGTGCAAATTTAACAATTATTTTAGATATTATTCAGTAAAAGGGAAAAAAATTGTAACTTTGCGCCCGAAAAAATAGTTTTTCGCTTTATTTAGGCTAAAAAAACTTAATAAAATCTAAAAATAAAATGTCAACTATTACAATTATCGTTGCTGCTTTCGTCATTGGCTATTTCTTCATCGCCATCGAAAGTGTAACAAAAATCAACAAGGCAGCTATCTCTGTCCTTATGTGTGTTGTATGCTGGACTCTCCTCGCTCTTGGTCATGAGGGTCTCCTCGGCTCTGCTCTTCCTGCAACATGGGAACTTGGTGAGTCTATCGAGAAGAACCTCGGTGAGGCTGGAACTACTCTGTTCTTCCTCATGGGTGCAATGACAATCGTTGAGATCGTTGACCAGCACGGAGGTTTCAACTGGGTTCGCGGAGCTCTCAAGTCTAAGACAAAGCGCTCTCTGCTCTGGAAGATTGCCTTTATGACAGCTATTCTCTCTGCTGTTCTCGACAACCTTACTACGTCAATCGTGATGATCATGATTCTCCGTAAGCTCGTTCAGGACAAGAAAGACCGTATCTGGTATGCTGTCTGCGTAATCATCGCAGCTAATGCCGGTGGTGCATTCTCTCCTATTGGTGACGTTACAACTATCATGCTTTGGGCTGGTCAGAAGATCTCTGCTGCTGGCGTAATCTCTGAGATTATCGTTCCTTCTTTCATCGCATTCATCGTGCCTACTTTCGTTATGCAGATGCACCTTAAGGGCGAACTTCCTGAGGTTGTTGATAAGAAAGAAGCTTCTGTTTCTGAGATCACAAAGTTCCAGCGCAACCTTATCTTCTGCCTCGGTGTAGGCGGTCTCTGCTGCGTTCCAGTGTTCCACACACTCACTGAGCTTCCTGCTTTCGTTGGAATCCTTGGCGTTCTCGGTATCCTCTGGACAGTAACAGAGCTTATCTACCGCAAGAAGGAAGAGCACGACCCACTCGCAAAGCGTGTTACAAAGATGCTCTCTCGCATCGATATGGCTACAATCATGTTCTTCCTCGGCATCCTTATGGCTGTTGCTACACTCTCTGAGGTTGGCGTTCTTACAGCAATGGGTGAGTGGCTTGACGAAACTATCGGTAACGACTACCTCATCACAGGTGCTATCGGTATCCTTTCTTCTATCGTTGACAACGTGCCTCTCGTAGCTGCTTCTATGAAGATGTATGTTATCGACCCTGCTTCTGCAAGCCTTTGCTTCGACGGTATCTTCTGGCAGCTCCTTGCTTACTGTGCTGGTGTTGGTGGTTCTATGCTCATCATCGGTTCAGCAGCAGGTGTAGTTGTTATGGGTCTCGAGCACATCTCTTTCGGCTGGTACCTCAAGAACGTTACTTGGATTGCCTTCGTAGGCTACATCGCAGGTATTCTCTGCTACTGGCTTGAGAAGATGATTTTCGTTTAATCTCGTTAGCGTCTATTGAACACATTATAAAAAAGGTGCAGCTCATACCTCTGGGTTGCACCGTTTTTTTACAATTTCCCAAAATCAACTATGAAAAAACTCCTTATTCTCCTTTCCCTCGCAATGATTTCCGGTTATACACTTGCCTGTACAAACCTCATCGTGGGAAAGAAAGCCAGCACTACAGGTGCCGTAATGTGTACTTACAGCGCCGACAGCTACGGTCATTTTGCACAGTTACACTTTGTTCCTGCCGCTAAACATGCTCCTGGCGACATGTATGAAATCTACGACTACGACTCCAATGAACACCGCGGAAGCATTCCTGAGGTGGCTGAAACTTACAACGTTGTGGGACACATCAACGACTATAAGGTCTCTGTCATGGAAACAACTTTCGGCGGCAGACACGAGATTGAACTGGATTCTTGCGGTCTTATTGACTACGGTTCGCTGATGTATCTGGGTCTGATGCGTGCTAAGACTGCGCGCGAGGCTATCAAAGTGATGACTTCTCTGGCTGAGCAGTACGGCTATGCTTCTGAAGGCGAATCTTTCTCTGTATGCGATGCCGAAGAGGCTTGGATTCTGGAAATGATAAGTCAGGGTCACGGCAGCAAAAAGGTTGTCTGGGTAGCACAACGCATTCCAGACGACGCTATCTCTGGTCATGCTAACCAGGCTCGCATTCGCAAAGTTAACCTTAAGGATAAGGAGAACGTGATGATGTCTAAGGACTGCATTAAGTTTGCAAGAAAGATGGGGTGGTTCTCAGGCAAGGATGCAGACTTCAGCTTTGCCGACACTTACGCTCCTGCTGATTTCTCTGCCCGCCGTATCTGTGATGCCCGCGTCTGGTCATTCTTCAACCATCATGTTGACGGCATGGACAAGTGGCTTCCTTGGGCTGAAGGCAAGCAGAAGGATGCTGAGCCAATGCCACTCTGGTTCATTCCAAAGCATAAGGTTTCCCGAATGGAACTCATGAACGACATGCGCGATCACTTTGAGAATACTCCTTTTGCAATCGACATTGAGAACGGCGACCCAGGCAAAGGACTCTACGACATGCCTTACCGCCCTACTCCACTCTACTTTGAACACAACGGTCAGAAGCTTTTCAACGAACGTCCAATCTCAACGCAGCAGGCTTCTTTCTCTATTCTCTCTGAGCTTCGCGCTGACCTTCCTCGCGAGATTGGCAGTCTGCTTTGGTGGGGAAATGACGACGGCAACATGGTGGCTTACACTCCGCTCTACGGCTGTATAACAAAGGCTCCGCTGCCTTACGACACTCCTGATGCTGACGACGCAACATTCTCTATGGACAATGCTTTCTGGGTTTGTAACTGGGTCAGCAACATGGTTTATCCGCGTTACTCAATGCTCTTCCCTGAACTGAAGGCTGTTCGCGACTCTATTGACAACTCTCTCGCACAGAATCAGGCTGCTTTTGAGGCAAAGGCTCTTGAACGCCTGGAGCGCAATCGCGACAATGGTGTCAGCTACATCACAAACTATTCTTCAAAGAAAGCCGACGAGATGCTTGATGCTTGGAAGAACCTGGCTACAAAGATCATCGTGAAGTATAACGACATGGCTGTGAAGAAGGAGAAGAACGGCAAATACGAGCGTACAAAATACGGATGGATTGTTCCTGTTGATCGCCCTGGATATTCTGCCGAGACGAAAAAGGCTATTGCAGAATATGGCGACAGATATAAGGTGCCAGAGTAAGAAACTGAAAGTATCCTATTAAATAAAAAAATGCGCAACTCCTTTTACAGGGGCTGCGCTTTTTTATGTGTGAGAGTTTGTTTTTAATCTACAATCTGCTCTGGTACGACAAAGAGCATTATAAAATAAAGGATTATGCCAGGGAATCCAACTGTGAAAAGGGTCAGAGCGGCATAGCCTATTCTTACGAGTGCAGGATCGAGTGAAAAATACTCTGCAATTCCTCCACATACTCCGCCGAGAATCTTATCCTTGCTGGAGCGAGTAAGTCTTTTCTGCATAGCTTTTTGTTTATATAAGTTTTACGATTATTTAGTTAATATTTATGTTGTTCAGAGTATCAAGCTTGCCGACATCGGTAAGGTTCAAGTCTGTTTGAAGCATACACTTCACCTTTGCACGACTGCAAGCCCAAAGGTAAAAGTCAATGATTCCATACTTCACTTCTTCAGAATTTCCTGACTTTGCATTGACTGATTCTGCATTAGCATTATTTTTCTTTGCCTCTGTCTTATCTTCATTATCGGTCTCAGCCTTTAACATCTCAGCATATTCTTCAAGGAGCGGGAAGATGCTTTGCTTCACGATGTGAATGCCAGAGAAGGCAAACATCTTATACTTCTTCTCAGCCTCCGAATTCTTCGCAATAATCTCAGCAGCAGGACCTTTGAGCTCGCCTGTCTTCAGATTCTTCCATCCGACGAGATTGTTGTCTTCATCAAAAAGAAGATAGCGGGAAGTCTCACGCTGGCTGACAAGAAGTGTGGCAACGGCTTCATTCGCAGCAGAATCTGCCATAAGTCCGTTGAGGTCAGCGTTTGAGATGATGTCAACATTATGGATGAGAATCGGCGCAATTCCGTTGAACTGAGAACGAGCCTTGAGAAGTCCGCCGCCAGTATCAAGAAGTTTGTAGGTCTCGTCTGAAATCTGAATGTCAACGCCAAACTTGTTCTCCTTGAGGAAATTCATTATCTGATCAGAGAAATGATGAACGTTTACAGCCATGTGGTCTATGCCTGTGGCCTTAAGCGTTTCGATTGTTCGCTGGAGAAGAGTCTTTCCGCAGACAGGAACAAGGGCTTTTGGCATGGTGTCTGTAAGCGGTTTTAGGCGTGTGCCAAGACCAGCTGCGAAGATAAGAGCGCGAGGACGCTCCTGCTCGCGATGGGTAAGTTCTACGTTTACCATAGGATATTTCTTTCGGATTCTGTCTGCAAGATGCTGGGCAGAATAAACAGAACGATGTTGACCGCCCGTACAGCCGAAGCAGAACATCAGTGACGTGAATCCGCGCTGGATATAACGCTCTATATGAGCATCTGCGAGCTTATAAACGCTATCAAGGAAGGTGAGAATCTCGCCATCGTCCTCAAGGAAACGAATGACAGGTTCGTGAAGTCCGGTAATCTTCTTGTAAGGCTCATAGCGTCCAGGATTATGCGTGCTACGACAGTCGAAGACGTAGCCTCCGCCGTTTCCAGAAGGATCTTCCGGAATGCCTTTCTTGAACGAGAATGAGAAGATACGGACGGTGAGAGGACCTTTGCCCGATGTAGGCGTTGGAACGCCATCGGCCAGCTGCTTGCTATTGTCCTCAGGAGCAAACTGAGGCAGCTGCGTGAGTCGGGTAAGGACATCAACGAGATAAGGATAAGGAAACTTTATGTCGGAGAGCAGTTCACGAAGGTTCTGCATAGCAGGAGGAATGCTCTTGATAAAATGTTCCTTCTTCTCGAAATATCCGCGGAAGCCGTAAGCGCCAAGAACCTGAATAGTGCGGAAAAGCACGAAGAGCGAAAGTCGGTTGACAAAAGTACGGATATTAGGAACTTCCGTATATTGCTTCAAAGCCTCGTAGTAAACTTTCACAAGACGACGGCGAAGCTTATGAGAATACTTGGCAGAAGCTTGCCATAGGAAGGAAGCGAGGTCATAATAACAAGGACCACGGCGACCGCCCTGGAAATCTATAAAGAGCGGATTTCCCTCACGATCAAGCATTATGTTACGAGCCTGGAAATCGCGATACATGAAGACACCCTCCGGCTCCCTCTGACTGAGAAGAGACTGAGAGCCCCCATCCGACTTCCCCACAAGGTGGAGAGAATCAGAAGCTGACGCTTCAGACACAGGGGCACAAACATTTTCTGTAAGGTCTTTGGCAAGCAGGCGGAAATCTGCTTCAAGACGAATCTCGTTGAAATCAAGTTCGGTTGCTTTCAGGAAGCAATACTTGAAGTAATTGAGATCAAAGAATACATTCTGCTTGTCAAAAGCCGGCTGAGGATAGCAGACGTTCCACTCAAGTCCTTCAGCACCCTTAATCTGCAGGCGTGGAAGTTCGCGGATTGTTTTCTCCAGAAGTTGCTGTTCTTCAAGATTATAGCGGCCTCCGCTATCACGACCTCCGGCTATAGCGTCGAATAACGAGCGCGAGCCAAGGTCTTGCAGAAGGTAGCGCAAGCGATCTTCTGAGACGGTATAAACCTCTGGCACAGGAAGTTGATGATGACGGAAGTGGCGAGAGAGATAGATGAAAGCATCATTCTCCTCGACTGATGTTCCGACAGCTCCGATGACAGAATTACCATCAGCATCGCAGAAGCGATAGTACTGGCGATTGCTGCCAGCGCCTTTCAATTGTTCTACCGTCTTCGGTTCGCGGGAAAAGGTCTTTATGTAGAGTTCTTTTAGTTCTTGCATATCTTGAATCATGCACCGAAATCGGTGAATGTTTACTTTTTACAGATGCACCGAAATCGGTGAATGTTTTTATTGCAGATGCTTTTTTCTATTTATTTTATTCCATGTTCTTCATCCCACTCGCGGTCAGCCTGTCGCTTTTCAAGGAATCCTACAAGGAGATACTCAAAAAGGATCAGGGCAACCATAACTCCGAGAGTCATGAGTGAAGCGCCGAGAAGGGTGAAGCCGTTCATCAGGCAGAGGAACATTATTCCGCCAGCAACAATCAGATAAAGGATTATCTGCATTGGTTTTATGCGGAAATCATCAGGATTTATCTTTTGCATAGAATTCTGTTATGGTTTAACGAATGATTACCATTATCTTGTTGGTCGCCAAGTGTTATTTTGGAAGACATTGAGAGCCATTAAGATAACATTATCCTTCTGGTTTAGGTAACGAATGAACTCGTTATCGTCGAGCATATTATATATGATGCGACTATGGATATAACGCAGGAAGAGGTCGTGAGACTTTTTGAGCATCAGGTTTCGACGCTGCAAGCCTTTCTTTTCAGCGTAAGAGGCAAAATCTTCCACAAGATTACAGCTTGTAAGATATTTATCAAGCGAAACATGATCCTTATACTGACTGAGCTTAGAGCGATTCTTATCGGTATAGTCGTAAGCAAATTGCATGATGAGTCCAGTCATGGCAGCTTCCTTATAGTAAGATGTCATGTTTGTAGTATCTTCCGGAACGAAGATGTCAGGAGTGATGCCACCGCCATCGTAAACGACACGACCAATGTTAGTCTTGAATTGCTTACCCTTATTATGGATGGAATCAGCAGAATAAATCTCGCCATTCTGATAACGCAAGAAGAGGTCTTCCTCATACTTAGCTCCCTGACCAGGCTCGTATGGCTTCTGGATGCAACGACCAGAAGGAGTGTAATAACGAGCAACGGTAAGGCGAAGGAGTGAGCCATCAGTAAAGTTTATCTGCTGCTGAACAAGTCCCTTGCCGAAAGAACGACGACCGATGATTGTGCCGCGGTCATTATCCTGAATAGCACCAGCGAAAATCTCACTTGCAGAAGCAGAAATCTCGTTTGTCAGCACCACGAGAGGCATATGCTGATAAGAGCCACGTCCATCAGCATTGAAATCTTCACGCGGAGCCTTACGTCCCTCAGTATAGACGATAAGCTGGTTGCGCTCAAGGAACTCGTTTGCCATGAGAACAACAGCCTGAAGAAGTCCGCCAGTATTGTCACGTAGGTCAATGACAAGGTTCTTGCAGCCTTGCTGAGAAAGGTCAGCAAGCGAAGCAAGGAACTCGGCATAAGTAGTCTCTCCGAAGTTCTTCACCTTAATATAACCCGTTTTTGTATCATCGTCAAGGATGAAGGAAGCAGTGATACTTGGCTGAATAACGTTACCGCGAGTGATTGTATAATCGTAGATTTTCTTATCTCCGTAACGCACCACTCCGATCTTAACCTTTGAGCCTTCAGGACCTTTAAGCGTCTTAATAGCCCTCTCGTTAGTAACATCCTTGCCCACAAAAGGTTTTCCGTCAACACGCACGATCTTGTCGCCAGCACGAAGTCCGGCATGCTCAGAAGGACCATCAGAAATGACGTTCTGAATGCGGATTGTATCTTCACGAATTGTGAACTCAATGCCAATGCCAGAGAAAGAACCGCGAAGCTCATCTTCCACCTGAGTGGCATCAGAAGCTCGTACATAAGCGCTGTGAGGGTCAAGCTCGCTAAGAATCTGCGGAATGGATCTATCGACAAGAGAGTCAATGTCAACAGCGTCAACATACTTGCTGTCGATGACATGCAAAAGATTCGTCAGTCGGCTGCTTCCAGAATTGATAATCTGCAGACGATCTCCAGCAAAATGATTTGCACAGAATGTTCCGATGAGGATACCCACGATGACACAGGCAGCCATGATCAGCGGCATTAATACATTTTTCTTCATATTTTTTCTTTACTTTTTATTCGATTGTTATTGCTATATTTCCAAAAGTTCCACCTCCACTCCAGCACGACGGAGAAGCTGTATGCCATCGTCCAGACGATAGTTTTCGCCATAGACAACACGCTTTATGCCTGACTGGATGATGAGCTTAGCACATTCGATGCAAGGAGAAGCCGTGATGTAGATTGTTGCTCCGTCAGAATTATTATGGCTTCGCGCAAGCTTGGTTATCGCATTAGCCTCGGCATGAAGCACGTAAGGCTTTGTGACATTATTTTCGTCTTCGCAGCAGTTTTCAAATCCTGACGGCGTTCCGTTATAACCGTCAGAGATGATGCGCTGGCCTTTTACGACAAGTGCTCCAACCTGACGACGTTTGCAATAACTGTTCTCTGCCCATATTCGCGCCATACGAAGGTAGCGTGAGTCGAGTGTTTTCTGTTTATCTTCCATAGCGAAATATAATTATCTTATGCGGTGAAACGGCTCGGAAATCCTCGCCCTACATCTTGCATTTCCTTACTTTTTCTTCTTTGAAGGCTTAATGCCATTGCGCTTCAAGAGAGCGTCGATTGTAGGCTCTTGTCCGCGGAAAGCAACATAAAGTTCCATCGGGTCTTTTGTGCCACCCTTTGAAAGGATGTTATCGCGGAAAGACTGAGCAACTTCCGTGTTGAAGATGCCGTTCTTCTTAAACACGCTAAAGGCGTCAGCCTCAAGCACTTCCGCCCACTTATAGCTGTAATATCCGGCAGAATATCCGCCTGCCATGATATGAGAGAACTGAGCCGTCATACAAGTGCCAGGAACCTGCGGAAGAATCAGCGCACTCTTCCAAGCGTCATGCTCGAAAGGCATAATCTCCTTGTCGAAAGGTTTCGTGATTGAGTGGAAGGCCATGTCAAGAAGACCGAAAGAAACCTGACGCATACAGCTGTAGGCTGAAAGGTAATGCTTTGTCTTCTTCAGTCTGTTGAGAAGCGTTGCAGGAATAGGTTTTCCCGTCTTATAGTGGAAGGCAAACGTGTTGAGGAACTTGCGGTTTGCCGTATAGTTCTCCATAATCTGCGATGGAAGTTCCACGAAATCCCAATAAACGCTTGTGCCAGACATTGCTCCGAAACGAGTGTTGGCAAACATTCCGTGAAGCGAATGACCGAACTCATGAAGGAAGGTCTCAACCTCGCCGAGAGTGAGAAGCGAAGGCTTATCCTCTGTAGGCTTTGTGAAATTCATCACCACAGATACATGAGGACGATGGTTTACTCCCTTATGGCTTATCCACTGGCAGTTATATTCCGTCATCCAAGCTCCACCCTGCTTTCCGTCACGTGGGAAGAAATCGGCATAGAAGACAGCGAGGAAACTGCCGTCCTTGT
The DNA here is from genome assembly GCA_045600885.1 of Prevotella sp. Taxonomy (GTDB): domain Bacteria; phylum Bacteroidota; class Bacteroidia; order Bacteroidales; family Bacteroidaceae; genus Prevotella. Next base: position 20,638 of record JAZRYU010000127.1, read on the forward strand.
CTATCACGTCGTAAGCCTTAACGTCAGGATGATAAACCTGAATGTCAGGATTCTCCTTAAAAGTTATGCCGTAAAGACGATTTGCCAATCCGAAGACGCCTTCAATGACGTTCTCCAGCTTAAGGTAAGGACGGAACATGTCCGACTCAATGTTATACTTTTCCTTCTGAAGATGATGAGAATAATAGCTGAAATCCCATGGTTCAAGCTTGAACTTACGGTCTTTGTTGCGCTTGCGAGCATATTCGCGTATTTCCTTTGCGTCAGCAAAACCAGCACTCTTATAAGCGTTCTTGAGAGTCTTGAGGAACTCATTAACCTTCTTTGTAGAGCCAGCCATACGATGAACCATGACGTAATCAGCGTAAGACTTATAGCCGAGAAGATTGGCAAGTTCAAGACGGATGTTTACGATACGCTTGCAAATCTCGAGGTTGTTGTATTCGTTGTCCTTGATGCAGAGAGTGTTGTAAGCCATGTACATCTGCTTGCGGAGTTCGCGATTGTCAGCATGAGACATGAAAGGACCATAGGAAGGACCGTCGAGCGTAAACACCCAGCCTTCAAGTTTCTTTTCCTTTGCCGTAGCCTTAGCCATCTCAATGTCGTGTTCCTTCAGACCGGAAAGGTCCTTTTCGTCAGTGATGTGAAGGATGAAAGCTTTCTTCTCCTTGCGGAGATTCTCAGAAAACTTCAGTCCGAGGAGTCCAGCTTCTTCTGTAAGGGTGCGGAACTTTTCCTTTCCAGCTTCATCAAGGAGAGCGCCGCTGCGTACAAAGCCTTCGTAAGTATCTTTCAGAAGTCGCTCTTCCTCGTCAGTGAGAGGCTCATGATTGTGGTAGATATACTTTATTCGCTCAAAGAGTTTCGGATTGAGCGAGATGTCGTTGGAATGCTGCGTAAGAAGCGGCTGAAGCTTCTCTGCCAGTTCTTCCATATCGTCGTTTGTATCAGCACTCATGAGATTGCCGAAGACAGATTCCACATTGTCGAGAAGGTCGTAGTATTCGTCTTCCTCCTCTTCCTTGATTACGATGGTGTTACCGAATGTAGGAGTCTCGGGATTATTGATTATTCTCTCCAAGCGCTCCTTCTCGCGGCGCATACCTTCCATGAAGGCTTCTTCGTAATGTTCGAACTTTATCTCGTTGAAAGGGTAGGTTTCGTGGGGAGTATTGAATTTATGAAAGAATGGATTGTTCATAATTTTGTTTTTAGTTTTTGGGGATTAAAGCCAGAAGCTGACGCTTCAGGCACTGGGGCTTTTTTCTTAGGCTTAGGAACATTTTCCCTTAGGCTTTAGAACATTTTTCCTGGACCTTATTTTCCGAGAAGCTTTTTCAGCTTTGGAGAATGCCAGACCTTGTTTTCGCCTTTATCATTGTTATATATAAGGTAAGCCATGAGTTCAGGATGACGGTAAAGGACTTTCTTTGCCTCGTCAAGTCCCATGACCATGAACGATGTGGCGTAAGCATCACAGATTGTACAGGTAGGTCCGAGAACTGTAGCCGAGAGAATATTATGCTGAACAGGATAGCCCGTCTTAGGGTCTATGGTGTGAGCATATTTCTTTCCGTCTTTCACGTAGAACTTACGGTAGTTTCCGCTGGTAGCCATTGCCATGTTCTGAACCTCAAGAATGTCTTTTATCTCGTTTTCTATGCTGAGTGAGTCGTCAGTCGGTTCAATGATTCCTATTCTCCAAGCCGCTTTCTTAGCGTTAATGCCTTTTGTTACGACCTCACCGCCAATCTCAACCATGAAGTTCTCTACGCCTTTCTCCTTAAGCATGTTTGCCACGGCATCTACGCCATATCCTTTCGCTATGGCAGAGCAGTCGAGCATGGTGTTAGAATTTTCCTTGATGACCTTTCCATTCTGGAGTTTCACCTTCTGATAACCAACAAGCTGAAGAAGACTGTCAACCTGCTGCTGTCCAGGCATCTGCTTAGTCTTAAAGCCGAATCCCCAGGCATTGACAAGTGGCGCAACGGTAATGTCGAAAGCTCCCTGAGTGTCTTTGGAAACCATATTGGCTATATCGAATACGCGAGTGAAATGAATGTCAAGTTCCACATCCTCGTTGTTGTTAATCTTCGTGATGATGGAAGAATCATTAAACGGCGAAAGGGAGAAATCAACGTCTTCCATCGTCTTTACAATCTCTTCAGAGAGATCTTCAGTCCATTCGTAGGTTATGCTGTAAGTAGTGCCGAAAACACTTCCCGTATTGTTGTGATAAGTCATCGTTCCGTTAGAGCGGAAGATCACAGCGGCAAGGGTTATCAGGCAAACAAGGATTACAATTGTTACAGTTCTCTTATTCATCGCTTTTTTGTTCCTTTATTTCTATCACGTCTGATTTTTCCGAAGCGGCATTCTCTGCCGGGGTAACATTCTCTGCCGGAGTAGCATTCTCATCGGAATTGATATCGTCAAGTTGCTGAAGAATCTGTTCCACCTTGCTTGGCTTCTTCTTGCGGATCATGTCGTATATCTCCACTCCAACGGTGAACGTAGCGCCGAAGCCAGAGGTATCGTCATTGCCATATCCCGGCACGTACCACGCCTTGTCAATGAGGTTGTAACCGCTATGCATCTTTCTCTTGTATCTCATAGTCCAGCCAAGATGGACAGGACCTGCTATTCTGGCATCAACACCGGCAAGAAACTCAAGCCAGAGATAGTTGCACGAAGCATCTTTCACGCGGTATTCGGCATTTCCGCCCCAGACAGGATCTTCCGCATCTGGCACAGAGACGTCAAACTTGAAGTTGGTATAACCCAAACGCGCTCCGAGGAAGAGTTTGTAGTCGTCGTGCTTATTCTTCATCATGTTGAAGTCGAAACCGACTCTGCCGAAGAGTCCTCCGCAGTTGTAGAATGTTCCTGACTCCACATCGTTGTAATCCGTATTGCCATAGCCTAACTCCACAGCAGGGAAGATGATATCCTTTATGCTCAATCTGGCTCCGACCTCGTAGTATTTCTTGTCGGAAAGAAACGACTGAACCGGTCCTACGATGTCTGCATGAACCTGAAAGCCGTTGATCACAGCGGTGGAATCCTCAAGAAACTTCTGCAGCATGTTTTTCTTCTCTACGACATACTGTATTTTCTTCGGCTTATTAGCCTTTTCCGCAGCAAGCTTAGCCGCCTTCTCCTTAGCCTTTTCCGTCACTACGTACTTCTGCGCCATTCCGCCTGTCGGAGCAAGCAGCAGAGCGAGAGCCAGGGCTAGCAGACAACGGAAACCATGCTTAGCGTTTGAGGTAGATATATACATGTTCTTCTGAAGCGTCATAGTTTACATTGTCTTTGTTTATCACAACTCTGTCAATGAAGTTGTGAGTTGATTCGATGGAGAGAATCTTATGGAAATAGTTTGCGCCACACTCCACAGACTCAAAGTGCATTTCGTTGGTCTTCTTCACGTAGAGCACATCAGACTGCATCCCAGACTCGCCTTCGAGGGTGAAGGTCAGGGTGTCTGTGTCGTGAAGGAAACTCATCGGCAGATTGATGTTATGAGTGCCAGTCACCTTATTGATGAGAGTAGTGTCGTTTCCGTCGTTCTGGGTGGTGGTTACGGTCAGTTTGTCTTTGATGCTTACAGCCGTATCTCCTTCCACGTAGAATCCGTAGTTGGCATAGACATGGCTGTTCATCGGACATTCTATGGAACTGCAAGCAGCAAGACCGACGACGGCAGCGAGGATGAATATTATATTACTGAATTTCACTTAATCTTTTACCCTTTATTTTCAATTTTCAATTATCAATTTTCAATTTGACATCACACCATCTTCTCAATCTGATAGTCATTCCTTCCCTGAGAGTTTCGGCTAATGAGGTCGCCAATGAAGCCTGCAAGGAAGAGCTGTGTGCCGATTATCATCATGGTCAGAGCGATGTAGAAGTAAGGCGAATCCGTAACCAGTCTGGCAGGAATGTCTGCTGCGAGGCAATAGATCTTGTTCACTCCGAGAATGAAGGCTGAGATGAAGCCGATGATGAACACGAGAGTTCCGATGAAGCCGAAGACGTGCATAGGCTTTCTGCCGAAGCTGTCGAGGAACCAAAGCGTGATGAGGTCAAGATAACCGTTTACGAAGCGGTTCCATCCCATGAACTTTGACGTTCCGAACTTTCGTGCCTGATGGTGAACAGGCTTTTCGCCAATCTTTGAGAAACCGGCGTTCTTGGCGAGGTAAGGTATGTAGCGGTGCATCTCGCCGTAAACCTCAATGTTCTTCACCACCTCTGAGCGGTAAGCCTTCAGACCGCAGTTGAAGTCGTGAAGGTTCTTTATTCCGCTGACCTTTCTTGCCGTAGCGTTGAAGAGTTTTGTAGGGATGGTCTTAGAGAGCGGATCGCCCTGCTTGCGGTTCTGCTTATAGCCGGAAACGAGGTCGTAGCCGTCTTCCTTGATCATGCGGAAGAGTTCCGGAATCTCGTCTGGAGAGTCCTGAAGGTCGGCATCCATGGTAATCACCACGTCGCCCGTTGCCTCCTTGAATCCGCAGTAGAGCGCTGGCGATTTGCCGTAATTGCGGCGGAACTTTATGCCGCGAACTTCCGGATTAGCCTTTGACAGATGCTCTATCACTTCCCACGAATGGTCTGTAGAGCCGTCGTTCACGAAGATTATCTCGTAGGAGAAATTATTCTGCTGCATCACTCTCGCTATCCATTTGTGAAGTTCTGGCAGCGATTCGTCTTCATTGTATAGTGGAACAATTACTGAAATATCCATATCTTGATGTTTTGTTGTTTCTTTTTGAGGGAGTTAGCGATTAGCGAGGGGCTTTGTTGCCTTTCCGAATGACAGCAAGGCTGTAGCAAAAGAAAGGATTACGCTGATGAGGATGTTCGATGAGAGGAACTGCATCGCAATGTCTATCGGACGTAGGCTTGCCACCTGCTCCAGCATTATCTTCACGTCATCAGCCTTCAGTTCCGCCATGCCTTTCAGCAGTTCCTTCACCTCTGGCGATTCCAGCTGCTTTGTATATTCTGACATCAGATAGCCCTGGTCCAGGAACTGGAAGTAAATCCACTGTCCGAGAGCCATGATCAGCGAGGCGTAGAAATACACCAGAAGGCTATAGACGAAGGCCTTGAAGAATGGCAGTTCGTCGAGAAAACTGTTGCGGTAACGTCTCAGTCGTGAGATGGTCAGGATTACGGAAGCTGCGCTTACAGCCATTGCCACAAACGTCATGCTTGGAGCGGAAAACTGCATTATGTAAGAGGCGAATGCAAACAGCCAGAGAATGCCTACGAAGAATCCTTCTGTAGCTGCCTTTGCCTTGAGTTCTTTATATTGTTCTAATGTCATGTGCACTTTATATTTATAATAAGCGCGGCAAAGTTAGTAAAAATGGGAATAATAAAAGAATATTTGCAACACAAATTAACATTTTCAATACTTTTTAATGCTTTTTCGCAAGACGAATAATGACAAAAAGCAAGTGTTTCACGTTCCGAATGATACTTTTTGTGCAAAAATTCTTCTACTCTCAACAATCTTTTGTAACTTTGCAACCGTCTTTTTCTACCTTGAAACCAACTTATATACCAAATGAAGATAAGAAACATCTTAACCGCTTTCTTGCTTGCATCTGCCACATTTGCCAGTGCTGCAAGTTACACAAAGTCGGCTAACGGAATCACCGTAAAGCTGGATTCACAGGCTGACGAAGCCGTGAAACTCGTAAAGCTTCAGGTCATCAACGACAACATCATCCGCGTCGTTGCCACTCCGGAAGCTCAGTTCCCAACAAAGAAGAGCCTCATCATCGTTCCACAGAAGGCTAAGGCTAACTACACCGTGGAAGAGGATGGCAACAACGTCATCGTAAAGGCAAAGAACGTTCAGGCTGTCGTTGACAAGCAGACTGGCCGCATCACCTTCAAGGACGCTTCTGGCAAGGTTCTCCTTGACGAGGCGGCAAAGGGTAAGACCTTCAAGCGCTTCTCCGTTCCTGAGAACGAGGTTGGCGTAGGCTCTCTCACAGAAAAGGAGCGCAATGCCTGGACTTGGCATGCTCTCTTTGAATCGCCTGAGGATGAGGCTTTCTACGGTCTCGGTCAGCATCAGTCTGAAGACATCAACTACAAGGGTGTCAACGAGGAACTCTTCCAGTACAACACAAAGGTCAGCGTGCCTTTCGTCGTTTCAAACAAGAACTACGGCGTGCTCTGGGACAGCTATTCTTACTGCCGCTGGGGAAATCCAGACGACTATCAGCAGCTCTCTAAGGCATTCAAGGTTTACAACCGTGGCGGCTCTCGCGGCGGT
>JAZRYU010000128.1:0-15247 GCA_045600885.1 Prevotella sp.
ATTTGGGTGATTGAGTTTAGCAAGAGCGCGAGCTTCGTCCACAAACTTCTTGCGCAACTTATGGAACAAAGCTGTCTTTGATGTTACGCCGACAGTTATCTCCGATGAAGTCTCGTCGCGATTGCAGAAGTCCTTTACAAAGAACTCCTTGATGGCAACAGGCTTATCGAGTCCTGTATGAACACCTTCGTAAGTGCATCCGAAGCCGCAGGAAGCTATGAAGCGTTTTATCTCGTACGTTCCTCCTTTAAGGGTAGTGTTTACAGGTAGAGCCATAATGGTTTGTTAAAAAAATGCTCTGCCCAAGAAGCCCGATTAGGCAAATATTACATGAATGGATAAACTACATAAAACACCAAACGTAGGCCTCCAACTCTACCCGTCCGCTTCTTGAGGCCTTAGGAAACCCATACAGTAGAACGAAGTAGAGTGTCTGCCTACGCCGATATACAACAATACCGTAAAGTGTGCCTGAGGATATTGCTATCCTCTGCACACCAACGGATATAGTTATAGCATACCCGTAACAGCCACCTCCAACATTGTCCATTGTACTGTATTTTGAAAGTTCCTAAGTTTCAAGAAGTCAATAAGACAAAGCATCGATGACGCTTTTATTTAATATGTAGTGTCCCGCCCAGCCGCACATCCTTTCAGATGGCACGGCGTAGGCTGTGACGGTGCAAAGTTATAAATCTTTGAAGAAATAAGCAAATAAATTCAAAAGAAATTGACGAAAGGGGCAGAAAAAAGGATGAAATGGGCTAAAACCAGTCTCATTCTTTTTTATTTTATTGTTATCACTATTCCACGATTTCGCCGAGAAGTGTGGCGCTGGAAGAACCGGTGATTCTTGCCATGAGGTATTCACCTATATGGTGGTTGCCACGGTCGAAGACTACGACTTTGTTCTGCTCTGTACGACCGAACAGCTGTTCGCTGCTGCGCTTGCTTCTGCCTTCTACAAGTATCTGGTATGTCTTGCCAATCTCTGCCTTGTTACGCTCTGCGGAGATGCTGGTCTGAAGGGCGATGAGTTCGTCGAGACGGCGAAGCTTCTCTTCCTCCGGGATATTGTCAGGAAGATGCTTTGAGGCGTATGTGCCTGGACGCTCACTGTACTTGAACATAAAGGCTGAGTCATAGCCTACCTCACGCATGAGAGAGAGGGTCTGCTGATGGTCTTCCTCGGTCTCATTATGATAGCCGACGAAGACGTCTGTGGTGAGTCCGCAGTCAGGAATGATACGACGGATGGCTGCTACGCGCTCAAGATACCACTCTCGGGTGTATTTGCGGTTCATGAGATGGAGAATGGTGTTAGAGCCGCTCTGTACTGGAAGATGAATCTGCTTGCAGACATTCGGTTCTTCTGCAATGACATGGAGTGTCTCGTCGCTCATATCCTTCGGATGGGACGTGGTGAAGCGAATACGCATCTCAGGAACAGCGCGAGCCACCTTACGCAGAAGCTCTGGGAAAGAGATTCCTTCAAAATTATAAGAATTGACATTCTGACCAAGAAGCGTTACTTCCTTGAAGCCACGATCTCTGAGGTCAACGCACTCGCGAATGATGCTCTCCACCTCACGCGAACGCTCACGGCCGCGAGTATAAGGAACGATGCAATAGTGGCAGAAATTGTTGCATCCACGCATAATGCTTACAAAGCCGCTGAAGTTCTTGCCGTGAGTGATGCGCTGAGGAACAATGTCCTTGTACGTCTCTGAAGTGGAAAGGATGATGTTGATAGCCTTCTGACCAAGCTCGCACTGGGCTATGAGATCTGGCAGCGAGAGGTAAGCATCAGGACCTGCCACAAGGTCGGCATGATGATTCTGAAGAAGGTCTTCCTGCACTCGCTCTGCCATGCAGCCGAGGACTCCGAGAATACGCTTCTTTCCCTTCTTGTTGAGATTGTTGAGGACATCAAGACGATGAAGAATCTTCTGCTCCGCATTGTCGCGGACGGAGCATGTGTTGAGGAAAACGGCATCAGCCTCATCAACACTTTCACAGAGTTCGTAGTCAGCCATCTTCATGACAGAGGCAACGACCTCGCTGTCTGCCACGTTCATCTGGCATCCGTATGTTTCTATAAAAAGCTTTTTCATATTTACCATTTACAATTTACATTATTTCACTCCTTTCATTGAAGTGAGGAAGGCTTTTGCTGAGCCGAAGTTGAGGAACATGTCAAGTCGGATTGGCACATGGTTGGCATCGTCAGTTACATAGAAGCGAACGATTTCCTTCCATTTGTCCTTTTTCATTTCCATGAAGGAGAGTTCAAGACACTGGTATTTCTTGTCGTTATCAGCCTTGACGGTAGTCTTGCCACGATAAACGAGCTTGTTCTGGCTTATACCGTCGCCATCAGCCATGCGGAACTTCACCTCATGACCTTTGTTCCATCCGGAGTTGCTGAGGTTACGCGAACGTAGGAACATACTCATCATGTCAGCCACGCACTCGCTGACACTGTTAGTCTTCTTACGGAGATTACCGTCCTTGTTGAGGTAATGCTGTGTAAGATGAGTGTTTCCACCGGAATAAGTGTACCATACTTCATCTACGGTATAACGGCTGCCCTCCTTAGCTCCCTTGCGGAAATAGAGTGGCGAGAGATCCTTGCCGGTGTAGCAGAGGAGCGTGTCGCGCATAACGAAGAACTTGTCAGCACGACTGTTGCCACGAGTAATGAGACTTGCCTTATAGGCTGGAGTTCCCTTGTAGCTGGCATTGGAGATCTGCATAGTGGCTGTACCAGCCTTCACCCAGACGAACTGCCAGTTGTAGTAGAGATTGTAAGTAAGATACTCACCGCCATCAAAAGCGGTATTCTTTAGCGTGCACTGAGCATTAGCTGTGAATGCCACGAGCAGGCTGAGGATGAGAGATGAAATGATTCTTTTCATAATTAGTAATTGTTGTTAGTGCTAATATTTTTATTTTTGATTTTATGATGTATGATGTATGATTTAGGCCACGCCGAGAACGGCGTGGGGGTGCAGAAGCCGCAACATTTGTTAATCTTTCATTGTAAATTAATTTTTTCATTTTTTATCATTAGGATCTTCCGTTACCGGCGTGCCATCAGGGAGGAACTTCAGTCCCAGTTTTCTTGCACGCTCCATATTACGGTTCTTACGCTGCTGCTGTTTCTGCTCGCTCTTCTGCTTGATTATGGCAGAAGGCTTCTGCTTGTCAAGAGGTGTTCTGAGAGGATTCCAAGAGATGGTCTTGTCCCACTTCTCCTTCACCTCTATCTTCTCATTATAGTAATAGACGGCTTCCGGCTGACGGTTTTCCTCATAGAGACCGGTGCTGAACTTACCATCGCAATCATCATCGACGATAACCTTCAGGTAATAATCGCCAGTCTTAAGATACTTGAACTCAGCGCTGTTCTTTGAGGTGACAACCTCACGCAACACCTTGTCGCCGCTGCTGGAGAGAAGCTGCACGATATACTGATTTCCGCTGATGCCACTGAGATTGACAATAAGACGACCGTAGTTCTCTGCCTCGCCTATCTTTATGTTGCTGGAATAAGCTACAGAAAGAAGGTCGTAAACATCACGCACAGCGAAGGAGTCAACCTGGAATTTCAAATCGTCCTTCTCCTTGAAATCCGTTACGATATGATAAAGCCTGTTGACAAGCGTGTCTTTCTCTATCCTGAACGGCTTGTCCTCCCAGAGCGTATCAACCTTCTGCTGAAGATGGAACTTTGCAGTATCAATGACAGCTATCGGCGAAGGAGAATAGAAGCTTATGCGATCGGCAGGAGTCATCGTATTTCCTGAACTCCACTTAAGCTCAAGAGGTTTACGCGGATATACGGTCTCATACTTTTCGCCCTTTTTCTTAGCCTTATCCTGAGCTTTCTGCCACTTCTTGAGTTCCTCTTCAAAGATTTTCTGTCGCTTCTCAAAGCCTAACTTCGGACTGAACATAAAGGTGTCAACCTTCTGAACGAGAATGCCAGTGGAGTCTGTATCGTAATAGCCAAGCTCAACGGTAAGAGAATCGTTATTGATAAGCAGACTGTCTGAAAGCCAATAGGTTATGGTATCTTTTGCAAGATTTGACTCAACGATATACTCCATTCCTTCCTGAGCCTCAAAGTTGAGCGGACGGAAAGAAGGAAGGCTGTCATGACCGTAGGTAAAGAAAACGCCAAGCATCTCAGGCGACTTTCGCTCCGTCTTGAGCAGATGACGCTCTGTAAGCTTCTCCTGGAACATTCGGAGAACGATGTTGTCAGGAGTAAAATGAGTATAAGGTACGCGCACGAGGTCTTTTATCCTGAGAGCATCAAGCCAAAGAGTGTCAAGGCGAGTGTCAGGATAGCAACCAGTCTCTATGATCTGACTGCTGAATGCCATCTGCTCAGACTTCTGAGAGAACTTGAGGTCGCGGTCCATATCGTTAAGCGCAAAGATGCGATACTTCCTGTCGCGAGCCACACCCTTTATGCAGAATCTACCCGAAGCATCAGAACGTGCAACGCGAATCATAGCTTGAGTGCGGAAAACAGTATCGCCAACCTCCTGCGTAAACAGATCATTATAATAGAGACCGACGAGAGATCCCTTAACAGGCTCAAGCGTCTCGGCATCAACCACGCTGCCGGAAACCTCCATCGTATCGATGTGGTCGCCCGTAGAGAATGTGAAGGTGTAGTTTCCCATCGGATTGCTCTCATTATTATCAGAGATGCAATCAGAGAAGTCAATGGTGTATGTCTGACCTTCCTTCAGGGAGTCTTTCAGTTCCACACGTATTCTGTTTCCCTGCAGCTTAATCTCCGGTTCTTCAAGCTGTGGAGGAGAAACGACAACTTTCTCCTGCGCATTCTCCAGCTTGATGTATTCATTGAAGAGGAGATAGATGCGGTTTCCGTCGAAGTTTACAGCATTCTCCATAGGCGCAGTAGCCACGACGTAAGGCGGTTCTTCATCATACCAACCTCCGTCAGGACTTCCCATTCGAGCGCAAGAAGCTATCATCAACGTGAACATCACGAGGATGAAAGTGAAAAGTGAAGAGTGAAAAGTAAAAAGTTTGACCCTAATAATCATTAAATACATTTTTGTTAATTCTATTTTCTTTTTACAAACAATGTCCAACAATAGACAGAAATTTAATCAATAATAATTTTTTGAAATAATTTATGAAAATTGTTGACGATTATTGTCAAAAGAAGAATAGATTTAATTGTATATTATTGCTATTATTTATTGTTCATTTGAAGCAGTGCCTCAAGATGCTCGCGCGAATTGGAAAGGCGAGGCACCTTGTTCTGACCTCCAAGCTTTCCGCGAGATTTCATCCAGAGGTTGAAAAGTCCCGGTTTAGCCTTGACAATCTCAAGATGCTGAAGCGTAATATCCTTGAATCGCTTTGCCTCATAGTCGCTGTTGATTTCCTGAAGTTTGCTGTCAAGGAGCTTAGCAAACTCCTGCAAGTCAGCAGGTTCCTTTGAGAACTCCACAAGCCACTGGTGACGACACTTTGCCTTTTCGTCCATAAAGACAGGCGCAGCCGTATATTCAAGCACCTGAGCACCAGTCTTCTCGCAAGCATATTTCAAGCCCTGCTCAGCATTATCCACAACGAGTTCTTCGCCAAAAGCATTGATAAAGTGCTTCGTTCTGCCGGTGATGATGAACTTGTAAGGATTGGTCTGAGTGAACTTCACCGTATCGCCTATCATGTATCTCCAGAGTCCGCAAGATGTGGAAATGAGCATCGCGTAGTTTACTCCAGGCTCTACGCCCCAAAGCGGCACAATTGTTGGGTTCTCCTTGCCGAACTCACTCATCGGCATGAACTCATAGAAGACTCCGTAGTCAAGCATGAGAAGCATGGCAGGATCCGTGAGGTCGTTCTGCAGTCCGAAGAATCCTTCTGATGCATTATAAGTTTCCATATAGTGCATATCAGGCTTCGTGATAAGCTGCTTATACTGCTCACGATAAGGCGTAAAAGCCACACCGCCATGGAAGAAAACCTCAAGATTAGGCCACACCTCTTCAAGATGAGTCTTGCCAGTCTTCTCCATAATGACTGTAAGCACGGAAAGCATCCATGAAGGAACGCCAGAGAGATTTGTGACATTCTTCGTCATGGTCTCAGCTGCTATCACCTGACGCTTTACCTCGAAGTCAGAGATAAGTGCAGTCTTCTTCTTCGGCACACGAACAAAGTTTACCATCGGATTGATATTCTCAATGAGAATGGCACTGAGATCGCCCACGAGAGAATTTGGAAGATTATAGTTCGGAGCATGAGAACCTCCGAGAATCATCGCACGACCGTCGAAGATCTTACTCTTTGGATTTGACATCAGGTAAAGAGCAACGGCATCGAAGCCACCAGCATAGTGAATCTTCTGGAGTCCGTCTTTTGAAACCGGTATGAACTTACTCTTATCGTTGGTCGTGCCAGAAGACTTTGCGTACCATTTCACCTGTCCAGGCCAAAGGATGTCACTCTCACCATGACGCATTCTGTCGATGAAGTCCTTTACTTCCTCGTAAGTATTCACCGGCACATTTCTTACAAAGTCCTCGTAAGTGTGGATGTTTGCAAAGTTATGCTGCGTACCGTAGAGCGTATCCTTGGCACGATTCACGAGATAGCGAAGTGCTTTCTGCTGGAGTTCTGCTCCGAAGTTGTTATGTCGTTCTAAATCACGCTGACGAGGTAAGAACGCCAGCTTGGCTATTTCAGTTATCATTTTCAATAAATTCAAGTAGTTTCTCCACAGCTTCTTCCTCCGGAATATTCTTCATGATGCATTCCTTCTGCTTGTAGAGAGAGATTTTTCCGCGACCAGCTCCGACGTAGCCGTAATCAGCATCAGCCATCTCGCCAGGACCGTTGACGATGCAACCCATGATTCCGATCTTCAGAGTTTTATAGCGAGGATTGGTCTGCGCCTTCTCACTAATCGCAGTCTTTATGCGAGCGATGGTTTCCTGAAGATTGTATAGAGTTCTGCCGCAACCAGGGCATGAGATGTATTCCGTCTTAGTGAACTTCACGCGAGCTGCCTGAAGGATGGAGTCTGCAAGATTCTTCAGTTCGGAAGAAGAAAAGTTTGGAGAGATAATCTCCAGATTATTTGCCTCTCCGTCTATAAGCAGTGCTCCGACTGACATAGCTGTCTTTAGCTGCAAATCTTCAAGTTCAGTCTCATCCGGAAGGGAAAGAGTGATTTTTCCATTTATGATATTCTGCTTTGCCTCACAGCGAAGCTTAGCGCAATCTTCAATCATCTCAACAAGTTTCCTTGCCACTGGAATCTCTGCCTCAGGTTCTTCTGAAAGCGAAACGCGGATTGTGTCACCAATGCCTTCCGTAAGCAAAGCACCTATGCCAACAGCACTCTTTATTCTGCCATCCTCGCCTTCACCTGCTTCCGTCACTCCGAGATGAAGCGGGAACTTCATTCCTTCACGTTCCATCTGCTCTACGAGAAGTCTGACAGAGCGAACCATCACCACCGTATTACTTGCCTTGATGGAGATGACTACGTTATGGAAATCTTCCTTTACGCAGATGCGAAGAAACTCCATACAGCTCTCCACGATTCCTTCAGGAGTGTCACCGTAATGTGACATTATTCTGTCAGAGAGAGATCCGTGGTTCACACCGATACGAATGGCTGTGCCATGCTCTCGGCAAGAACGGAGAAACGGCACAAAGCGATCTTCAAGTCGCTGTAGTTCTGCCGCGTATTCCTCTGGTGTATATTCCAACTGCTTGAAGGTTCTGGCAGGGTCAATGTAATTGCCCGGATTGACGCGTACCTTCTCCGTATGGAGTGCTGCAACGTCGGCTACGGTAGGATTGAAATGAACATCTGCCACGAGCGGAACAGCCACACCAAGTTCCTTAAGGCGAGCATGGATTGGAGTAAGATTCTCCGCCTCACGAGTACCTTGAGTGGTCAGTCGGACATATTCTCCACCAGCATCAACGATACGCTTAGCCTGCTGAGCAGAAGCTTCCGTATCCATCGTGGAGGTGGTTGTCATGGACTGAATGCGGATAGGATTATCTCCACCGAGAGGGGTGTTGCCTATCTGAACCTCAACGGTCTTGCGACGAGAATAGATATTGGAATTCGTCATTTTGATAAATAAACTACTTAACCAAACACTTGTAGTCAAGCTGCTTAAGGTCTTCGTTTGCCTTAGCAATCTTCTGAGCGAGATTCTTCTTGTAAACAGCAAACTTCTCAGCCAGTGCTTCGTCTGAAAGAGAAAGCATCTGAACGGCAAGAATAGCTGCATTCATTGCTCCATTGATGGCAACAGTAGCGACAGGGATTCCTGGAGGCATCTGAAGGATAGAATAAAGCGCATCCTGACCATCGAGAACACTGCCCTTGATAGGCACTCCGATGACAGGAAGAGTAGTCTCAGCAGCAATAACACCAGGAAGTGCGGCTGCCATGCCTGCTCCAGCAATAATAACCTTCACGCCACGAGACTTGGCATTCTTTGCAAAGTCTGAAACCTGTTCCGGTGTACGATGTGCAGAAAGTGCGTTTACCTCGAAAGGAACTTCCATCTCATCGAGCAATTTCATAGCTTTCTCCATTACTGGAAGGTCGCTTGTAGAACCCATTATTATTGAAATCATATTTTTTGTTTTATGTTTTTAATTTCTATACTAACAATATCGTTATCAGTGCGCCGACGAATCCTACGCAATAGCCTCCTACAACCTCTGCAAGCGTGTGCTGACGTAGAATCATTCGGCATGTTCCTATTATTCCGCCGATGAAGATTATCACGCACATCCACCAAACCGGATTGAAGTAGAAGATGTAGGAAAACGCCACTAGTCCGCCAAGGAAACTGCCTATTGCAGCTGTGTGGGCAGAAATCTTCCACCAGATATTTATTACGGCACAAGCAATCTGGACCATTAATGCTGCAATGAGGACTGCCTTTATGGAATGATGAACATTACAAAAAGTCAGAAACCAGTAGCAAAGGAAATAGCAACCGATGGAAATGACGTATGGCACTATACGTCTCTCCTTCTTCACGAAGCGGAAATGCGTCCAGCCCTGAGCCTTATGGAAAAGGTCTATTAATAAGGTAGGGAGAAATACCGTTCCTAACCAAATGACAAAAAAAATAAAACCACGATACCTCCAATCCATAATGTTCAGTATGGAGAATATAAACAGAGCCGTCACACCGAGAAGAGGGAGGTAAAACGGTCTGAAAAGCAGACTGATGAAATGTGCTATTCGTGTAATGTTCATTTTTTTAATTTGGTTCTGTGAGAGACTTTATGCTAGTCTGGACTCTTTATTTTTCTTAGTCTTGCGGTACTATATCCTAAGCGTTCGCGATGCTTGGCAACTGTTCTTCGTGCCAGGTTCAAGCCTTTTTCCTTCAGCATCTGCGAGATCACGTCGTCGGAGTAAGGATTCTTCTTATCTTCCGAATCAATTATCTCCCTGATGGCAGAAAGAATCTGCTGCAGAGTGATCTCCTCGCCGTCAGCTGATTTAGCGGAATATGACACTCCGAAGAAATGCTTCATCGGAAATATTCCCCATTCCGTCTGAACGTATTTGTTGCTGCAAACCCTTGAGATCGTAGAAATGTCGTAATCCATTTTCTCGGCAATTTCTCTTATCAGAAGTGGTTTCAGATCGTTATCATCGCCTGAGAGGAAGAATGCTTTCTGCCGATCCACGATATGCTTCATCGTGAGATAGAGCGTGCGGAAACGCAGTTTCACGAGATGGATGAAAGAATTTGCTCGTTTCACCCTGCTGCGGGCATAGACATAAGCCTCGTATTCCTTCTTGCGGATTTTCTCGCGATCTACGCCTTCGTATTGCTTTATCAGGTCGTCATAGTCTTCCGTAACGGCAAGGGCTGGCACCTTTCCATAGTTTATGCTGAAACGTACTTCATCATTCTCTGTTTCAACGATGAAGTCTGGCGTAACATGCTGAACAATATCGCCAATGCCTTCACCAAGGCCAGCACCAGGACGCGGATTCAGATGCCTGATTTTCTCAACGGCTTCGTCTATGAGCGAAGGGTCTTCGTCTATTTTATGGTATATCTTATCCGTCCTGCCTGCCATGAACAGCTTGAAACAGTCGGTAAGAATGCGCTTCATCACGGTTGTCACAGCAGACTTCTTCCGTCTTCCCACTTGAATAAGCAGACATTCCTGAAGTGACTGTGCTCCGATGCCAGCAGGATCAAGCATTTTCAGCTGGTCAACGAGCCCCTGCATCTGTTCGGCATTGGTCTCTATTCCTTGGAAGAGAAAGAGTTCCTCTGCCATAACGAGAGGCGATTTAGTGAGAAGTCCGTCATCGTCAAGCATTCCAATGATATACTCCATAAGCTGCATTTCTTCTGTTGTCAGATCGAGCATCTTTATCTGGTCAACAAGCTGCTGATAGAGTGTTTCGCTGTCATTGAGCACCTGTTCCATGACATGCCTTCTGTCGGGAGCATCGTTATCATCGTAAAGCACTCCGTTTAGCATCGAAGAGTCATAATCTGGAGCTGAATCGTCAGAAGCGTAATCCGTCTGTTCGTCTTCAAAACCTTCTGACTCGCGTGATGCATCATCTGAATTTTTATCTTCTTCTGACGATTTGCTGCTCATTCTCGGAGTGTTGCCGAAGTCTATTTCCATGCCTTCGCTTATGTCTGCCTCAGAAGGGTCTTTTGAATAGTCCTCCAGGAGTGCTTCGTTCTCGTTGAGTTCGGTTTCAACGCTCTGTTCAAACTGCGCAAGAGGCATCTCCAACAAGCGCATCAACTGCACCTGTTTATTGGAAAATCTCTGCTGCTGAACCTGCGTCTGACTTTGAACCTGGCTCTGCGAATATGACATGTTTACTCCCATAATACCGCGCAAAATTACTGTTTTTTTCCTTACTTTCCAAAACTCGGACCATTCTTTTAACATAATTAAAGGAAAATACAAAAAGTAAATTGACGTAAGTTTAGGTACAAGGCAAATAAACACTCTTTATTTCCTTATCTATATTAAGTATTTTCACATGAAGTATTAATAAATCCTAAAAAATCACCTTGACCTTTTACTGTTTGCAAAAAAATAATTAATTTTGCACTCTGAAATTCTAAGATAGAATAAAAAACAACTCGCATAAACACATTATAATATAGTATGAAATTAAATAAGATTTCTTTACCAATACTCTTATTTGCAGCATCTATTACATTTGTTGTTTCGCTCTCTTCATGCGAGAACAAGAAGACGCGAGAGGAAATCGAGGCTGACTTCAAGGATTATGAAGGCACCGGATCTTCTGAAGAAGAAATCACCACTTCTGAAAAGCATAGTGCATCTTACAATAACGACATCAACTCCGTAAAGGGTGCGCTTCCTTCAGAGGAAACTGAAGCTCAGAAGAAAAAGGCTGAAGAGGCTAAGAGAGTTGCTGAAGAGGCAAAGGCAAGCCAATCTGCAACAGCTACATCTGAAGTTTCTACTGAAAATACGGATAACACAAACTCTGCTGCTCCACAGCCAAGCGCAGAATCAACAGCTCCAGCAACTCCTGCTCCTGCAACTGCCGCTCCTTCTAAACTTGCCGCTCCGGCTACAACCACTACGGCAAAGCCTACTACTCCGGCCACAGCAGCTCCAGCAAAGCCTACTACACCAGCCACAGCAGCTCCAGCAA
Organism: Prevotella sp.; assembly: GCA_045600885.1. GTDB lineage: Bacteria > Bacteroidota > Bacteroidia > Bacteroidales > Bacteroidaceae > Prevotella. The sequence goes on from JAZRYU010000128.1 coordinate 11,720, forward strand.
AGCCTACAACTCCGGCTACTACTCCGGCTGCACCAGCTAAGACTACGACTACAAAGACCACTACAGATGGTCCAAGACAACCTGAAACAATCCAGAAGACTGAACCAAAAAGAAATGACAGGATTGTTGACGGACAAGCACAATAATTTAACGCAAAAACATCTATGAACAATAACGAACCACTTCTTCACTTCGGTGACGATAACGAGGAGACAAACATCAATTCTCAGGGCAATAATACTTCTAACAACGGTCAAATACGCTTCGGTGAAAGCGAGGAGACTCCTGCACAGCCTGCCGCTTCGGCTCAGCCTGTTCAGCAGCCACGTCCTGCACAGCCACAGCAGCCTGTTCAGCAGCCTCGTCCTGCACAACCACAGCAGCCTGCTCAGCAGCCACGCCCTTCACAGCCACAGCAGCCTCGTCCTGCAGCTCCTAAACAGCCACAGAAGATTCAGAATCCGAACGACATGCTCGGCAAGATGAATCTGCGTATCAATCTCATCGTGGTTAACGGCGCTGGCGTTGTTCTCCCGCAGTTTAAGGTTGACAACACAGTCGTTAAGAGCGGACAGGAGATCACGTTCAACGAGTCAAGAGAAGTTTACGAACTGACAGTCGGTGCTGACGGTTACAAGGATCGTCGCATTCAGATCACTCAGACTGACCTTCTCAAGGGTGAGAAGCGCGTCTCTCTTGCCACTCAGCTTCAGAGCCTCGTCGTTTCGTTCAACACGCCTGACGGTATCAAGCGTGGTTCCATCGACATTGACCAGACTAACGCCATCTATCAGTATATAAAGGATGCAAGCCACACTGACACTCCTCTCAACGAGCTTCAGATTGGCGGTGTCGGTGGCAACCATAAGACGCCTAACGGCAAGCCAAACTTCATTCCTTACATCATTGCTCTTGCCGTTGGTCTCATCCTTGGCATCGGCATCGCTTCCATGTTCAAGTGCAGCTCTTCTGACAAAGACAAGACGGAAGTTGTTGACGAAAACCAGACTGAAGTTGTTGATGAGGAGGTTAAGCCTGAAGACCAGCCTACTCTCAACACTGAAAGCGAAGACGTTGATAAGCAGAAGGAAGAAGAGAAAGAAAACGTAGAATCTGCTGACAGCGAGGAGGAAAAGCCTGCTGAAAGCGAAGAGAACAAGGAGGAGGAAAAGCCGGAATCTGCCGCTATGGGACAGGCTGACGTTGACTACTTCAAGCAGGCTGACGTTTGGGATGCCACTATGGCAAAGACTGACGAAGGCAAGCGACTCATCGCAAACTTCCGCAACGGTAATATCGATTACATCATTGGTGACAACGGTTACAACAAGATTGGCGAGAAGCAGCGCAACGGCTATTACAATAAGATTCTCGCTGACCTCAAGCGCATCAATACTCAGAGCAATAAGGGCGAAGTCAAGGAGATCATCGCACAGTCTTGCAAGGAAGGTAAAATCAATCTCAACGGCATTTACAACAAGATTCACACTAAGCTCTTGAAGTAAAAAAAATGAAGAAGTTAATCATCGCTTTCATCCTCAGCATTACCGCCTTTACGGCTAACGCTCAGTACCTTAGCGAACGAGCTGACGCTGACGTTCAGGTTCAGCTCAACGACATGGAGACGCGTATCCGTATGCTTGAGGAGCAGATATACAACGACACGGTTCAGATTGAGCGCATGTCACAAATCATCGATGAGCAACAGATTATCATTGACTCTCTCTGTCAGGCATTGAAGATTGACGAGAAAAACCTCACAAAGACAAAGTACAATCTTAAAGGCGACATTGACGAGAACCACGAAATCATGCTCACAAAGGTAGATTTCCTTCTCGCCCAGATCAACACAAAGTCTCTTTGGGCAGGACTCGTAGGCATTGGTGCCATTGTGCTTTCAGTCATTCTCTACATCATAATCCGCAGAAAGAACAAGAAGAACCATGCCTAAGAAAGAGTTAAGGAAATATGTTCGCCAGATGAAGAAGAGTTTTCCTAAGGAAACCCTCACGCTCATGTCTGAACAGATTTCCCTTGCTCTGCTGCACGACGACGCAGTACGAAACGCAGAAGTCATACTTGCATATTTTCCTCTGCCTGACGAAGTGTCAATAATTCCCGTTATTGACTCACTTGTCAGTCAGGGGAAAATTGTTTTATTGCCTCATGTAGTCTCTGACACGGAGATGATTCTTCGTGAATATCACTCCGCCGACGACCTCGCAGAAGGTGCCTTCGGAATACTGGAACCTACTGGCAAGGAATTTACCGAATACGGTCTTATTGAGACAGCCCTCATTCCGGGAATGGCGTTCGACGAAAACGGCAACAGACTCGGTCGCGGAAAGGGATATTACGACCGCTTTCTTGCCAACGTAAAAGCCAAGGCGGGAAAACTTCCACACCTCATTGGCGTGGCATTTCCCTTTCAGATAGTGCCAGAAGTGCCAGCTGATATTCATGATCAGAGCATGGACAAAGTGATAAAATTGTAAACTTCGCTTTTCAAGTAATTACTTTAACTGAGAAAAATCCACATAATTAGTCCAAAACAGCACTAATTTTGCTGCCTTTCTCGTAAAATTTACTTAACTTTGCAAGCGATTAGAAAAAACTAAAACTTACATTATTAAAATATAAAAGGTAAAAAGTTATGGTAAACTACAAAGATCTTGGTCTCGTAAATACTCGCGAGATGTTCAAGAAGGCAGTTGCTGGTGGCTATGCTATCCCTGCTTTCAACTTCAACACAATGGAGCAGATGCAGGCTATCGTTCAGGCTGCTGTTGAAACAAAGTCTCCAGTTATCATGCAGGTTTCTAAGGGTGCTCGTAAGTACGCTAACCCAACTATCCTCCGCTACATGGCAGAAGGTGCTGTTGCATACGCTAAGGAACTCGGTTGCGAGAACCCACAGATCGTTCTTCACCTTGACCACGGTGACAGCTTCGAGACTTGTAAGGATTGTATCGACTCTGGTTTCTCTTCAGTAATGATCGACGGTTCTCACCTCCCATTCGAGGAGAACATCGCTCTCGCAAAGAAGGTTGTTGACTACGCTCATCAGTTCGACGTAACTGTAGAGGCTGAGCTCGGCGTTCTCGCTGGTGTTGAGGATGAGGTTTCTGCTGCAGAGTCTCACTACACTCAGCCAGAAGAGGTTATCGAGTTCGCTACTCGTACAGGTTGCGATTCTCTCGCTATCTCTATCGGTACTTCTCACGGTGCTTACAAGTTCACTCCTGAGCAGTGCACTCGCAACGAGAAGGGCATCCTCGTACCTCCACCACTCGCATTCGACATCCTCCACGCTATCGAAGAGAAGCTCCCTGGATTCCCAATCGTTCTCCACGGTTCTTCTTCTGTTCCACAGGATGAGGTTGCTACTATCAACCAGTACGGCGGTCAGCTTCCTGACGCTATCGGTATCCCAGAAGAGCAGCTCCGTGAGGCTTCTAAGTCTGCTGTTTGCAAGATCAACATCGACTCTGACTCTCGTCTCGCTATGACTGCTGCTATCCGTAAGCA
>JAZRYU010000129.1:0-47610 GCA_045600885.1 Prevotella sp.
GTTGGATTAGGTTTTGAAACTTGCTTTGTAGTAACTGCAAAATTACAAAATTTTCTTCAATTTCTGTTATTTTTTGACCACTATTTTACATGTTTTTTTACAATCCAAAACCACCTTTCAAAGGGTGGGAAACTTTAGTTAAATTATTACTCCCAATAGAGTTTGCGCGGAAGGTCTTTTGCGCGGTGGTCTTTTGGGAAATCCTGACCTTCCCATGCTTTCTTAGAAGTCCAGTCTTCTGCTGGAGAAGTCCAGAAGGAATCATCTGCTGGAAGACCGAGTGGCATGAATACTTCCGAGGTTATGTAGAGGCTGCCGTTGTTTGTGTACCAGTCGGCAACATTCGGATGAGCACCAACGAATCCGATGGTGAGATAACCTTCATCCGTGAAGTTCCTTCCAGCCTTAGAGCCTTTGTCTGGATCTTCGCCAAACATGCGCTTCATGACAGCGGTAAGTGCTGCACGCACCTGACCCTCAGAGAGTTCCTTAGGCAACTGCTTGCGCCAAGAGAGTTGGGCAAGAGGCTGGAAAACAGCCATTCTGTAAGGAATAGAACGACCGAAGACAGGGTAAGTTCCTTCTGGCGAAATCATGCGTTCAAGAATCATTCCGAAACGCTGCATACGCTTTACGGCATCTTCCAAACGAGGACCCACGCCATTGCGGTTTCCCGCATTGCGACACATGTAGGTATCTTTCGGCTTGCGGGCTTTAATCATTTCAAGGCATTCCACATACATCGGCTGGATAACGTAAGCGTTGTAGTAGTCGAAAGCGAATGCCTGACCGTCGCTGTACCATCCGTCGCCTACATACCATTCCTCAGCCTTATTCATAGCCTGATGAATGCGGTACTGGTCAAATTTCTTGTCGCCGGCATAAAGGCGGAAACATTCTTCCATAGAGACGAAGAGAATCCAGTTAGTATAAGGCGGATCATAGCGGTGGAGACCTTCGAGTTCCTTGAAATAACGCTGCTTTGTGATGTCGTCAAGCGGTTGCCAGAGAGCATCGTAAGCGCGGTAAAGACCCTGAACAAGATAAGCAGCATCCACGAGAGTCTGTCCGCCGTTTGTCCATCCGAGATAGTCCGGACTTTGCGGATCAACGGCATTTGTGTAAGCCTTGATAGCCCATTCGCGGAGTTGCTTGCGCATCTGACCTTCCTTAGTATCATCGTCAGGAAGGGCAAGCCAAGGAGCTATGCCAGCAATAAGGCGACCGAAACATTCCATGTATGCCACTTTCTTGTCGCGACCATCCCAAGTAGGAGAAAGCTCGAGTTGCATGTTTTCCTGCAACTTACCTTCCGCCATGTTCTTCAGAACAGGAGCAGCCATCTTGTAGGCAAGGTTTGCCCAATATTCGCGGTCGGACACAGGTTGCTTTGCCTGCTTCTTTGGTGCAGCGAAGATGCTTAGCGAGCAGAGGCAAAGGAGAATGAAGAAATATCTTTTCATTTACAGATTTACGGATTAACAATTATTTCAGGAACTTCTTAAGCGGACATGAGGATGCTTTCAGACCTTGCGCAAAGCTCTTTGCATTCTGCAGAGCACCGCGCTTACCTGTATGTGTGTGATCGTTTTTGAAGAATTCCTTTTGAGGCTTGTCAGCGCTCTTGTATTTCTTGTCGAGATAGTCGGCGGTGATGTTGTGTACATCGATGAATTCGCAGCCCGTTTCTTCAGCCACTTCGCGATACCATTTTCCGTAAGTATCGTTTCTGCGTTCCACCTTACCGTCTTGCCAGATGTTTCTTGGAGTGAGAGAGACGAGAATTGGTGTGCCGCCTTTCTCGCGAACATCCTGAATGAATTTCTTCAAGTACCAGCCGAAGGAATATACAAGCTCATACATCTTGGAGTCTTCCATGCAATAGACCTTGCAGGTGTCCTTTGCTTCCGCAATAACTCCGCGCATCTTGCCCTTGTTTATGTCACCGATGTCGTTATGACCGAACTGAATGACAACGTAATCACCAGGCTGAATAGAGTTATAGACCTTCTCCCAGCGACCTTCGTTGAGGAATGTTCTCGTAGAGCGACCAGCCATGGCGCAGTTGGCAATAGTAACCTTCGTTGTGTCAAGAACAGTTGCGGCTACGGAACCCCAGCCCCACATTGAGTCGTCGTCTTTGTCTGTATTCTTTACAGTAGAATCTCCAGTGATGAAGACAACAGGTTTGCCTTCTTTGCGCTTTACGTCAACCATTGGCAGAGCGACATTCTTCATCATAGCCTTGAGAGGGAAAAGGGTAGGGTGGTTGCAAGCCATGATACCCTCTGCAGCAGAGCGTGCATTGAGTTCTGCGCCGAACTTGGAAGTGTGGATTTTGTCGGCAGAAGTGAAGTGGTAGTTTGTCTTCCATTCGCCGTAGCTGTCCAGTTTGGCACCAGATATCTCGTTGAGGTCGATATAGGCAACATTCATTTCCTTTCCCACTTCCTCAAGCCAAGGTCCTTGTGGTTTACGGATAATCTTGCCCTTTTCGTCGTAAGCATTGCGAGGAGTAAGCGACATCAGGATTGGCGTAGCACCCTTTGCGCGTGTTTCGTTAATGTATTTGCGGATATAACCGCCGTAAGTCCAAACGGTTTCCTTTACGCCTGTTTCCTTTATTGTTACGTTGACAGAGTCTGGACCTGTTCCTGAGAGAACAGAGCGGGCACGACCTTCATCTATCGGACCGCCATCGTTATGACCGATAGAGATTATTACGTAGTCGCCAGGCTTCATGGCATCGCGTATTGCTGGCCAAAGCTTTGTGTAGAATGTTCTTGTGGACATTCCGCCGAGAGCCTGATTCTCTACTGCAATGAGGTTCTCTTCGTAGAAGTTATGGGCGAAATATCCCCATCCCCACTGACCGTTGTTGCCGTTACCGAGCGTTCCGTTTCGCATCGTCGAATTGCCAACGAGGAAGAGCACAGGCTGATTTCCTTTGCGAGTAGAACCAGGAGCTGGACGAGACATGAGAGCCTTTGCTATGCTGTCGGGAGTGTTGTCAACAACCTTGTTAACGTCCTCCATTATTTCTGGACCTTTTGAATTCTGGGCATTCATGCCGATTGAGGCGGAGAGAAGTAGTGAGAGTATTATTGTTTTTTTCATTTTTTTTTGATTTTTTGATGAATCGATGTCTCGATGTTTCGAGGAATCGAAGGGTCGATGTTTCGAAGAATCGATGTCTCGAAGAATCGATGTCTCATTTTTAGGGATTCTTTTTATTTAGCGTTCTTCTTGTCGCTCCATTTCTGGAGTCTGTTGTATTCCTTCTTTGTTATTCTGAGGAACGATCCGTGCTGCGGATCAGCCACGCCCTGGATATCCTGCGGGCTGTTGAAGTTGCGCATATACTCGTCAGCCTTGCAGATGCGATAGTGTCGAGGCTTTGAAGAATACTCTATGTATCCTATGCGCCATCCTTTCTCGCCTGGAATCTGGAAAGCTGAGACGCCTTCGCATTTCTTTTTTCCTTCAAAGTTCACGTAGTCCTTTGTGTCTGGCTCTGGGTAACCTGTTTCGAGAGTCTTGCTTGCTGTAGTGAAGATGCCAGGCTGACCGCCTTCTTTCTTTATCATCATGTGATACATTCCGTCTGTCTTGAGGAAATTGATGTCAGCATCTATAGTAGCATATCCCCAGTCGAACATCAGACGAGGTTTAGTGAGCGTAGTAAACGATTCGTCAGCATAGCTGTAGTACATACGGTCGTAAGGGTCTTCGCCGTTCTTGTCGTTCAGGAGAGAATAGTAGATGAAATATCCGCCCTTCTTTCCGTCAGGCCATGTGTAGTCAGCATTCCAGAGAATCTGCGGTGCCCATACGCGGCGGATTGTAGAATAGTCTTTGTAAGTATCTGGCGCATCTTTGTCGGAGAAAATCTTTGCGCCTTCACGGAAATCGAAAGTCTTTGACTTCCAGTGTATAAGGTCTTTCGATGTGAGAAGGTCAATGCCGTAGTTGTCCCATTTCTTGCTCTTTGCCACAAGCATATCCGTCGTAACCATGAGAAAACCTTTACCATCGTGAGTACGGCAGATAAAGGCATCTCTTGTTCCACCTTCTATTCGTGCGTGCTCCTCTGGCGAGAACACAGGCTCTCCGCCTATGAGGTCGTGATAGTTTAAACCGTCCTGACTGATGGCGTATGCAGTCCATTCACCTCTTCCGCTCATGTGGCAATAGAGGAAATGGTCACCTTTCTGATAGTTTTCTTGTGCTTGGAGTGGGGAAGAAGCGCAGAGCAATGCCGTTGCAGAAACGAGCATAGTGCGTCGTATTTGGTTAGTTAGTTTCATCGTGTATTAGGTTTAAATGTGCAAATATTCGTTGCAAATTTACGAATAATTATTTGAAACGGAAACAAAATGCCGTGTTTTTTGCTACACGACATTAAAAGGCATAAGATATGACATAAAAAAGAGACGTTTGGAAAGCTTTTATACTTCCCAAACGTCCCATATTGTTTTGGTTCGTGGTTTTTGGTTGATAGATTTTTTCGTCTAAACTATTAGCTGAAAACCAAAAACTAAAAACCTAAAACCAGAATACTACTTTACCTGTACGCCGGCAACATTGAATGTGCCCTTAGCAGTCTTGATAAGGAGACCCTGCTTGCTCATGATCTTCTTTGTAGAAGCCTTGAGTGATTCAACACTTACGTTGTTGATAGCAGCAACTTCCTCGTCAGTGAGTGAGCGAACGATTACGCAGTCAAGACCCTTAGTGTCAGGGTTACCGCCAGCGAGCCATGTTACGTCAGCATCAGCAGCGATAGTAACAACGTCAGAAGAGATCTCGCTGAAGTTTGTTGCATCAGCAGTGAGGTCAACCTGCTGGTCGCCGATTGTGAATGAAACCACGTGACCGAAAGTCTTGTTACCGTCGAAGATAACAGCAGAGATCTGGTAGTTACCAGCCTTTACAGAGCAGAGCTTGATGTCGCTTTCGTTCCAAGCAGCACCTGCCTTAGAAGAACGGATGCCGATATTAGCGTGAGCTACAGGAACAGCACCTTCAATCTCCTCAGCTTCAGCGCAGTAAACAACGCCGCCAATACCAGTTGACTTGTACTCTACGTTGTATTCAGACTTGCCGCTTTCGAGAGTTACGCTTGAAGTGAATGGGTTACCCTTAGCACCGTTCTTGTAGAGGTTGCCCTCAGCGTCAGTGAGCCAGTAAGAGTAAGCGAACTCAACCTTATCGTTAGTCTGACCTTCGCCTTCAGCAATCTTAGCGAGTACAGTCTCACCGCTTGTAGCGTTGATAGTGTACTGAACAGCTTCCTTACCCATAGATGCTGGGTAGATAGAGATTTCGTTGTAGATAACGTTCTTGCTTGCGAGTACGAGGTCGCCGTCCTCTGCTACTGTAATCTTGTATTCCTCAGCAGAACCTGTAACATTGAAAGTGCTTTCGCCGTTGCATGTACCGTTCTCGATAGTGATGATACCAGAGTTCTTTGTTGACCAAAGAGCCTTTACAGTCACTTCGTCACCAGCAGAAACAGCAGGGATATGAACCTTTGGAGTACCACCACCAAGCTGGATGCGGTCATTGTTTCCAGAAGGAGTACCTACGAGGATATCGTTTGCAGTACCCATTGTGAAGTAGAGACCTTCTGTGTTAGGGTACTTCTTGTCTGGAGTAAGCATGAGTTCCTGCTCGATGATAGGAGAAGCGTAAGAGAAACGATCCTTAGAAGAAGCTGCCCAGTAGCCGTAGCCGCCATCTACAGAAGCCTGAAGTTCTGCAGCCATGTCATCGTCGTTGTGGAACTGCCAAGCGCGTGGCTCAGTGATGCTTGAACCCTTAGTGTAGATAGTAGTCTTGTAGAGCTCGTCACCCTCTTCGCCGAACTTCTCAAAAGGCTCAGCGACAGCAATCTTAGTGAGATAGAATGTGTAAGAAGAGCTTTCTTCGAGAGTGAGGTAGTCTGAGATAGTGAATGTTACACCTTCGCCTACAGTACCCTCAAGTCCGTCAAATGCATAGTCGTCAGCAGAACCGTCAGCAGGACCGAAGTAACCTTCGAGAGTGATAGGAGTTGTAAGGTCGATGTTCTTAGCCTTAGGGAATGTGAGAGTGAAGCCTTCAAACTTAGTTGAAATCTTCTGGCCGTCCTTGATAGAAAGTGTAGGAGCACCGAGGAATGGGTTCTTGTCAACAACAGCCTCGTCCTTAACCTCTGCCTCAATATAGTAGAGGTGGCAGCCCTTTGTAGCCTGGAGAGTAACGTTTACGAAGTCGTCACCGTTAGCAGGGATTGTGCACTCGAGGTCCTTGAAATCAGCAGTAGTGAGAGAAGCAACTTCTGTGCCGTTTACTGAAACCTTGAAACCGCGAGCATCACCTGGCTTATGGCTTTCAACACCAATCTTGAGTGTAGAACCAGCCTTTACGTTAGGAATAGTGATCTTTGGAGCTGTACCTGTAATCCAGAGATAAGAACCTGTGTTGTAAGGACCCCAAGCGTTAGCGTCGAGAGTAGTGCCGTAGTTGAATGCAGCACCGAAGCCGTACTCAGCAAGACCTTCGATAGTGAGACCCTTGAGCTCAGCGATAGCGTTGCCGCCAGCTGTGAGAGTACCGTTAGCATCGAATGCAGGAGTGAGGTTCCAGCGGATTTCGTCGCCAGTGATGTATTCCTTTGATGCAGACTCCGCCTTTGTCCAGTCGTCAGCAGCAAGAATCTGAGACTTAGTAGCGTCTGACCAGCCAAAGTTCCATTTCTTGATGTTCTTGTCGCCTTCGTCGATTACGATAGAGAGGATTTCCACGCCAGAAGCAGGAGCACCGTTAACGCCAGTAGAGAACTGAACGTCACCGTCAGCTGACACCTGGAGAGTGAAAGTAGTAACACCGCCTTCTGGTGCACCTTCAGCATCACGTCCGAGGCAGATACCGCTTTCAGGACCGTCTGTGATAACTGCGTTAGTGAAGCCGAAACCACGATCTGTAGCAGTAGCGTTAGCAGACTGTGCTTTCATCACGATAGTCTGACCAGCAGTGAGCCCCTTGATAGTGAAAGAGCAGTTCTTCTGGAGGCGAACGTTAGTGCCACGATAGAGCACTGCATTGCCTGCTGCAAACTGAGAGAAGTAGAGACCTGCAAACTCAGGGATGACAACGTCACCAGCCTTCAGTTCGCCTTCAACAGCATTGATGGTAGCCCATGAAGCTGTGGCTGTACCTTCAGAGTTCATAGTCTTGGTCCACTGCGCTGCGTCAGCATCGAGCATAGCGCGTGTTTCGTCGCTAACACCCTTAGTGAAATCCCAAGTCTTTCTGCTCTGTGCATTGGCGCTGATGCCTACGAGAAGCAACATTGCCGAGAGGAGAGTAAAGATTTTCTTCATAGATGGTTGAATTAGATTTATGATTTGAGTTATTTTGTGCAAAAATGATATTTGGTGCAAAGTTAACATTTTTTATGATTCCTGACACATTTTTATATAAATATATGGATATATCTTGATTTACTTATATTTGAACGGTCGAAATGACAAAATATCATTTGCTATTCCGCCTTTTTTTATTAACTTTGCCGCGTAATAATTGAATAAAACCAAATGATGAAACGTACTAACCTTTTAATATTAACCCTTTTTCTTTCGCTTGCATCATTCGCACAGCGTTTTATCGACAATCTTGATCGTGGTCTTATCGCCATTAAGACCAGTGGAGGTGTTTACGTCAATTGGCGTATTCAGTCGAATGAATATTTCGATGTAAAATACAATCTCTATTGTAATGGCACGAAGATAGCTGAGAACCTCAATGTTTCCAACTTCACTGATAACGGTGGTTCTGCCAGCAGCTCTTATACCGTTGCAGCCGTTGTCCGTGGAAAGGAACAGACGCAGTGTGCAGCCGTGAAGCCTTGGTCTCAGGATTATCTGGAGATTAAGCCAAAGCACGACGCTTCATTGAAGTCAACCTACGTTCCTAACGACGCTTGTTGTGCGGATGTTGATGGCGACGGTCAGGTGGAAATCCTTCTCAAATACGACAATCAGTCAGAAATCAACCAAAGCTATCCTAAGAACGGTCCGAAAATCTATGGCGTTGACACAAAGGAATATTCGCTCTTCGAGTGTCTGAAGCTTGATGGTACTGTTCTCTGGTGGGTGAATTGCGGTCCTAACATGGGCGACTTCCAGAATAACGAGCAGAACATCGTGGCTTACGACTGGGATGGCGACGGCAAGGCAGAGGCAGTCTTCCGTGCTGCTGATGGTACAACAATCCACATGGCTGACGGAACAGTCTATACTGTAGGCGATGCATCAAAGAACTATCGCGCTGCTACTGGCGGTGGTGCAAACTGGTTTATGCACGACGGTTCGGAGTTCCTCCTCTATGTAAACGGAGCAACAGGAAAGCCATACGTTGATATGGCATATCCTCTCAAGCGTCTTGAGACTGGCGAGACTGACCTCAGCAAGGCGTGGGGTGACGGTTATGGTCACCGTTCTTCAAAGTATTTCTTCGGTGCTCCTTATCTCGACGGTCACAAGCCGAGCATCTTCCTTGGTCGTGGTATTTATACACGACATAAGTTTATAGCATACGATGTTGATCCTGCCACTCACCAACTCAAGGAACGTTGGCGTTGGTACAACAATACAGATGGTCCTTGGAAGGGACAGGGTTATCACAACTATGGTATTGCCGATGTTGATATGGATGGTCGCGACGAGATTGTCTGGGGCTCTATGGTTATTGATGATAACGGAAAGGGACTTTCTACAACTGGTCTTGGACACGGCGATGCTCAGCATCACGGCGATTTTGACCCTTATACCTATGGACTTGAAGGCTTTTTCTGTAACGAGGATAAGCCAGGCAATAATTTCCGCGACCTTACAACCTCAAAAATATACTACCGCCAAACAGCCGGCGACGATGACGGTCGTAGCATAATGGGTAACTTCTCCAACACTTATCCTGGTTGTCAGGGTTCAAGTGGTAGGGATTATGCCAATGCAATTTCTTCTGTCACACGTACTCATCTTCCTATGGGTACAGGCGGTATGGCGCAGAACTTCCGCATCTATTGGGATGGCGACCTCTGCGAAGAGACGTTCAACTACCGTAACGGAAAGAATACGGAAGGTTCTATAGACAATCCTTACAAGCACCTCGCTACGCTTGAAGGTTCTATGACCAATAACGATACAAAGGGCACTCCTTGCTATCAGGGTGACATCCTGGGCGACTGGCGTGAGGAGGTTATCATGCGTACTGCAAGCAACAATATCCGCATCTTCACTTCTAACTACCCAACTACATGGCGCAACTACTCTCTCTGGTACGACCATCAGTATCGTAATGCTATGGTTTGGCAGATGTGCGGATACAACCAGCCGCCTCATGCTTCTTACTTCCTCGGTGAATTGGAAGGCTACACTGCTGCACCTCCTGCGCTTACTATGACAGGCAGAACAGAGGTTAAGAATGGCGGTTCGATAACAAGTGGTGCAGAGTTCATCACTTGCGAGAACAACGATATGACCGTGTCTGTTGCCAATGGTGCAGCGCCGATAAACTATATTGACAATGCTCCTTCATGGGTTCAGGGCTGGGCTGCAGCTGAAACTTCTGCTGCTAATGATCCAAGCAAGATTAAGTATGTGTATTATACTCACACTCTCACTGGCGGCACTTTCTCTGGCGAGATGAACCTTGTTAAGCAAGGTGCCGGAGCTCTCGTTATGCCAAATGGAGAGCATACTTACTCTGGCAAGACAGATGTTTGGGAAGGTACTCTCTGCCTTAACGGAAAACTTCCTAACAGCCGCGTTTTCCTTAACCGTCATACATCACTCAAAGCTTCGGCAGATTTCGGAAAGTCTATAGAGGCTTACTACAATGCCGTTGTCAGTCCTGAAGGTGCTGACGGCACTGCCGGAACCATCTCTTGTGACAGCCTTATCTTGCGTTATGGTGCTGTTGTAGAGTTTGACCTCTTCTCGGGCAATGCAGACAAGGTTAATGCAAAGGTGCTTGTCGTAGAGAAGAAGAATTGGACTGAAGGACCACAGTATCTTGCTCCGGTCTATCGCTTCAAGTCTGCTTCTGGCGCAATTGCCGACGGTGTATATGATCTCGGTACAGTAGGCGAGGTTAAGGGAAATGTTGATGATATCCTCGTTGAAGGTTTCCTTATGCAGAAGGCTACGCTCTCTAACGAAGGCGGAAAGCTTATGCTTACGGTTAAGAGTTTCGAAGCTGAACCTGTCACCTGGACTGGTACGAACGGCTCTGACTGGAATGTTGATGCTGCGGAGAACTTCAAGACCGCTTCTTCTGCCATTTCAAAATTCTTCAACGGTGCTCCAGTTACGTTTGATGACAATGCTTCTAACACAAACGTCGTTCTCAAGTCAAACGTAGCTCCTGAGTCTGTTACCTTCGCAAACGAGACAAAGGAATACAGCCTTTCTGGTGACTTCATGATAGACAACACACCTGCCCTTACAAAGACCGGCGCAGGCAAGGTTTCTATATATAATATAAATAATGTGGGAAATACCGAAATCCGAGGCGGTTCTCTCTATGTTTCTTCTCTTGCCAATGCGGTTGGAACAGACATGGGTTCACTCGGTACAAAGGATAAGGTTATTACTCTGAAGAATGGCGGAACTCTTGGTTCTGCAGCCAATCTTGAAAGCAGCCATAGAATAGTCTGCGATGGCAGCGAAGGTCAGATTGATGTTCCTTCTAATGTAACATTCAAGCAGGCTGGTGCACTCGCTTCTGCCAATAGCGGTACGCTTACGAAGACTGGTGCAGGAAAGCTTGACGTCACAGGCAGCATGTCTGTTACAGGACTTACCATCAAGGAAGGTTCTGTGAATTATGCTGGTAGTGCTTACTCTCGTCCTACTGTTCTGGAAGGTAAGAATATCTCGCTCACAGGTTCTGGTTTTACAAGCACTCCTTTCAATGTCTCTGCCGGAACAACTGCTACATTGACTCTCTCCAACGCCAACTATCTGGCATACTCTGGTTCTCTGACAGGTTCTGGTACTATTACTATCAACCCAACGAATACCGTAAACCGCGTACGCATTACCGGCAACTGGTCTAAGTTTGAAGGAACTGTGAAGGTTACAAATACCAGCATCACTTTCCCGCTTGATAATTCTACTGGTATGCCTAACGGTACTCTCAACCTTGCTGCCAACACTTCTGTAAGCAATGTTGCAAAGACTTTTGCTATCGGTAAGCTCGAAGGTACAGGTAAACTCATTGAGCCTATCTCAAACTTCCAGAGTCAGACAGCAGTCTCAGGCAGCAATACCTGGAAAGTAGGTAACAGCTGGGAGACAGGCGGCGACTTCGTCTTCTCTGGTATCCTTTCTGATGCTGGAGGTACAAACAAGTCGAACTTCGAGAAGGTTGGTAAGTGTAAGATGTCTGTCGGCGGAGTATGGGCTAATTCCGGAACGGTAAAAGTCTCAGAGGGTGAGCTTCATATCAACTCTACAAAGTCTGTCGGAACAGGTGCTATCACCGTTGCTCAGGGTGCAACATTCTCCGGACTTTCTGCTCTCACGCAGTCTTCTGCCAAGAAATACCCTATGACGAACAGCTCGCTTACCGTCAACGGTACATTCCAGTGCGGTAGTGCAGACGATTCTTCTACTGGATTCTATTATTTCGGTGCAAAGAGTCTCACGCTTAAGTCAACAGCCACTTATCGCGTAGGCTTGGCTAAGTGCGCTACATCTGCCTCTTCACCAGGTTGTGCAAACCTCTTCGGCGACGGCGCAAAGGCTTCTCTCACCATCGAGAGCGGAGCTACAGTTGATGTCTTCCTTGCTCCTTCTTATGATCCTGCTTCAAGCATTGGTGCTGATGAGCAGAAGGCAGACTCATTCCTCATCTTCAACGACTTTGCAAAGGTTACCATCGGTGATGTTAAGTTCAATCTCCCATCACTGCCTGCAGGTTACAGCTGGGATACAACCAAGTTCAAGACAGGTTATCTCTACATTCGTTACAATGGCGCTTCTGGCATCCACGGCATCAAGTCGTCTGAGGCTGTTTCTGTAGATGTGGTTGCTGCAAACGGTGCTGTTGTTGATCATTTCAATGCTACAGCTGGTAATGCTAAGGCCATCTTCTCTCGCAAGAACTATGCTAAGGGTGTTTATATCCTCCGTATGAGTAACGGCAAGGGCAAGGCAGCAAGCCTTAGAGTCTCTAAATAAAAGAATTTTGCACAAAGGGGTCAGACCCTTTTGTGCAAAAACAAAGCCGATAAACAAGAAAAATTATTAATTAACTATATTTATTAACTTATTAAAAATTCAAATCTATGAAAAAGCGTTTACTTTTTGCTTGCGCTATGTTGCTTTCTGCAGCTTCTGGATTTGCACAGGCAGTGGGCGACTACGTTTACACTCCTACAAGCAAGTATCAGATCACAGGAACTAACATTTTCGCTGATGCAGTAAGCCCAGAACTCACAGGTTGGGTGGCTTATTCTTCTGAAGATGCTGCTACAGCAGCTACTCAGTTTAACTACATCGCTTCTGGTGAGAATGGTGCTTTCGGTTACCAGTCTGCTAAGGAAGCAGTTACTGAGGGTATGGCTCATACCATCAACGGTATTGAGGCTGGTCAGGACTATGTTGTTGCTATCACTATTGCACAGCCAACAGAGTCTAACCCACGCAAGAACACTCGTACTTGGAAGTGTGATCACCTCAACTCTGCATTCAACATCATCAACATCCAGGGTACAAACTTCGAGGATGAGACAGACGTTGCTGAGTACAATGTTCCTACAGAAATCCTCCCAGGCGTAAACACTTACTACTATGCTATTCCTGCAAGCGATGTAGCTCGTGCTTACTCTATCAAGTTCCTCGGTATGACTTCTGATCTCTTCATCAACGACATCCAGGTGCTCCCTGCTACTCAGGTAGGTGACGAGCGTCTCTTCGCTGCAAGCCTTGAGCATGCAAAGCTTCTCCTCAACCTCATGGAGTGGCCAGCAAGCGACTATCTCTCTGGTCTTAAGGAGAACATTGAGGCTGCTGAGGCTGTTGAAGCTACTACTTCTGTAGAAGACGTTATCGGTATTGCAGAAGGTCTCGTTGACGCTATCAATGAGTTCCAGAACAACGTAATGGACCCACAGCTCACTTCTGATAAGGACCGTCTTGCTCTTGCTAACGGTAACAGTCAGAAGCAGAACACTTGGGGCGTATGGTCTGGTTTCTCAGGTGGTGGTGGTCGTATCCACTCTGTTAACAACACTAACGTAATGCCTGTTGACGTAGGTCACTACGCTGGTAACACTAAGTGGGGCTTCGGTAACGGCTGTAACGGTCTTATCTACAAGGCTACACTTGAGCCAGGTTCTTACATCTTCTCTGTAAAGTCACGTGCCCTTGTTCGCGAACAGCCAACATCTACTTGCTGGTGCGAGAACGTAGGTCTTAACCCTGCTTACGGTGTAATGTACTGCCGTCCTGTAGGTGATGAGGCTGCTGAGCTTAACGTCGTTCAGACAAATGCTGACTACGAGATCAGCACTGCTCTCTCTTCAGTTAAGTTCGACATGCTTTCAGAGGGTCTTCCTATCAAGGCTATCGAGAACCCAAGCCAGAAGGCTGCTTCTCGTCTCCAGGAGCACACTATCGCTTTTACTGTAGAGACTGCTGGCGAGTATGAGTTCGCTATCAAGTCTTACGCTCAGGATTGGTACGGTGCTGCTTGTGGTGGTACAATGGAAGTTTACGACGCTCAGATCTTTGCTAAGACTGCTGCTAAGTACTCTAAGGCTCAGTATGAGTACGAAGAGGATGTTCGTGGTCAGATCACTGCTGCTCGTGAAAACCTCACTAAGGCTGCTGAGAACCTCGCTGACGCTGAGAAGCCATGGGGTAAGGCTGCACTCAAGGAGGCTATGGAGTCTCTTGAGTCTGTTGTTGCTGGTTACGAGGCTATGAATCAGGACGAAATCATCGCTACTTACGACAAGGATCAGTATGACAAGTCTAAGGGTCTTGAGGCTATGGACGAGGACGAGACATTCTACTATCGTATGCTCGCTTCTGAGGTTTACCGCAATGCAGCTAAGATCATCATCGCTGCTAACAACGAGTTCGATCGTGAGAATAACCTCCTTTCTTCTCTTGACGCTGCTATCGCTAAGGCTGAGGAAACTCTCAAGTTCCGCGTATATGACTACGCAGACGCTAAGGCTCCTCTCCAGACTGAGATTGCTGCAGCTAAGAAGCTTCTTGAGACTCTCAAGGCTGGCGAATACTCAGAGGAGAACGAGACTGCTATCAACGATGAGATCGCTGCTCTCGGTACAGCTGCTGATGCTCTTGCTACTTCTATCCCTGCTTCTAAGGTTACAACTCTCGTTGACATTGACTTCGACGCTACTCCTGTTTCTGTTGATCCAACAATCAACTTCGACGAGGCTAACGGTGAGGCTACTATCACAGGTGCTCAGGGAACTATGTTCTTCAACAACTTCTCTAACATCGTTATCAACAACGCTTCTCAGATCGGTTTCGCTGCTGGTGAGGAAATCCTCTGCCAGGGTATCGTACACCTCGGTAACAGTACAAATACTGTAGAAATCGAAACTCCTGCTGACAACTTCGGTACTGACGTAATCCGTGTTTCTATGGACTGGTGGTTCGGTTCACTTTCAGGCAAGAACTGCGGTTTCTACCTTAGAGATGCAGAAGATGCTAACATCGGTGGTTTCTACTTCTGCCCTTACAACAATACAAGCGAATATGACCCATGTGACATCCGCGTTACAGGTTATGTTTCTAAGGGTAAGTCAGGTGTTGAGAACGACCAGATCTGCATGGACGACGACAAGACTCACATGGAGTACTACCTCGACTATGGTAACAAGATTATGTACGTAATCTCTACTATCCCTTCAGGTGTTAAGCAGACTAAGGTATTTGCACTTGACAATACTAACCCTATTGCTAAGTTCGTACTTACTTCTAACTACAACAACACTAACCGTCGCTCATGGTTCGACAACCTCAAGATCGAGCGTATCGCTGCTGATCCTGCAACAGTTGACCCAACAGCTGCTATCCAGAACGTAACATCTTCTAAGGTTGCTTCTAAGAACATGTTCAACGTAGCTGGTCAGCGCGTAGGTGCAGACTATAAGGGTATCGTTATCATGAACGGTAAGAAGGTTATCCGCTAATCTTCCAGTACATCATAAATAGGGTAGGGTAGTCCCTTCCTATATGCTAATTAAAGGCTGCGCTTTCATGGCGCAGCCTTTTTTTTGCAAAATATGTAGCACTGTAGCACTAACCCTTTCTATCGAGCTGAGAATCAATGTATTATGCAGTGCGACATACCCCTAAATATGTAGCACTATGTTACACTATATGTTACACTATATGTAGCACTATGTTACACTATATGTAGCACTAACTTGTATTTTGCGCCATTTTGTAGGGCGAGGATTTCCGAGCCGTTTCGCGACCTTCCTATCGCTGCGCCAAAGAACTACTGCCATATAGACTCCAAACAATGATAACGCAACCTGTAATCCTTAGATTTAAGGTTCGGTTTCTTACTAGAAAGCGGATTTATTCTTATAAGAAAAGAAATTGGTTCTTATAAGAAAATTATTAATTCCTTATAAGAAATCGTTAGCTATTCCTTTGCGTTATAATCATCATTATCGCGAAAAAGCAATTAAATGCACCTAAGTACTATATTAAATGCACCTTAATGCAGCATTAAATGCACCTTAGTGTAGCTTAAATGCACCTTAGTGTAGCATAAAATGCACCTTAGTGCAACATAAAGTGTAACATAGTGCTACATATTTGGGGGTATGTTGCACTGCGTAAAGCCTTAGCAGTCAGCTGTTTAGAAGTAGGTAGTGCTACAGTGCTACATATTTTGCGAAATTTCTGTTCAGATTCAATTTAGTGGCAAAACATGGGCAGTTTTGTCTCGGAGGTGCGCTGCTCTCAGCGCACCATGCGGGAAAGAGTGAAATGTAAAGTTTAGTTGGCAAAATATTGGGCTTTTATGGTCAAATTAGCGGAAAAAGGTGCGAAATGTTTTACATTTCTTAACTTTTGAAACATTTTTTATGAAAAAATTTAATTTTTACAATAATTTTTTGTTACTTTGCGCTCGTATATTGTGGATAGTGCGCTAAGGAAGCATCATCCGGAATGATAAGAAATCATAACTAACTAACTGAAATAATAAAAATAAAAACAATATATAAAACTTATGAAAAAGCTCTTTTTGTATGCAGCGCTCCTTTGTACGGGCTTTGCATCATGCACGAAGGAATTTCTTGTTCCTGAAGGCGAACTGCCATCTTGGCTTGGCGAGAGTATTTATGAGGAACTCCAGAATCCGAAATCGCTGGATGGTACGTTTAATACGTACATCAAGCTGATTGACGACCTGGGGTATGCCGAGGTACTCGGAAAGACTGGTAGTAAGACCATCTTCCCTGCCAACGACGAGGCTTTCGCCAAGTTCTTCGAAGGAGGAAACAACAAGTTCGGCAAGTCAAGCTACGAACAGCTGACAGTGTCAGAGAAGTCGCAGATCCTCTTCTCTACCATGCTCGACAACGCAATCCTCGTAGGTAACCTCTCTTCTCAGCAGAACAATGCGGGAGAAATGGCACAGGGTCGCATCGTGAAGCACCCTACCAACATCGCTCTCCGCCAGTCTGTAGAACCTCTCAAGCCAGAGGACATGCCTGAGAACAATGCCAGCTTCGCCTATTGGAAGAAGAACGGCAAGTCTATCAATGCACTCTACGACAACACAGAGGCTCCTATGGTTCACTTCACTGGCGAGTACATGCTCAACAACGCAATGACCGTCACTGGTCCAGACAACGACTTCTACGTTCTTACTGGTCAGGAATACAAAGACGGCGACGCTTTTATCTTCGATCATAAGATTATCAACAGCAATATCACATGCCAGAACGGTTATATCCATCAGCTTGACGGCGTTATGGTAAACCCTGGTAACATGGCACAGATAATCCGCCAGAACAGCGACACTAAGCACCTCTCTCGTATGCTCGACTACTTTGCTTGCGTACGTCCAATGGGCTTGTCGTTCGACCAGGACTATCAGCAGTATTCTGCTGGTTTCGGTACAGCAGACTCAGTATATGCTATCCGCTACCTTGCTCAGAACTCTCAGCGCAGTAAGCTTGTTCAGAGGGAGCAGTACGGAAAGATAGAGTCGGCTGTTCTCAACTTCGACCCAGGATGGAACTATTACAATCCTACGGTCAACGGTTCAAGCGACGACCAGGCAGAAATCGCAGCCATCCTTGCACCTACTGACACCGTGCTTGAGAGATACTTCCTCCATGACGGTGCTTATATCGTGAAGAACCTCGGTGTGCCTAATCTCCCTAACACAAAGGAGAACCTCCACCAGCACCTTGATGCCATCTACAACGGAGACCCTTCTGTCTTCGCTGCGATGCTCAACAACATCATGAAGCCTTACCTCTCAAAGACTGTTCCAAGTAAGTTCTCTACAGTTCAGAACGACGCTTTCGAGTTCCTTAACTGTACTATCGACAACATTGAGAAGAAGGCTGACGGAAAGTATAACGTGCAGATTGCCAACAACGGCGTTATCTACAAGACCAGAAAGTTCTTCGGTCCTGAGCTCTACAACTCAGTTCTCGGTCCTGCATCTATCTATAAGGATATGCGCATCATGGGTAAGATGCTCAACGACCACCAGATTACTCCTGGTACAGAGTCAACACTCGGTGCAGACATGTACTACTACCTCCTCTCTATGAAGGCTCGCTACGCACTCTTCGTGCCAACAGACAATAGCGACTTCTTCTACATCGACCCTGCTTCAGTGAACGATGCTGACGGAATGAAGGCTCTTAAGTTCATCTACGACCCAACGGTCAAGACACAGTTCGGCGTTCTCGTCCAGGTATATAGCTACGATGAGGCAACAAACACCCTCACTCCTCACTCACAGTATCCTGCACCTATCGCTATCGAGACTGGCGGTTTCAACAGCCAGATCAAGGATATGCTTAACTACCACACAGTAGTGCTTGAAGGTCAGAATACACTTGGTGGCAACCGTTACTACCTGACAAAGCACGGCGGCGCTATCTATGTTCCAGACATGAACGGTGGAAACGTGGGCAGCAGCAAGGTGCTTGGTGGCGAGCAGATTTCTGCAAACGCTAATGCTTCAGTCGTGACAGAAATCTTCAGCGAGACCAGTGAGGACGCTAAGATTACCAACGGTACTGTATATCGTCTCAACACACCTATCCAGCCAACAACAAAGAGCATCTATAAGACTCTGAGCAACAGCAAGTACTCTGACTTCCTTGAGTTCTGCGAAGGTTTCGGCGAAGAGGAGAATCTCTACTGGTGTGGCATCCTCAGCGACAGCGACTCAAAGGCTCTCCACGACTCAAAGCTCTCTAAGTACAAGATCTTCGGAGAGAAGAACGTAATGTCTATCCTCGGTACATATAATTATACTATATATGCACCACAGGACATGAAGGAAGCTTACAGCCACGGTCTCCCTACATGGGAACAGGTTACAGCCATCGTAAACGACTGGGAGGCTAACAAGTCAAAGTACGGCTACGACACAGAAGAAGATGCTAAGGCATACGTTAAGGCTTGCATCGACAAGATGCACGACTTCGTGATGTATCACGTACAGAACAACTCTGTATTCGATGATGTTGTGCTCAACACGGCAAAGAACCAGACATTCTATACTAACGAACTTGGTATAGCAAAGACTCTCCAGCTTTCAAAGAGTGGTTCAGGAACAGTTGTTCTGGATGCCGTTACAAGCGGCCGCTCATTCACTCCAACCATCGTTGAGCCAAACATGCTTGCACGCGATGTCACTACATCAGTTGCTACAGGCGATAAGTTTGTCGATACAGACAACAACCGTTATACCTACAACAAGATCGTTTCTTCTTCTTTCGTAGTTATCCACGGTATCGACAAGCCATTGTGCTACAATGCGAACTATAAGTATTAATTCAGACTCAAAACTTAAAAAGATATGTCCAAATCAAAAATTCTGTTGACCTTATTGTTCTGCATTCTCGCACAGTTTGCGAAGGCGCAGGGCGTGGTCATATCAGGTGTCGTCAATGACGACTTCGGACCTGTCGTAATGTGTAACGTTACGGAGCGCGACGGTAACAACCGTATCGTTTCGGCTGCACAGACAGATATGATGGGTAACTTCTCCATGAAGATTAAAAACCCAAAGAATAAACTGGTCATTACATACGTAGGATGTAAGACCAAGACAATAGTCATCGGTGATCAGACAACATTCGACATCACCCTTGAACCGGAAAGTACAGCGCTGAACGAAGTTGTCGTTGTAAGTAAGCACGACAATTCCGGCGGTCTTACCATCGACCAAAAGGAAATGACGCGCTCTCAGCAGACCTTCAACCTCTCCGACGTGGAAGGTATGGCGTTCACCGATGCTTCCGAAGCACTCCAGGGTGAGATTGCCGGTCTTGACATCGTGTCAAACTCTGGTAACCTCGGTTCAGGTTCTTCAATGAAGCTCCGTGGTGCTACAGGAAACCCACTCATCGTTGTGGATGAGAAGATCTTCGATTATAACTCTGACGACATCGACCTTGACAACGCAGACAACGAGGCTTTCTCTTCTCTGCTCTCTATCTCAGTTGATGATATCGCGAACATCACCGTGCTCAAGGATGCTGCCGCAACAGCTATCTGGGGTAACCGTGGTGCTGACGGTGTAATCCAGATCACAACAAAGCGCGGTAGCCGCGGTAAACCAAAAGTGAACTTCTCTTACAAGTGGACAGGTGCATGGATGCCTACTGGTTACGACATGCTTAATGGTGACAACTACACCATGATGCTCAAGGAGGCTATCTACAACCGCTCGCAGAGTGCTACTGCCACTTCAAAGATCAACGAAATCAACTATGTTACTGGTTGGGGCGACCGCTGGAACTGGAGTAACAATACTGACTGGGTTGACGCTGTTAAGCAGTTCTCTAACAAGCACGAAGCTAACGTGAACATCTCTGGTGGTGGTCAGAAGGCACAGTTCCGTATCTCTGCTGGTTATAACAACCAGACAGGTACCATCATCAAGCAGGTATTGAACCGTTTCACTACTCGTCTCGTACTCGACTACAACGTGTCTGACCGTATCCGCTTCTCTACAAACTTCGCGCTTACTTATACAGACAACCTCAAGAACTACACTCAGGGTAGTAGCAAGGGTTCTAACAATATCCTCGCAATGGCATTCGCCCAGGCTCCTAACGCCAGCATCTTCCGCAGAAATGCTGACGGCAGCTATTCTGACGAATACTTCCTCATGAACCGCGTTGACGGTACAAAGGAGTCTTACGACTACAATAACATCACTTCTTACCAGCTCGCTTCTACAGTAGCCATCGGTAACCCTGTGGCTTACGCTAACCAGTCTTGGATGAAGGAAACTACTTACAACATCCTTCCTGACTTCGAGCTTAAGTATGAGCTTCTCGGTACAGGCGCAGATCAGCATCGTCTGACTTTCAAGGGTCGTGTTTATTTCGATATCTACGCTAACTCAAAGCCTACTTTCCTTCCTGCAAGTCTTGTAAACGGTTTCTACTACGACAAGACTTACAACTACTCTACAAACACAGAGCAGAACACCTATAAGATGGGTGCTCGTGCAGAGCTTGTCTATACTCCTCACTTCAACAACAAGGACATCTTCATGACAATGCTTGCACGCTACGAATGTAACACAGGTAAATATACTTACCAGTTCATCGAGCAGAACCAGCTGCCAAACGGCATTGAGTCTTCTACTATCTCGGCTAATCCGCTCAGCATGAGCAACCAGCCGGGTTCTACACGCAGTGCTGACCACAACTGGATCTACAACCTCCACACTTCTTACAAGTCACGCTACAACTTCGGTTTCTCTCTCCGTGCGGACGGTTCTTCTAAGTATGGTCCAAAGAATCCTTGGTTCTATTCTCCTTCTGTTTCTCTCCGTTACAACATCAGTGAGGAACCATTCTTCACTCCTCTCCGTAAGGTTATCTCAATGCTCGGTCTCCGTGGATCATGGGGTATCAACGGTAGCCAGAACGCAAAGGTGGAGAACTACTTCAACCAGTACATCACAAGCTCTACACTCTACGGCACTTATCCGCTTGCTACAATGAGTGGTCTGAAGCTTGACGACCTCCGTCCACAGAAGAAGATTGGTGTCAACCTCGGTGTTAACCTCGGTCTCTTTGACGACATGATTGAGTTCGACCTCAACCTCTACCAGAACACTACTAAGGACATGATTATGGCTGGTATTCCAATCCCTACTTCTGCTACATGGAACACTACAACTCGTTTGGCTTACGGTAACGTAGGTGAGATGAGCAACAAGGGTTGGGAACTTAACGTAAAGGCTAACAAGTTTATCAAGGCTGGTAAGTTCAACGCTTCTGCAACATTCAACTTCGGTCAGGACAACAACAAGCTCATCGAGATGGACAAGCGAGTGCTTGAGAACATCAACAGCGTGCCTGTATATAGCGACCGCGGTTCTTCAACAATCTACACTCATGTTGCTGTTGGTCAGCCTCTTAACTCTATCTACGGTTACAAGTATCAGGGTGTTTACCAATACACTTACGACTACCTCCAGAACTTCAACACAAAGATGAAGCAGCAGAATCCTAACTGGACTGCCGATGACTATGAGAACCAGGTTAACCAGTGGATCTCAGAGGGCAAGACATTCCCAGTAGTTATCGATGCTAACGGTAAGGTCGTAATGAACGGCAACAGCCCACAGCGCCTCACTTACTGGTATGGCGATACAGAGCAGAACTTCCAGGGTGGTGACGCTATCTATGAGGATGTTAACCACGACGGTACAATCAACGAACTTGACCTCCAGTATCTCGGCAACTCTCGTCCTAAGCTTCAGGGTGGTTTCAGCCTTACAATGCAGTATGGCAACTGGAAGCTCGTCTCTCGTTTCACTTACCGTTACGGCTTCGACATCGTGAACTCAGCTCGTATGAACCTCGAAAGCATGTATGGTACAGAAAACCAGATTTCTACAGTTACTTACCGTTGGCGTAAGGATGGCGACGTGACTATGATGCCACGCGCTCTCTGGAATGCAGGTTACAACTTCCAGATGTCTTCACGCTACGTAGAAGACGGTTCGTTCCTCCGCTTCCAGAATATCCAGATCTCTTATAGCTTCCCTAAGAAGTCGCTCAAGAAGTACGGTCTCAACGCCCTCTCTGCTTACCTGACCATGAACCGTCTGTTCACGTTCACTAAGTACTCTGGTCTTGACCCTGAAAAGTCTGCCGGACAGTGGGCTCCAGCAATCGACTCAAACGGTACTCCTGTTGACCGTTCTGTGACTGCCAGCTTGACAATTGGTTTCTAAAACGTAATTAAGACACACATATATAATATATAAATATATGAAAAAGATATTTTTATCAATTTTGGCTTGTATCGCGCTGTCTTCTTGCGTTGACACAGTGATACTTCCAGAGAATAAGACCCTCGACGAGGATTTCTGGCAGAAGAAGAGCGAGGTGGAGTCGGTTATTGCTACAGCCTACTCACAGCTTCGCGACGGTACTCAAGCCGCTACTGCCACTTCCTTCCAGCGTAATGCAATCGTCTGGGGTAGCTTCCGTTCAGACGAGATGATGGTGGCTTCAGACTTCAAGACAGAGAACGCCATGACGACAGCTCTCTCTGAGGTCTATTCAATGACAATGACACCAACGAATATGTTCACACAGTGGTATCCGCTCTACTCTTGCATCAACTACTGCAACCTTATCCTTGAGAAGGGTGAGGCTGTGCTGAAGATTGACCCAAGTTACACTGTAGGCGACTGGCAGGCACACAAGGCTCAGGCAACAGCTCTGAAGGCTCTCTGCTATTTCTACCTCGTGCGCGTATTCCGTGACGTTCCTGTTACTCCTCACGCTTACCTTAACAGCAGTGACAACTTCAACGAACCACAGCAGGCTCCAGCAGCGGTGCTCCAGATGTGTATCGATGATCTTAACTCTGTTATTGACGGTGCTCCAAAGAATGACGCTTACGGCGATGTTCGCGACCGCGGTCTTTTCAACAAGGACGGTATCAATGCTCTCCTTGCCGACATCTACCTCTGGCGTGCATCTGTAAACCACAGTCAGGAAGATTATCAGAAGTGCGTAGAATGCTGCGACAAGATTATCGCTGCAAAGAAGAGCGCTCATAAGTTCGGATTCCGCGACGATAAGGTGGAGCAGGACTACTACCTCGCTGAATACAACGAATACTTCGACGACATCTTTGGTGATGACGGTCAGAACGCAGAGGAAAGCATCTTCGAGATTCAGTATAAGGCAAACGGTCAGGCTAACAACACACTCTCTCAGATGTATTATGGCTACAGCAAGAATACATCTGGCTACGGCTATGTGAAGACAACCACCATCTATGGTGACTACAGCGCAGTGCCAAGTAGCATGAACGTGTTCAAGAACCTTACAGACCAGCGTCTCTGGGACTGCTCTTTCGGTGCTAACACTGGTACAGAGCAGCACGCAATCCGTAAGTTCGTTGCTTTCTCAAAGTCTCCTGACGGTACAGCATCAGCTTTCAACACTGGTCGTAATACATTCAACCAGAACTGGATTATCTATCGTCTTACTGACGTGATGCTTATGAAGGCAGAAGCTCTTGTACAGCTTGGTCAGCCAGAAGATGCATTCAACATCGTGCAGAC
The DNA here is from genome assembly GCA_045600885.1 of Prevotella sp. Classification (GTDB taxonomy): domain Bacteria; phylum Bacteroidota; class Bacteroidia; order Bacteroidales; family Bacteroidaceae; genus Prevotella. The sequence goes on from JAZRYU010000129.1 coordinate 23,854, forward strand.
TATCAACAGCCGTGCTCTCGCTGACAAGGCAACAGCTCTGAAGTATAGTACTTACCAGGACAGAATGGAATATCTCGTTCTTATGGAGCGTGCTCGTGAGCTTTGTTTCGAGGGAAAGAGATGGTTCGACCTCATGCGCTACAACTACCGCCATGTGACCGCAGCCGACTACAATAAGGTTATGACAGAGATTAGCGACTTCCCTGCAAACTCAGATGAGTTCTACGAAGTGGCACTCTCTAAATACACAGCAGTATCAGCCATGAAGGCAAAGATGCCAACAGAAGCTTACCTCTACATGCCAATCAACGAAGAGGAAGTGAAGCTGAACAGCGAACTGCATCATAATCCAGCTTTCCCAGGAGTTTCTACAACTACTACTTCTAAGAACTAAGCATATACATCTTATATAATATAAAAGAACATTCTATTATGAATAAGAGAATATTTAAGAAATTCGGTGCTTGTCTTGCTGTCGCAGTGATGGGAGCAATGTCGATGACATCTTGCTACGAAGAGCCTGATACATCCCAGATCTTCGAGGCTGACGAGATGACTATTGAGGGCATCATCCTTGAGCATGAGGAACTCACTGCTTTCAACTCAATCTTGACAAAATGCCGCTACGACAAGAAGATTTCAACATATCTTGAATATACCGTCTTTGCGCCGGTAAACGATGGTGTGTCAGTATATCTCGACTCACTCTACAATGACGACAACAAGCGCTTCCCACACAATGGTATCAAGGAAGCTTCAAACTTCACCTCACTGCCAGTACTTGACAAGGTGGCGCTCATGTCAGACTCTCTCTGCGAGGACATCGCAAAGTATCACCTCTCTGGAGAAACTTTCCAGCAGATTAACGTTGACGGTGCTACAACATGCAGTACCCTTATCACTGGTCGTAACGTGACTGCAAACACCTTCGATTCAGGCGAATATGCCGGAAAGATTTCTCTCAACGGTAAGGTGGCAATCATCAAGGGCGATATCAAGGCGTCTAACGGTATGCTCCATATCTGCTCTGGCGTAATCCCACGTTCAGACCGTACTGTTGATGACCAGATGGGCGTTACAGGCGACTTCAAGATCTTCCATGAAGCTCTCCAGCGCACGGGTCTCGACAAGGTTATCCAGCAGGAGAAGAAGGACACTACTTACACTTACGACCAGACAGGTCCTACAGACCGTGACGGCAACAGAATCTATTGTCCTTCTGAGTGTCTCGTAAAGTGGACAGTATTTGCTGAGCCTGACGAGGTGTTCAATGCTAACGGCATCTATAAGTTCGAAGATCTCAAGAAGAAGTGTGCTGAGTGGTATGAGCACTGCTCTTCATGGTATGACTATGTAGCAGAGAAGGGCATTAAGGTCAGCACAGGCGACGACTACGAGAACGAGTTCAACGTCGTTCACATGTTCGTTGCTTATCACATCCTCCGCGCAGGTATGCCAGTGGATAAGATTGTATATGAGAAGAATCCAAAGTCAACATCTTCTTGGAACATCTGCTTCGGCTATGATCCACAGGAGTATTTCGAGACTCTTCTTCCAAATACGCTGATGAAGATCTGGCAGCTGAACTCTAACAGCACAAACGCTTCACGCCGTACACTTCTCATCAACCGTTATCGTATGAACAATACGCTGACAGACGAGATTGGTACTTTCGGTAGCGATGCTACTCACCCTATCATCTTCCCAGGTGTGGAGATTGACCGTTCAACTAACGAAGACGGTACAGTGAAGAGTATCGAGACTCTCAACGGCTATATCCACCGTATCAAGGGCATTCTCCTCTACGACCAGAACGCAAAGGATGCTCAGAACGAGCGTATGCGTTTGGACTCTTCTACTTTCCTCTATGAAGTAATCAACAACGGCATTCGCTTCGCTTCTCCTTCAGAAATATCTACCCTCAACGGTGGTGGCGACGGTAACCGTGTTGCTTTCGACAATAAGTATTTCGAGGGTATCGAATGCTACAACCCAAGTACATTGCTCCGCTTCAACGTGATGGGTGCATGGCGTGCCAACAACTCAGACCAGTTCCAGGGATGGGATGCTTACGACTTCGCCATCAAACTTCCACACGTGCCAACAGGTACTTACGAGGTTCGTATCTGCTATCCTCCAATGAACCGTGGTGGATTGATGCAGTTCTACATCGGTAACTCTTCAAATCAGGCTGATATGGTGGCTCAGGGTATTCCTTTCGATGCCTGCGCTAACCCAACACTGCCTGGAAACATTATGGGATGCGAGCAGATTCTCACTGCTGACGAGCTCGAAGACACTGACTACGGACTTGCTTCTGACCAGGTGATGAAGGTTCGCGGCTACATGCGTGCTCCAGCTTCATTCTCTCGTGGTACTTACAACACTATCACAGACAAGCTTATCTACGATCCTTCTGACGTTTATTCAGCAGCAAAGAGCATTACCGGTTCTACAAGCTGCCGCTCAGAGTGGGGTTACGGTACAATGATGCTTCGCTACATTATCTGTACACAGAAGTTTGAGCAGAGCAAGGACTACTGGCTCCGCATCAAGAACCTCGTGAACGATGCTAACCTCGGTTGGTCGTTCGACTTCATCGAGCTCTGTCCGGTAGGTATTGCCAATAACCAGACAATGACAGAAGACTGGTATTAATGCTCCATCCTTATCCTCCCCGAATGGGGGAGGGGAATAACCTCGAGAAATCGAACTATCGAAATCTCGAAAAATCGAAAAGAACAAAATATGAAAAAAATAAATAAAATAGCAGCAATGGTAGTAGCAGGTCTTGCACTTGCTACCGCCTCTTGCTCCGATTTTGATGACTACAATTCTGTGCCAGTCGATGCGAATGCCATGTCTGGCAAGACATTGTACGAGAATATCTGCGAGACTTCCAATCTCCAGGATTTTGCTGCAATCGTAAAGAAGGCAAACTACGGAAACGTGCTCAACGCTTCCCAGTGCTACACGCTTTGGGCTCCTGTTGACGGCACATACGATGCAAGCAAGATTCTTGCAATGGACAGCGCAAAGATTGTTGACCGCTTCATCAATATGCACATGGCGCAGTTCTCTCACCCAATCTCAGGAAAGGTGGACGAGCGCGTCATCACGCTCAACAATAAGCACCATAAGTTCAGCAATGAAAGCTATGACGACATTGCCGTTGTAACAGCAAACATTCCTTCTAAGAACGGTCTTATCCACACCATCAACGGTGCTTCTGAATTTCATGCAAGCATCTATGAGGCATTGGATGAGGTAGAAGGTTGCGACTCTTTCGTAAACTATCTCCACGCTTACGACGTGATGCACATCGATACAAGAAAGTCTGTAGAAGGTCCGATGGTTAACGGTCAGCAGACTTACCTTGACACTGTATGGACAAAGAGTAATAATGTAATCCGCCAGATTCTCCGTGCTGACATCGAGGATGAAGACAGTACATTCACTGTGCTCTTCCCAACAAACGACGCATGGAACAAGGCTGTTGAGACAATCAGTCCGCTTTACAACTACATCGGTACTGTGAACTACATGGATATGCAGAAGAACACTACTGCTGCAGGTTCTGTTACAGCTACAACAGCAAAGGCAGAGAAACCATCAATTGTTGATGTGACTCTTTACAATGACTCTCTTCCAAAGTCGTTCATCATGCGTAACCTCGCTTACTCAAACAGCTACAAGATGAACGATCTGCTCCTCGGCAACACTGCTTCAGAGATTGACACAATCTACTCTGCAAGACGCAACAAGCTCACAAATGTGCCTGAGATTCTTAATCACTGCGGAGAGATTCTTCCAATGAGTAACGGCTATGTACGCAAGCTTGACGACATCTGCTTCAAGCCTTGGGAGACATACAATCCAATCTTAGCTTCTTACACTCCGGTGAGAACTCTCGGTCTCAAGACAAACGCTTACGCTACATCTCACTCGTTCGGAGCAGACTCTATCCGCACAAAGTACTCACACGTCTTTGACGAACTTCCTGGTTTCATCAAGAACTTCGTATTGCCAGAGTATGCAAACTTCTTCTCTTATGTGGCAACAGACAGTATAAATCTCTCTTCTACTTCTTCTAAGCCAGAGTTTGACTTCGCATTGAGAAACGTTCGCTCTACTAAGTATAAGATCTATGTAGTGTTCATTCCTTCACAGATAGAAGAGCCTTGGCGCCCAGTATCAACTGCTACAGAGGAGAATAAGAACCTCTACCTCCGCTTCGACCTCAGCTACACAGACGCTGACGGTTCACAGAAGTACAGAAGACTCAATGTGGCTGATGCCAAGAAGAATACTGACGATGTCCTTATCGTAAACGACGGAAAGGCTCACGTAGTGGAACTGGAGTTCTCATTCCCTATCTGCTACAGCGGTCTTGATGCATATCCAACTCTCTTTATTTCACACACGAAGAGCTTCACTTCTTCTACGAACCGCAGAAAGTACGAACAGGAACTTCGCATTGAAGGAGTTTATCTCGTGCCAGAGGGTGCAAACGACTATGTACAATCTTTGAAATAATAACCTATGAAGAGTAATATATTCAATATCATGCAGAGCAAGGGTTGTGTAGCGACACTTCTCTGCGCAATATCTCTGACATGCTCTACTGCAGCATTTGCTCAGACAAACGCCGATGATGAGGAAAACATCACGGTTAAGACTAAGCGCAAGGCTGTTGTTGACAAGAATAACACATTGGAAGTCAAGGGTACAGTCATTGATCAGGCTACAAAGAAGCCACTCGCCGGTGTACGCCTCCAGACTCTCAACGATGAGCGCTATGCAGCGATGACAGATGCTAAGGGTAACTTTACCATCAAGGTGCCTGACTTCGCAACATCACTCTATGTTCAGGCTCCAAACTATCTTGCTCAGCAGGTGGCTATCCGCTCTAACGATTCAAGTCAGACCATCAGCATCCAGATGATCAGCGATGCCTTTGGTACTATGTACGAAAACGGTACTGACTATACAGCAAAGAACAGCTTTATCTCTAACGGCAAGGGCATTACTATTGATGAGGAAATCGGCGCTAAGCTTGGTGCTGACATTCATACCGTGATGCATTCAGGCAACCTCGACCAGGGTGCTTCAATGTATATCCGCGGTATCAATTCTATCAATGCCAACTCACAGCCAATGGTAATCGTTGACGGTGTAGAGCTTGATATGCAGCGCGACCGTGGTTCTCTCCACGATGGCGACATCTTCAATATGCTCGGAACAATCTCTCCTGAGGATATCAATAAGGTCACTGTACTCAAGAACGCTACTGCACTCTACGGTGCTCGCGGTGCTAATGGCGTCATCCTTATCGAGACAAAGCGTGGTCACTCAATGGCTACTCGCATCGACCTTAAGCTTTCTGCAGGCTACACTCTGATTCCTCAGACTCCAACGCTGATGAATGCTGACCAGTATCGTTCTTACGCTGTTGAGCAGCTCGGTACTATCGCTAAGGTTCAGGAGGCACAGAAGAGTGCGGCAACGATGATGGACTTCAAGTTCCTCAACGATAACCCAAGCTCTTTCAGCTATCCTACATATCATAACGATACAGACTGGAAGGATAATATCTTCCGCAATGCCTTCACTCAGAACTACAGCATCAACGTGCAGGGTGGTGACGACATCGGTATGTATAACCTCTCTGTGGCATACGCTCAGACTTTGAAGAACATTAAGAACACATCTTACGACCGCATTAATGTTCGCTTCAATACAGACATCGAACTCCTCGACGTGCTGAAGACAAAGTTTGACATGTCGTTCTCTAAGTCAAACACAAACCTTCTTGACGATGGAGCTCCTGCCGACCTCGTAAAGTCGCCTATCAACTCTCCTGCGTTCCTTTCTTACGTGAAGAGTCCGCTCCTCAGCCCATATCAGTATAACCACAATATCAAGGGCTTCACTTCGCTCCTCAGCGAGGCTGACGACCTCTACGAGGTTATCGGTGATGGCTATTCACTCTCAAACCCAGTAGCTGTGCTCCGTAACTCAAACGGCGACCGTAAGAACCGCAATGAGAACACATTCTTCAATGTAGCTATTGCTCCTACATGGGAGATCAATTCTCACTTGAAGGCAACTTCTCACTTCAGCTACTACATCAACCGCAGTTCTCAGGCTTACTACCGTCCAAACCTCGGTATAGCTCCATTCTTCATTCAGGGACTCGGTACAGTTTACTCTCAGGTTTCTTCTATCTTCAGCAAGGAGACAAACATCCTCAGCAATACTTTCGTAGAGTGGGCTAACAAGTTCGGTGCTCATAACTTTGACGTTACAGGCGGTTTCCGCTATAACTACTTCTATTATGACGGCAGCGACCTGAAGACAGAATATCAGACAAAGGGTACTGACGACAAGAACCCACAGCTCAGCGTTGGTACTAACGCATATTCAAACATCGCCGGTGTTGACGACGTATGGAAGAATATGCAGTGGTATGCTAATGCTGACTACAGCTACAAGAACCGCTACTTCGCTACACTCTCTCTTGCAGCAGAGGCAAACAGCCGCTTCGGTAAGAAGGCTACTGGCGGTCTTAAGGCATTCGGTACTAACTGGGCTATCTTCCCAAGCGTTCAGCTCGGTTGGGTGATGACAAATGAGGACTGGTTCCCAAAGAACTCTGCCGTTAACTATCTCCGCCTCAATGCCGGCTTCGATATGAGCGGTAATGACGGTATCTCTAACTACGCTACATCTACAGCCTTCTCTGCGGTTCGCTTCCTCGGTACTCAGATTGGTATGCAGCTCACTAACGTAGGTAACGACGAGGTGAAGTGGGAGACAACTACAAAGATGAACGTTGGTCTTCAGGCTTACCTCTTCAACAACCGTCTCGGTCTTAACTTCGACTACTTCATCCACAACACAAAGGATCTGCTCTCTCTCAAGGCGTTTGATAATCCTATCGGTGGTATCAACAACTACTGGATTAACTCAGGCGAAATCCAGAACACAGGTTTCGAGTTCGGCATCAACGGAAAGCCTATCGCTACAAAGGACTGGCATCTTGAGCTCGGCGCAACAGTTGGTCACTATAAGAATGAAGTCAAGGCACTTGCTGATGGCGAGTTCACTACTTCAATCTACGGAAAGAACAACATCCTTACTCGCGTTGGCGAATCTGTAGGAGTATTCTATGGCTTCCAGACTCGTGATCATGTTTTCAGCTCAACAGAAGAGGCTTCTAAGGCTGGCGTTGCTCACGTAAATAGCAAGGGTGTAGAGACAAATAATCTCTACTATATTGACGAGACTGGCGCAAAGGTTGACTATGAGGCTGGTGACACTTGGTTCGTTGATCAGAACGGCGATGGTTGCATTGATGGTAATGACCGCGTTGTTATCGGAAATCCAAATCCAGACATCTACGGAAATATCTTCGCTACACTCTCATGGAAGCGCTTCAAGCTCAGCACATCATTCAACTACAGCTATGGCAACGATGTGTATAACTATCAGCGTACTATCCTGAATTCAGGTTCTACACTCTACAACCAGCAGGTTGCTGAGATCGGTCGTTGGCGCTATGAAGGTCAGATCACAAATATCCCTCGCGTTGCATACGGCGATCCAAAGGGAAACAATGCTTTCTCTGACCGTTGGATTGAGGATGGTTCTTACCTCCGCATGAAGACCCTTACTCTCAGCTATCAGATTCCTATGCCAGAAGCTTGGGAGTCATGGCTCCAGGGCATCTCTGTTTGGGGTGAGGCTCGCAACCTCTTCACTCTTACTAAGTACACTGGTAATGACCCAGAGTTCAGCATCAGCAATAACCATTACTATCAGGGCATTGACTGTGGCAACATGGCACAAGGCCGTCAGTTCGTAATTGGTATTAACATTAACCTCTAACGCAGATTCTTCCCCTCCGTTTTCGGAGGGGCCTAAAACCAAAAGAATATGAAACTAAAGAATATTTTCAAGGCATTGGCTATCGCAGCTCTTCCTGCATGGATTGCTGTGGGAAGTTTGTCTTCTTGCTCTGATATGCTGGAAACAGACAGTGCTCTTTTCGTTTCTGATCCAAACCTCAATCAGAAGAGCGACTCAGTTTCCTTTGCATACGGCGTTATGCAGGCTATGCAGCAGCTTGCTGATCAATATTATTTCCAGAACGAGATGCGTGGTGACATCGCTGTTCCTACAGACAAGGCTACCACACACCTCAAGAACCTCGCAAGCTTCACTGCTGGTTCAGACTGCAAGTATGACAGTGTTTACCTCTACTATAAGGTAATCAACAACTGTAACACTTACCTCCAGAAGCGCGACACAACTCTTCTCTCTGGTACTCACAATGTTACAATCAACGAGTTTGCTGCCATCGCTTCTTTCCGCGCATGGGCTTATCTGCAGCTTGTTAAGCAGTATGGCAATGTGCCTTACATTACTTCTCCTGTGCTTACAGTATCAGAGATTAATGCAAAGACAGAGCATACTCCTTACATGACTATCCTCGCTGATCAGGCTCAGTATCTTCAGTCTTTGAAGAATAAGTACAGCGATGAGTTCCTCAGCGTACCTTATTATCAGGAGAAGGTTGATGTCGGCCACTTGAACTACTCAACAAGCCGCACAAAGACCATTAAGCCTTCTAAGTGCTTCATTCCGCTCAACGTCATCCTTGGCGACCTCTATCTTGAGATGGGTGAATACGAAAAGGCTGCCGGTGCTTACCATGACTATCTCCTCGCTACTGCTAAGCGTGGTATTGACTATCTTGACATCAATAAGAGTAACATGGTTGCAATTCATGATGGTGGCAATTATGCTTATTCTAATGTTCCATTGGACTATAACTTCCAGCAGAACTCTCAGCTTTCTAATGGATCATCACAATGGGATGCTATCTTCAGTGAGAACCTGCGTTCTGGTCAGCCTTCAGATGAGGTTATCACTTACATCCCAATGGCTGTGAACTACACTATGGGACAGACAACAGAGGTACCTTACGCTTTCGGTTACGACTATTATGCAAGTACAAGAAAGTCTATTGCCCGTTACAATATCTTTGAGTGTCCAGAGCATAACGAAATGCAGATCCAGCCTTCAAAGAACTATATGGAGATGGTTAGAACACAGCCATATTACTACTACACTAACGAGAAAGACCCTCAGGTTACTTCTACCCGTTACATGTTGTCTTCAACAAATATTGGCGACGGTCGTGCAAACATGATTGTTAAGGGTGTGGATGCTGACTCTACAAAGCTCTATGTGCAGAAGCCATCTACAGGTTTCATCTATCTCTACCGCACTTCTACTGTTTACATGCACCTTGCAGAGGCTCTTAACCGTATGGGCGAACCAGAGCTTTCTTTCGCTATCCTCAAGAGTGGACTTAACTCAGGACTCAAGGCTTACGTTGATACTGCATACGTAGAAGAGAATAAGATTCCTTCAGAGAATTACTATATCCCATACGATTCTTACAAGCGCCTTAAGGAAGGTAACCTTGATTTCTTCTCAGAGACCAATGCTGGCTTCTTTACTAATACTACTCGTAAGGAAATTGTCGGCATCCACTTCCACGGAGCTGGTGCTGTAGAGGATATCCGTTCTCCTTATTCTTACCAGAATATCGTAGGCGAACGTATTAAGCTTAACCGCATTCTCTTCAATGGCGTCAACGATGGCTCAGAGTTTACAAAAGAAGAGTATATCAACGCTATGGAAGATATCCTTTGCGACGAATATGCTCTTGAGTTTGCCTTCGAAGGAACCCGTTTCTCTGACCTTGAACGTATTGCGCGTCATAAGAATATGGCAAGCATTTACGGAAGCAATCTTGGCGGACGTTGGTTTGAATACATGATGGGTGGACGAGAGGAAGTGAAGACAGCTTCTCTTCTCGACGAGAATAATTGGTACTTGCCTTTTAAGTAAACTTTTCTTATAAAAACTCCCACAGGTTGACCTGTGGGAGTCTTCCATTTATAACCCTAATACTTATACGTAATGAAAAATATAGTACTTTCTTTCCTCTTTGCCTTTTCGCCTTTGTTTGCAGAGGCACAGAGCTTCAACGCCAGCCAGCAGCACGAGAATCTCTCGCGCGGCGTTGTTGCAGTGAAGACAGCAGAGGGTGTTTTTATCAGTTGGCGCGTGCTTGGCACAGACAGTCCCAGCACAACCTTCAATATCTATAGAGACGGCAAGCGTCTGAACGACAAGCCGCTCTCTGTCAGCAACTATATCGACAAGGAAGGAACAGCGGAATCATCATACGCTGTAAAGACCATTGTCGCAGGTGCTGAATCATCAGAAACAGAAACCGTTACTCCATGGGCAGACACATTCCTTACCCTGAACATCTGTCCGCCTGTTGAGAATAATGAAATAGAAATAAGAAGACCAAACCGCCCTAACCGCCAAGGCCAAACAGATCAACCTAACCGCCAAGGCCAACAAAATCGCCAAGGCCAACCAGACCGCCCTGGCCGAGCTCGGACAGGGCACAGATACACCCCAAGCGACTGCTCCGTAGCTGATGTTGACGGCGACGGCAACTACGAGCTTATCCTTAAATGGGATCCTTACAACGCTCATGACAATGCCCACACCGGTTTTACCGATCCAGTTTACATCGATTGCTATAAAATAACCACCGTTTCCCGCAGTTTTGCTGCCGGTTCCAAAGCCCCTGTGTCTGAAGCGTCAGCTTCAGATAACAAAGCCCCTCTCCTCTGGCGCATCTGCTTAGGCAAGAACATCCGCGCCGGTGCCCATTACACTCAGTTCCTCGCCTATGACTTCGACGGCGACGGAAAGGCAGAGCTTGCATGCAAGACAGCCCCAGGCACTATTGACGGAAAGGGAAATGCCGTCCTTCTGCCTGGCGATGACAAGGATGCAGACTATGTCGGAAAGGAAGGTGCGCTCACAGGTCGCATCATTGGTGGTCCGGAATATCTTACTGTCTTCAATGGTGAAACAGGCGAAGCCATTGCTACCGTTCCTTACAAACCTGCATATAAGGATATTGACGATTGGGGCGATAATCATTTCAATCGCTCAGAGCGTTATCTCGCCTGTGTAGCTTACCTTGACGGAAAGAAACCGAGCATGGTGTTCTGTCGAGGTTACTATACACAGTCAAATCTCGCAGCCTACGATTTTGACGGAAAGAACCTCACTCTCCGTTGGCTTCATCAGTCGCTTGAACCAGGTAAGAAGAGTGCTTTCGGACAAGGAGCACATTCCGTTGCTGTTGGCGATGTGGATGGCGACGGATGCGATGAGATTATCTATGGTTCCGCAACCATTGATCACGATGGCAACCTTCTTTCTTCTACAGGGCTTGGTCATGGCGATGCTCTCCATCTTGGCGACATCCTTCCTGACCGTCCGGGATTGGAGGTTTACATGGTTCATGAAGGTCGTCAGGCAAACTATTGCGCAGAGGTTCATGATCCGGTCACAGGCAAGATTCTCTGGCGTGAAGATTCTCAGACGGGAGAAGATAATGGTCGTGGCGTAGCTATGGATATGTTCCCATCAGAAGGCTATGAGTGGTGGTCGCTCGGTAGCAATAATATCTTCACTGCCGACGGCAAGTCGGGCAAGCAGCTCGGTGTGTTGGCATCTGGCAGTCGCCGACCAACCAATTTCCGCATCTACTGGGACGGCGACCTTCAGGACGAACCGTATGACGGAAACACAGTCTATAAGCCAGTTATCACTGACGGAAAAATCGAGTTTAAACAGCTCGTCCAATTAAAGGGCAATGCCTGCAATGGCACTAAGAACACTCCGAACCTTCTTGCCGACCTCTTCGGCGACTGGCGTGAGGAAGTTATTCTCCATGACCGCGAGGCCTGCGATAAGCTTTACATTCACACCACTACGATACCAACAGATTATCGTGTGACTACGCTCATGCACGACCATATCTATCGCATGGCTGTAGCTTGGCAGAATGTATGCTATAATCAGCCGCCTCACATTGGTTATTATCTTCCTTCCATCAAGAAATAATTGGCAATTTATAGAATTCCTCATAAATAATTATGAACAAGAAAATCCTCCTTCCGCTGTCTTTTCTCCTTCCTTTCTGCGTAGGAACAGTCAAGGCTCAGGTGGTAAACGACGCCACGACGCCGCTCCATCTGATGAAGCCAGCCTATAAGATACCGTATGGCATCCCGGACAAAGCGGCAGTAAAGGCAGATATTGACCGTGTTTTCAAGTTCCTCGATGAAACCACTCCGATGGTTGTTGAGGACATGAAGACAGGCGAGGTCATTACGGATTACAGGAAGATCAATGCTGACAGTCGATTGAAGCAAGGCTCGTTTCGCCTTACCAGTTATGAGTGGGGCGTAACATACTCTGCCATGCTTGCTGCCGGTCGTATCACTGGTGATAAGCGCTATACCGAATATGCGGAGAAGCGTATGCAGTTTCTTGCCGATATCGCACCGTATTTCGATAAGAATGTCTTGCAGAAAGGTAAGAAGCCGGATGCTACAGTGCGGAAGATTGTTGAGCCGCTTGCACTCGACGATGCTGGAGCCATCTGCTGCGCTATGATAAAGTCGGGTAGGGGAAACCCTTCTCTGCGACTTCAGCAGCAGATAGACCGATATTCCGATTTCGTTCTTCATAAGGAACTCCGTCTCCCTGACGGCACCTTCTGTCGCAATCGTCCGCTTAAGAATACCGTTTGGCTTGACGATATGTTCATGGGACTCCCTACTGAAGCCTATTGCGGTCACTATGATGAGGCTGTAAAGCATTTCTTCGGCTTTGTGAATCGCATGTTTGTACCGGAACTCGGACTTTATCGCCACGGTTATATAGAGGGCAGAAAGGAACAGCCATCGTTCTTCTGGGGAAGGGCTAACGGCTGGGCTTTGCTTACCACTTGCGAACTTCTTGATGTTCTGCCTAAGGATCATCCTCGTCGTCCTGAAGTTCTGGAGCAGTTGCGCAAGCATGTTCGCGGACTTGTTGCTTTGCAGAGTGGCGAAGGCTTCTGGCATCAGCTTCTCAATCGCAGCGACTCTTACCTTGAGTCTTCATGCACAGCTATCTATGCTTACTGCATAGCTCATGGCATCAATGAAGGGTGGCTTGAGGCAAATGCCTACGGCGCTTCCGCTCTTCTTGCGTGGAATGCCTTCAGCACAGAGATTCAGCCGGACGGAAAGGTTACAGGCACATGCGTCGGAACAGGTATGGCGTTCGATCCTGCGTTCTATTATTACCGACCAGTCCATCCTATGGCAGCCCATGCTTACGGTCCTGCTATATGGGCTGGAGCAGAGATTATCCGACTGCTTGAAACACAGCATCCGAAGATGAATGACAGTGCCGTGCATTTCTATCCTCGAGAGCAGCATACCAATGCCGCAATTTTCAGCGAAGATACAGACGAACTTATACAATAATTATAGATAACTACGAAAGATTAATCTCAATGAAAAAATATTTATTAGCCATCAGCCTCGCCTGCGGTTTGAGTGCGCAGGCACAGACGTTTGATATTGACATGACGAAGTCCGTGCCAGCATATTCAGAAGAATCCGGTTTCGGCGTTGATGATGTCGTTACTCGCGTCAGCGGCGTTTCAAGTCCAAGTCAAGGTCAAAGTCAATTCCTCAGCTTCCGCGTTCCTGACGGCAATTACACCGTTACTATGGTCATCGGTTCAAAGAAGAAGGCTGCGTCAACAACTGTTCGCGCAGAGAATCGCCGACTCTTTATCCATGACCTTGCAACGAAGAAGAAGGAATTCAAGACAGTCTCTTTCGTTGTCAACAAGCGCACACCGCAGATTGACGCCAAGAATCGCGTGCAGATAAAAGACCGCGAGAAGCTCTATCTCACATGGGATGATGTTCTCACTCTTGAGATTACCGGCGATGCTCCTGCCGTTCAGTCCGTTCATGTTGAGCGCAACGATCAGTGTCCTACTGTTTTCCTCTGTGGCAATTCAACCGTCGTTGACCAGAGTTTTGAGCCGTGGGCAAGCTGGGGACAGATGATTCCTGTCTGGTTTGACCAGAACGTGGCTATTGCAAACTATGGCGAAAGCGGACTCGCCACATACTCTTTCCTTGGTCAGAAGCGTCTCGATAAGATTCTCTCTCAGATGAAGAAAGGCGATTATGTAATCGTAGAGTTCGGACATAACGACGAGAAAGACAAACGTCCGGGAAAAGGCGCTTGGTATAATTTCTCTTACGGCCTGAAGGTCTTCATTGACCAGGTTCGTGATAAGGGTGGAAACATCATTCTCTGCACTCCAACCATGCGTCGCGCATGGGAGAAAGGCAATAAGGTTATCGCTAATACTCACGGCGATTTCCCTGCGGCTGTTCGTGCTGTTGCTGAGCGTGAGAATGTGCCGATGATCGACCTTACGGAGATGAGCAAGGTGTTCTTCGAAACTCTTGGTTTTGAGGACAGCAAGCGCGCTCTTGTCCATTATCCTGCTGGAACATTCCCGGGTCAGAAGACAAAGTTTGAGGACAACACCCACTTCAATCCTTTCGGAGCTTACGAGGTGGCAAAGATGATTGTTATGGGAATGAAGCAGAATAACATTCCTCTCATCAATAATCTTCGTCCAGAGTGGCAGGACTTTAACCCTTCTCAGCCAGATGATTGGACAACCTTCCACTGGACACCATCGCCAATGTCTGAAGTTCAAAAGCCAGACGGAAACTGATTAAGTAAAAAATGAAAAGTGAAAATTGAAAATTAAATCAATGAAAAAGATTATAATTTCCCTCGTATCATTTATATCCTGTTCTTTGCTTGCCAACGCCCAGAGAACCAGTGAACTCTTCAATTTTGACTGGCAGTTCTCTTACGACAAGCAGAACTGGCAGACTGTAAATCTGCCTCACGACTACCAGATCTCCGAACCATGGATAGCTCCTGGAGCCGATGAGAAAGCTGAGACAGACAATGAGGCTGCAAACATAAAGAGCTTACTCTCAGCCCGAGCTTTCAAGAAACTCTGTAAGGGTTATTATAAGAAGACCTTTACACCTTCTCCTGATTGGAAGGGCAAGCGAGTTGTCATAGACTTCGAGGGAATGCTCCTCGTGGGCGATGCCTACTTTAATGGAAAGCATATCGGCAAGACTGACTACGGCTACCTTGGCTTTGATGCAGACCTTACTCCACTTATGAAATGGGGCGAGGAGAATGTTCTGGAGGTTATCTGCGACACTCAGAATCCTAAGAGCTCACGCTGGTACACAGGTGGCGGACTCTTCCGTGATGTTCACCTTCTTACAACAAACAGAGAGTTCTTCTTCCCTCGCCATCCGCTCTACATCCTTACTACCGTCAAAGGCAATAAGGCAACGGTTGATGTTCAGGCAGAATTTTCAAATCTCTCTCGCCAGAAGATAGACTCGCTCACCTTCTTCTGCAGCATAAAGGATGCTCAGGGAAACACCGTTGCTGAGCAGACTTGCCGAAAGAAATACTATGGTCGTCAGCGCACTAATGAGTATAAGCTCGACGGCATAGAGATCAGCAATCCTGTGCTTTGGGATTTGGACAATCCGCATCTCTATACCCTTGAAGTATCAGTGTTTGACAATGAAGGCAATGCTTACGATAAAGTATCAGACGAGTTTGGGGTTCGCACGATAGAGTACGGTGCAGATTTCGGTTTTAAACTTAATGGAAAGAAGGTGCTCCTTCAGGGCTTTGCCAACCATCATACGCTTGGCTCTCTCGGTGCAGCAGCTTACGATCGTGCTGTAGAGAAGCGTCTTCGATTGATGAAGGAGTTTGGCTTCAATCATATCCGCACTTCCCATAATCCTTATTCCGTCGGATTGCTCAAGCTCTGCGATAAGATTGGAATCCTTGTCGTTGATGAACTCTACGACAAGTGGCTGAAGCAGTTCAGTGGAGACCGCGTGGAATTTGCAGAACAGTGGCAGCATGATATTCCAGAGTTCATCAAGCGCGACCGCAACCATCCTTCCGTTGTCATGTGGAGTCTTGGTAATGAACTTCAGCAGGAGTGGGGAATGCAGTATGCCGATTGGGGCGTTACTCTCTATCGCTCTATGAAGCCAGTGCTTCATCGATATGACAGCAGTCGTCCTATCACTGTTGCCATGCATCCTCGCTTCCGTGATGTTGATACAGATTCACTTCCAGCACCACTTGCCCGCGAGACTGACATTGCTGCCTATAACTATCGCTATATGTACTTCCCTGGCGACGGTCGTCGTTTCCCAGATATGAAGTTCTATCAGAGCGAGGCTAACACCCAGATGCTCGGTCGTAACTTCTTTGAGATGGACCTCAATAAGGTTATCGGACTTGCTTATTGGGGAGCTATAGACTATCTTGGCGAGAGTCAGGGATGGCCACGAAAGGGATGGGAACTCGGAGTATTCGACATCTCCCTTCTGCCAAAGCCTACTGCCTATTTCGTGAAGAGCTACTTCACTCAGCAGCCAATGGTTCATCTCTCTGTCTATCAGGGAGCAGAGCGTGGCGACTGGAACGGAGTAAACCTCGGCAGCGTCCATCTCTCAGAAGACTGGAAAATCCCTTCTACCAATGAATCTGGCAAGACTGTTACCCTCTACGCCTTCTCTAACTGCGACGAGGTGGAACTTCTCGTCAACGGCAAGTCAAAGGCACGCCTTCAGAACGACCGTAATAATCCTGCAGTCCGCAATAAGTTCATATTCTCTGGCGTAACCTACGAACCAGGAAAGGCTGAGGCTGTTGCTTATAATGGCGGCAAGCGAGTAGCGTCTTACGTCATAGAGACTACTGGCGAGGCTAAGTCGTTGAAGCTTGAACGCGACAATGCTCAGTGGAAGAACGACGGACTCGACCTTCAGCACATTCGTGTCTTCGCTGTCGATGGCAAGGGACGCCGTGCTTATTCTGCAAACGGAATGGTGAAGTTCTCTCTTGAAGGAGACGCTACTATTGAAGGACTTAGCAATGGTGATCAGACTTGCGATGCCATTCATACCCCATCAGCTGCCGACAAGAAGTCTGCCGAATATCCTATCTATAACGGCGCAGCCTTAGTCATTCTCCGCTCTAAGAAAGGTGGCGACCTGAAGAATGTTAAGCTGACCGTGCAGATGGAAGGTGTGAAAAATGGAATGTTTAAGACGAAGAATTAAAGTGATAAACTGGAAATTAGTATTCAAAACCCTAGGCTACCTTCTCTTCATAGAAGCGGGACTGCTACTACTATGCCTCCTCGTCTCTTTGTTATACGGGGAGAGCATAATGCCGTTTGTCCCTTCATTCGTTTTCTCCCTCTTGATAGGTGGAGTGGGAGTGTGGTACGGCAAGGACGCAAACCCTTCTATGAGTCGTAAGGAAGGTTATATTATAGTCTGCGCAATATGGGTGCTGTTCTCCCTTATCGGTATGCCGCCGTTCATGCTCGAAGGATGTCTGCCCGATGTGGCGAGTGCCTTCTTTGAGACTATGTCCGGCTTCACTTCTACAGGTGCCACCGTCATTGATGATGTTGACTCCGTAAGCCATGGACTTCTCTTCTGGCGCAGCGTTACGCAGTGGGTTGGCGGTATCGGAATAGTCTTTTTTACCATAGCCCTGCTTCCTATGTTCGGCATGGGAGATGTGAAACTCTTTGCTGCCGAGAGCACGGGACCGCTTCATGACAAGGTGCGTCCGCGTCTCTCTGTAGCAGTGCGCTGGATAGGTTCTGTGTATATGATGCTTACAATCCTCTGTACACTCTCCCTGTTCATTTGCGGCATGAACCTCTTCGACGCCATAAACTACGGCATGTGTTGCACGGCAACAGGAGGTTACGGCACTCATTCCGCCATGCTCCATGAGCAGTATAATTCCGCTGCAATAGAGTATGTCCTCATCTTCTTCATGTTCTTTTCCGGCATAAACTATGCCCTGATCTATTATACGATATTGAAAGGCAAAATCCGTCAGTTCTTCCATGATGCCGAGGCACACATGTATATTATCATTGTCGTTACCTCATCCCTTATTTGCGCCGTTACCCTTGTGCTCTCTTCCACGACGACAGACATAGAGCTTGCATGGCGTGAGAGCCTGTTCACCATCGTTTCCTTGCAGACGACGACCGGCTTTGCCTCTTGCGACTATACTCTCTGGCCTGTTCAGCTTATGCCGATACTCCTTTTCGTGATGTTCGCCGGTGCCTGTTCAGGCAGTACGACGGGAGGCTTTAAGTGCGTCCGACTGAGTATCATCTATCGTGTCATTCGGAATGAGTTCACCCGAATACTCCATCCTAGTGCCATTGTTCCCGTGCGCCTCAATAAGGCTGTCGTGTCGCCCAACATCACTCAGACCCTCATCGGCTTCATCACGCTTTTCGTAATGGCGCTATTTGTCGGCGCTTATGTGTTGGCAATCTTCGGAGTAGATCCAAACGATGTCCATCCTAACTTCAACTATTACGAAGCCTTCGGCTTAGCCTTATCCAGTCTTTGTAATGTAGGTCCAGGACTGGAGTATTATGGTCCAGCCCATTCGTGGATGATACTCTCTGCTCCAGCCAAGATGGTCTGCTCCTTCCTGATGCTTATCGGCCGTCTTGAGATTTTCCCAATCATCCTTCTATTCTCCAAAGCATTCTGGAAGAAGTAGGGATTTGTGCCTAAAAGTATATTGCTCCCTAAATTTGAAAACAAGCCCAGCCCCCTAACTCATTTTCCTTTGCTCTTGAATAATTCGGAATGTGTCCCTACGCGTTCAACGTAGATTGCATCAGAATCTATCCATATAAGAAGAAAATCATTGCCAACATGACATTCCATGCAGCCTTTGTATTCTCCAGATAACATGTGAGGGCGATAGCACTTATCTAATTGTTCGCCAGAAGATAGTACCCGCAAAACCTTATATAGTTCTTGCATCTTTGCCAATTCATGCTTATAGCGTTTCAGGTCTTTCTTGGCTTGCGTTGAATAACGAACTTGCTTTTTCATGCCTCGTCTATACTTTTCATAAAAGAGTCAAAGTCAGTCATATCTAGCGTGCCTGCATATTCTCCAGATTGAGTTTCTTTAATTGCTTCAATAGTATCCTCACGAAGCATCATTGGTTCTTCTTCATATGCAATGTCATACGTCTTGGCATTTGATTCATTCACTTTCTTACGAGCATAGCTGAGAATCTTGTCAAGCACACTTTCTGTTTTGATGGCCATGACAAGTTCCATAAGATTTAGTTTCTTTGTGTCTAATGTAGCTGTTTGCATTTTATCTCATTTTTGTGCTGCAAAATTATGCATTTATTTGCAAACTTCCAAATATTACGCCAACTTTTTACAGATTCCCCCCTTCCACAATCTTAATCTCGTCTTCGTTCAAACCATAGAGGTCATAGACGAGACGGTCGATTTCACATTCAAGGTCTGTGGTGTTATTGCCCACAGATAATATAGAATCGTTTCACTACATCCTTTTAACCCATGTTTGATACCTTATTAGTCGTTTTCTTTGCTGTTTAGCATTTTACATTTTTTATTTGTATCGTTGTGTACTACAAACTTTTTTCAATTTTGATTTGTCGCCACGTTGGTCCTCAGGAAATATATTCCGCTCTGCTTGTCCACGTTCTCTGGCACGGCAATGCGCCATTCAATGTCTGCCATGTTCTTCGGATTCTTCGCGTCATCCGGTATGTAATCGATGACGTAGTATTTGGAGATGGACGGATACTTCAGCCTTGCCCTGCCCACACGCTCGATGACCTTCACGTACAGTTCATCCACAAACATCAGACCCACCGAGTTTATAAAAACTCCAAGAATCGGATGTTTGCGGATGTTCTTTTGTGATATTTTGATAAAAGAATCATACATGGTTGCATTTCCCCAAAAATTGTTCTAACCAATGATTTATTTCATGTTGTTCAATATCCTTTGTGTCTAATTCAGAGAAAGGAGTATTTATAAAAGCCAGAACGTCATCAGCTGTTGTGTTTTCTTCAACGATCAATATTCTTGAAGAATCAAACAGGTGGTGACTATAAAGATTTTTGTTTGTGCTGATAAGTTTCCTTTTTTGAAACAATGCTTCCAAGGGTCTAAGAGTCATTCCACTTTGTCCTTTTTGTAAGACCTCTATGTATAATCTATGTTGGCTAATTAGCTGCAAAGTTTCTTTGTAATCAATATACTTGTCAGAATAATAATCCGATAACTCAGGAATCAATTTGCCATGTTTGTCTTTCAGAATATGACAAGTGTATGATAGGTTGGCGTCCTTTAGTAAGTTTAATATCTGTAATATGTCTTTGGAACGTCCCTTGTCTTTTCCTATAAACAACGCATCAGCACTATAGTTCGTCTCATTACTGTTATTGAGTTTACAAAAAGGTTGTTCTATCAGATTAAATCCATATTCTTCTGCGTCTTTCTCGTCAAAGGTGTAAACTTTAATCTCTTTGCGAATAGTCGATTGAATATAATCCTTTTTTGAAAAAGAGTTCCTGCAAAAAGTGTGTGCTGGGTTCCACAGAAAAACACTTAATTCCTGTTTTGGAAGAAGTTTTCTGTAAAGTATAATCTGCTTCAGATTCTGTATATTGAACAGAAGAACTTTATCAAATTCTTTCGAGTAAGCCTGAAGTTCATTCAAATATTGTTTGGGAAAGAAATGCTCAAGATTGACATCAAAGCCATGTACTGCAAGATATTTTAGTGCTTTTTGCCATGCTTTTTTCAATCCCTTTTCTTCAATTTCTTTGTTGACAGCAACTTTGATGTGCTGGTTCTCTGATACGGAATCAAATATATAATCAGTTAGATCCCCCTGGTTTCTAATTACTAACAGCTTCATTTCTTTAATTGTATTTCACGTTCGTATATTTTGCAAAGAACTATAAACCGATAAAAACAGAAACGTTGCGCTCTTATATAGCCAACCTTACCTTGGAGAAATCCTCCCTTCATTACGTAAATTTTGAAAAAACGGAAAAAGGGTTCAAACATCAATTTTGCCAAAGTAACATGCTTGCTCGCTCTTTTTTCTACCTCATTGTCCGTATATCTGCATACTTTTAAGAAATAAGATGACATTTTTTCTGGCGCATGAATTAAAGCAAGCTCCTTTCGCTTCGCAGGTATTCTTTCTATCTTTCCATCTATAATTGGTTTTGCATGAATAATGGCAGGCCATTCAACCTTATCTTTCTTTACAAAACGACATTGGTAATCCGGATAATCCGATTCATCAAAACCATCAAGCATTTTGTTCCGTCTTGGAATCATTATTGCTTCTGGGCAATCCTCCTCAGAGATTCTTTCGTACAGATATTTGACCAGCTGAGGTGTTACTGTTTCATCCGCATCAACGATTAAAACCCAATCGTTTGACGCAGATTGGATTGCTGTATTGCGAGCTGGTTCACAAATGTTATAATCTCCTTTGGGGAAAATGACAATTTTACATCCAAACTGCTCTGCAATCTCTATTGTGTTATCAGAACTCTCCATATCACATACAACTATCTCATCAAATCCTTTTAAAGAAATGAGGGTCTGTTCTAATAACTCGGAAGCATTATATGTGTTAATGACAGCAGAGATTTTGCTCATTTTTATGGTTTAAAGAAAATATTCAAGTAAATGCTATTTATATGAATCTACAATTCTTGTAAATATTTTTCAAAATTCAAACTATTACCTTCCTCGTCACTAATAACGAGGCTCTTGCACGATAATTCTTCTATCTTATAGCAAAAGCAGATTTCTTCATCTTCATCCTCATCGTCATAGACAGTACCAATTATGTTTTTTCCTTCTATTTGATACTTTCCTACATTACTTATACAAATCTCTCCGTCAGGAAAAATGATAATGGTTTTGAGAGTGTTATCAATGCCAAGTTCCATTATCTGCGTTTCTCCTTCTATAGAAAAATTAAGAATTTTCCACATTCCTGTGATTTCTAACTCCATGTTATTTGTGGTCAGTTTAAATAATGAAATGCCGGGATCTCGTAAGGAGCAGCATTCTATAATTAATCTATTTCTTTATATGTTAGGAGTCTAATGTAAGCATTAGACTCCTAACATTTATTGTGAATTTGTTCATGGTTTCTAACAATAAAGAAACTTATTATTAGATGTTGAGACCGAGTGATATTGTATAGCCACTTGTCTTAGTCTTCTTAAAGTAGTCTGAGAACTGAGTGTTGTATTCTAAACCAATGTGCAGATTATTGATGTCCAATCCGATACCGAATTGTGCACCTAACTGAATTCTATTTGCAGTGTTTTTACTACTACCCATGTCATCTTTGTCAAAGAAATTAGCAGTAGATTCATAGGTTTCTTTGTACTTTTCCTCTTCCTCACTACCTTGACCAATGATATTGCCACGGACATGAAGTCCAACATATGGGGTGATGTATGTATCATTGCTTATGCCGTATCTGTAAGCGATGTTTACAGGAATGTTTGCATTAATAACAGAAGCACTGAATTCATAGTAATCATCTGATTCTGAATACCAAGCATACTGAGCGTTGATACCGTATTCAAGGTAAATTGGCATATCATTGCTTACACTTTGACCTTTGATATAACCCAATTTAAAACCAGTCCATTCTTCATCAAAAACACCGTGTCCATTACTATCCCATGAAATTGGGGCATAAGAAATCTCCATTCGGCTGTAATCCGAATATACAGCCTTCTGTGTCGTATTTCTACGACTGTGTGATGACGCAACTTGCGCCTGCACACATGCTGCAAATATGCAACATGAAATTAACGTAAGTAACTTTTTCATTTTTAGAATTTTTATGAGTTATTAGTTAACACATAAAAATAAAAAAGTGGAACCCGTCTGCCCGTTCCACAATCTGAGGTCTTCGCATTACCCTATTCCGTTGAACGAGCAATGCCGAAGCCCCACTGATATGACTATATAGACTATACGTCTAACCTTGATATAAACTCAGACCAACAATGAGGTCAGAGATAATAATCAAAAGCTAGAGATAGTATGAATATAATCAACCCGAAAGGACGCCACCATTGCATTGTTCTTGACGGAATATTGAAATTTGCGAAGTTTCAGATTGTCAAGCACAAGCGTAGTTACGCTCTTTTATTAATATGTATGCCCTACCACCCTGTGAGCTTCGGCTTTGCCTTAGCATCCTCAAACGTAGTAA
Source organism: Prevotella sp. (assembly GCA_045600885.1). Taxonomy (GTDB): domain Bacteria; phylum Bacteroidota; class Bacteroidia; order Bacteroidales; family Bacteroidaceae; genus Prevotella. The sequence continues at coordinate 47,043 of JAZRYU010000129.1, forward strand.
TAGCGGGTGCAAAGATAATTCATTTTTTTTATAACCAAATAAATTATCCAAGAAAAATACCTTTGGGCGTGATTTTGGTCAATTTTTCTTGCCATTCTATCATCGTAAAGATGTTCTTCGGAGTTCTTGCGGTACAGTTCAATATTTGAATGCATATTGGGTAATTTTGCATCTCAGAATGTCGGATGAGCCCAATATGCATTCTATTCGGTCTTAAAATTAAAGAAATACGACGGATAGCCTACACCCTACACCTTTTTGTTGTAATATTCTGAATATCAGGTATTTGGAGAGGTGTAGGCAATCGGTTGCAAAATTATGCATTTATTTGCAAACTTCCAAATATTACGCCAATTTTTTACTCATTTCCACCTTCTACAATCTTAATCTCGTCTTCGGTCAAACCATAGAGGTCCTTGGAAACGACGCCCCATGGCGTCGTTAGGGTGCGGCTATGAGAATGACAAGCGGCGGTTTAACGACGCTATGAGGCGTCGTTTCCATTCCCACCTTCCTCAATCCCAATCTCGTCTTCGGTCAAACCATAGAGGTCATAGACGAGGCGGTT
>JAZRYU010000130.1:0-25040 GCA_045600885.1 Prevotella sp.
CTATCTTCAAGATGAAGCATGACAATATCGTTCGTGTAAACACATTCTTCGAGGAGAACGATACGGCATATTATGTAATGGAGTATGTTGACGGATATTCCCTCAGCGATCTCCTTAAGAAGCGTGGCTCACTTTCTGAGATAGAGATGCTGGGCTATATCCGTCAGGTAGCAGGAGCATTGAAGTATGTTCATCAGCAGAACCGTCTGCACCTCGACATTAAGCCCGGAAATATTCTTGTGGATAAGAATGGCAAGGCTGTTCTCATAGACTTCGGTGCAAGCAAGCATTACGACGAAGGCACAGGCGAGAACACTACCACAATGCAGGGCTTGAACACTCCAGGCTATGCTCCTTACGAACAGACTGTACAAGGTATAACGGAGTTCAAACCGTCATCAGACATCTATGCTCTCGGCGCCACGATGTATAAGCTCCTCACTGGCGAGACACCTCCAAACTCAGGTCTGCTGTTCCTCAAAAAGAAAACACTCGCTCCATTGCCAGAGACAATCTCCGCAGTCACTCGCAATGCCATCTCTGCCGCCATGCAACTCCATGAGGAAGATCGTCCGCAGAGTATTGATGAGTTGCTTCAAATGCTGGATGGCAATGTTGAAGATATTGTTGAGGATGAAGCTACTATATGTAGCGATGATGACAATACGATACTTAATGAGAAGACGATAATTGCTGAGCCAGAAGCTGTGCCTAAGCCGAAGCAAGAACAAGCACCTAAGTCAAGAGCGACTCTTAAAAGTATTAATTGGAAACTCATTAGTAGCATAGTTGCTGCTGTAATGGCGGTAGCGTTGATAGTGGTTATTGTTGAGAATGTTTCAGACCAGGATATACCGAATACAGATACAATTAGCATAGATGGCCATGAATGCGTTGACCTTGGCCTATCTGTTAAGTGGGCAACAATGAATATCGGTGCGAGCAAGCCAAAAGATTATGGTAACTATTTTGCATGGGGTGAGACAAGTGATAAAAGCGATTATAGTTGGGATACGTATTTTGACACAGAAGATGATGGAGAGTCTTTTATCAAGTACGTTCGAAACAAGAATGCCACTCTTGACCTTAAAGACGACGCTGCACATGTAAATTGGGGCGGTTCGTGGCGCATGCCGACAGAGACAGAGCTGGACGAACTACGCAAAAGCTGTACATGGATCTGGACTATAAATAATGGCGTAGAAGGTTACAAGGTAACTTCTAAGGTTAACGGCAACTTCATCTTCCTCCCTGCTGCCGGCTATCGCGACGGAGATTTGCTTCAACTTGACGGCTCTTCCGGGAGATACTGGTCATCGTCGCTCAAGGGGTCTGCCTGGGGCTACGGATGCAACGCACTTGAATTCAATTCGGCTATTGTTGATGGGGGACGTTATGACAGATATTACGGTCTTCCTGTCCGCGCAGTCTGTCCGTAACTGTATATTTATAAAATATAATACATTATTATGCTACAGAAAATACTAGGTTTCAATAAGGAAACGATGACTGTCAAGAAAGAACTTATGGGGGGGCTGACAACGTTCCTTACTATGGCATACATCCTTGCCGTTAACCCTGACATATTAGGGAATACGGGTATGGATAAAGGTGCTGTGTTCACGGCAACGGTCGTATCTGCAGTTGTTGGTACCCTTGTTATGGCTGTCTATGCAAAGTTACCTTTTGTGCTTGCTCCAGGCATGGGACTCAATGCCTTTTTCGCCTTCACCATTGTGCTTACAATGGGCTACACTTGGCAGTTTGCATTGACGGCTGTGTTTATTGAAGGACTAATCTTCATAATATTGACATTCACTGGGTTACGTCAGAAAATCGTGGACTCCATGCCTCTCATACTGAGACGTTCAATATCTCCAGGCATCGGACTCTTCATCGCTTTCATCGGATTGAAGAATGCAGGCATAGTTGCTCCCAATAATGATACTTTTGTAACCCTTGGCAATCTCCATTCTACATCCGTTCTTTTGGCATGTTTCGGCATCATAGTGTCTGCCGTACTGCTTGTTCGTAATGTCACAGGTGCATTGCTCATTGGGATTTTAGCCACTACTGTTGTAGGCATTCCGTTAGGCGTAACCAACTTCTCGACAGTTGTTAGCACACCACCTAGCCTTGCTCCTATATTCTGCCAGTTTGAGTGGGGGAGCATCCTTTCCGTGGATATGATTATATGTGTGCTCACATTCCTTTTCATTGATATGTTTGACACCATTGGTACACTGATTGGCGTGAGCAACCGTGCAGGAATGGTTGACGAGAACGGTAACATCCCAGGCTTGAAGAAGGCATTCATGGCAGATGCCGTTGGCACTACACTTGGTGCAATTCTTGGCACTTCAACGGTTACTACATACGTTGAGAGTGCATCAGGCGTGAACGTGGGTGGTCGCAGCGGACTTACCTCACTCACTTCTGCCATTTGCTTTGCCTTTGCCCTATTCTTTGCACCACTATTCCTCTCCATTCCATCAGAAGCCACTGCACCTGCTCTCGTGCTTGTGGGAGTAATGATGATGCACGACATTCGTAAGGTTGACTTCAGCGTCTATCTCACTGCTATTCCGTGTTTCGTATGTATAGCATTGATGCCACTAACATATAGCATCTCCGACGGCATTCTGCTGAGCCTTATAACCTACGTCCTACTTCATGTACTTGCTGGAAAGTGGAAAGAAGTGAATATTGGTTCATACATTCTTGCTGTTCTTTTTGTTCTAAAATACGCATTCCTGTAATGCATCATAAACTATATTTATTCGATTATGCCGCTACATCTACATAATAACACTCTCCTCCAAGGAGGGAAATACAAGATTGTTCGCTATATAAGTTCAGGCGGCTTCGGCTGTACTTACGAAGCTTACGATACCTTGATGGAAACGCGTGTTGCCTAGAATAGCAGGGACGGTTCTGCTATCCGCTGACGCTTGGTCGTTGAGAGCCCCCACCAGCTCCCCCACAAGGTGAGTGCAAAGCACCCCTCCTAAGCAGCAAAGAAGTAGGGTAGAAAAACTCTCGTAAGGGAGTCTATAATTTCCTGATTTTGTCAATAGCCAAACCTGTGATTTGGGCGATGGTTTCAAGCAGAAAATAATGTTCTCAATGCAGAAAACGTTAAAAAGTATGTTATTATTTTTTGTGTATTCGGAAATTATTGTAACTTTGCAGCCAACTTGAGATGCCCTCAACAAAGGCGGGTAATAACTCTTGTTATATAGAAGGCAGAAATTATAAAAATTATTGAAAAGTAATTATTGTAGATTCTTGGTCATTGTTGTCAAAAAGAAAAATTACGTTTAATTACGTTAATTCGTGTTCAAAAAACAGTACTGAATTCTTGATTTTAAAATATAAGCATTATGCATCATCTATCATCAGGAACACTCCTACAAGGAGGTCGATACGAAATCAAGCGCTTCATAGCAGCAGGAGGTTTTGGCTGCACCTATGAAGGCGTACACACAGGACTTGACAAGCGTGTTGCTATCAAGGAATTCTTCGTGAAAGACTTCTGCAATCGCGACGAGACCACTTCTCAGATTACCGTTGGCGTTACGTCAAAGTCAGCCCTTTTCCAGAAGCTTAGACGTAAGTTCGAGGATGAGGCTCGCGCTCTTGCTAAACTCAATCACCCAAATATTGTTTCCGTATCGGATGTATTTGATGAGAACGGCACATCATATTATGTGATGGACTATATCGACGGTCCATCACTGAAGAATATTGTTGACAAGAAAGGACCTCTCCTTGAAAAGGATGCCGTGCGCTATGTTCAGCAGGTTGCTGATGCACTCGCTTATGTCCATCAACACAGCCGTCTGCATCTTGATGTGAAGCCTGGTAATATCATGGTGAATGCCAAGGGCGAGGCTCAGCTTATAGACTTTGGTGCCAGCAAGCAGTATGAGGAAGAGTCGGGCGAGAACACTTCCACCGTTGTTGGTTACACCGTAGGCTATGCTCCTACAGAGCAGATGGGCAATGACATACGAATGTTCACCCCAGCAACAGATGTTTATTCCCTTGGTGCAACACTCTACAACATCCTTTCAGGAATAAAGCCTATAAGTGCGGCAACAATCTCAAGCGGCGAGAAGCAGAAGCCACTACCGGAACATATCTCCCCTGTCACCCGCGATGCCATTGAGAAGGCGATGCAAATAAACAAGAACCTTCGTCCACAGACAATGGAAGAATTCGTGGATCTTCTGAATGCAGAAGACGACACCATACTTTCAATGGAAGAGGAAACCGTTTATGCGGGAAAGGTTGAGACGTCCGCAGAGAAGAGTGGCAAAAATGGTTCAAGTGGTTCAAGTGGTTCAAATGGTTCAAGTGGTTCAAATGGTTCAAGCAGTAGGGCGAAGATTTCTGAGCCGAAACCAGAGCCAAAACCTATTCCTCCTGCACCTGAACCTGAGCCCGAATCATCATCCAAGAAATATATTTGGGGTGCGATAGCAGTGTTGGTTTGTGTTATCGGCTATTTTATATGGCCTTCTTCAGCACCTCCACATCACGATAAACCAAAGGTAGAACAGAAACAAGTAGAACACGTCACTGGTCAAACTTTCAAAGACGCTGGCGGACAGGACTTCACATACACTGGAGAAGTTGTAGATGGCAAACCTAACGGCAAAGGTACTGGCCTCTACGATTATGGTACTTACACTGGCGAATACAAGAATGGTCTTCGTCAGGGCAAAGGAACGTTTGAGTCAAAGGATGGTTCAAACAAGTATAAAGGCACCTTCGCTAATGACCAATATAATGAAGGCAAACTCACAATGTCTAATGGTTATCGTTTTGAAGGTAAGTTCAAAAACGGTCAGCCTTATAATGGTAAGTGGTTTGACCAAAATGGCAAACTTGATAGTGAGGTCGTGAACGGAAATTAATAAACTGATGAAGAATAATTTTTCCCCAATATATCGCACCAAGCCGTGCACACAGATGTCAGAACTTGAATGTTTTGAGTTCTCTCATTTGTTTTCGTATAATTACGGACGCTGGGGTAGTTCTGCTCCAGAACAGAGACGTGGTAAAAGAATAAAGCTTCCAATTGCGTATTATCAGAAACTAGCAGGCATGGATGATATGTTCGTGTCTATTTGTAAAGAAGACGATATGCTCATTGGTTCATGCTTTTTCTTGAAAAAGAAACTGGATAATGGTCAGACGTGCGTATGGATTACGCAATTAGTAGTCGATTCTCGTTACAGGAGGCATGGCATAGCAAAACGTCTGCTTCAGTCAGCATGGGGATTCTCTGATTACGGAGCATGGGGACTTGCCACTGCCAATTCCATAACAATCAAGACATTGGAATCGGTTACATGGCGCAAGGTGGAACCATCAGTCATCAGTGAGCACATAGATGTTATTAGAGCATTGTGTGAAAGTCTGCCCTATCGAACTGATGGTATAAGTCTTAAGGACAAGGAGGCTTTCATTGATACCGGCTTCCCTGTGGAAAGAGAAAAACATCCATCTGTTGATGAAATCTATATAGAAAAGTTAGGTGATGTTCCGGAAGGTTATGAGTGGTTGGCTTTTACATTCCAAAATCAGCCTATGCACTTTGACGCACGTCGTTTGGAGGAAATGCTTACTTTTTCATCAGAACAGCTGAATGACGCATACTCACGAATGGACATGGACAAGCAGCCATGGACAAAAGGCACACCATGCGAGGTGGATGAGATTCTTCGACTTGCACAATTTGCTCCTGAAACCACTCTGCTTGATGTGGGGTGCGGGCAAGGACGACATAGCATTGAACTGGCACGCAGAGGTTTCAAAGTGACTGGTATCGACGCGTCAGAGATGAATATTGAAAAGGCTCGTGCCAAAGCAAGTGACATTCCTGTGACATTCAAATGCTGGGATGCACGTCGCCGATTGCAAGGTAAATCGTTTGATAATGCCATTTGCCTGTATGATGTTATAGGCTCGTATCGCACCATTGACGAAAACATAGCAATCATTCGTCAGTTACACAATAAGCTGCGCAAGGGTGGACGCGCGGTAATCTCTGTCATGAACATGGCGCACATTTTGTTGCGTGCCGAGTTGCGTGGAGATATAGAATCAAACCCTTCGCTTCTGTTTAAGCTTGAAGCATCATCAAACATGCAGGAACGAGGCGATATGTTTGACAAGCGTTATCTGTTGCTTGACGAATCAAAGCACCTTGTCTTCCACAAAGAGCAGTTTGAGCAAGACGGACTCCTGTCAGCTGAATACGTCATTGCCGACTATCGTTTTACGCATGCTGAACTGGCGCAGATCCTTGCGCAGCAAGGATTCCGTATCATCGAGTCACGCTTTGTTCAGGCAGGCCATTTCGACAAACCGCTTACTGAAGACGATGACAAGGCAAAGGAAATACTTTTTGTGATAGAGAAAGATTAATCGTCAGACTTTTTATTGTACAACTATTATGAAACAAATACTAACAACTCTCCTTCTTCTCTTCTCCCTAACCATCTCCGCCCAAACAACGGTGGTGACAGGACCGAAGAAGAAACCGCAGACTACGGCTCCGGCAAAGCCGAAGCCAGCAACTCCTGCTGCGAAACCACAGCCTAAACAAACTCCAAAGTCTGAGTCTAAACCAAAGCCTCAGCAGCCAAAGGTTAATCAAAAGCCAAGTACTCCAAAGCCAGCCGCTGTTCGTGTTTCGTATGATGCTAACAGCAATAGCATCGTCTTTGGCAACAATCGCTATAAGATGGTCTATGTATCTGGGGGTAGCTTCAATATGGGCGCCACTTCAGAGCAAGGCTCTGATGCGCATGATTCTGAAAAGCCTGCACATAGAGTCTCCGTAAGTAGCTATTATATCGGTCAGACGGAGGTTACTCAGGCTTTGTGGCAAGCTGTGATGGGCAACAATCCGAGCAATTGGAAAGGTGATAACCTTCCTGTAGAATGTGTGTCTTGGAACGATTGTCAGACCTTTATAGAGAAACTCAACTCGCTTACAGGTCGCACCTTCCGCTTGCCAACTGAGGCTGAATGGGAGTTTGCGTCTCGTGGTGGTAATAATTCACGCGGCTATAAATACAGCGGCAGCAACTATCTCGGTGATGTTGCCTGGTACACAGAGAATAGTAATAGCAAGACTCATGCTGTTGCCACAAAGCAAGCCAACGAACTTGGTATCTATGACATGAGTGGCAATGTGTATGAATGGTGCTCCGACTGGTACGATAGCAATTACTATAAGAATAGTGATAGTAACAATCCACGCGGTGCTTATACTGGTTCTGGCCGGGTGTTTCGTGGCGGTCGCTGGTACAGCCTTGCGAGGTACTGTCGCGTGTCGTACCGTGGCTACGGCACGCCTGACGACAGGGGCAACTACCTTGGACTCCGCCTCGTACTCCTACCTTAGTTCATTAACATTGTCTATTCAGACCGTATTCAATGAGCTAAAAAGCCAGAAGTATATACTAAGGCTTGAATAAAGGCTCAAGGGAATTGCGAGGGACGAGCAAGGAAAGAGCCTTTAAGCAAGGCTTAGTTCCCTTAAATGTCGGCTTTGCATGGAAACGACGCCTCATAGCGTCGTTAAACTGCCGCAAAAGCAAATATAAGTTCTGGGGCTGTGGTTTCAGATTCGCTTCCTAACGATGCTATGGGGCATCGTTTCCACAGAATAGCAGGGACGGTTTTGCTATCCGCTAACGCTTGGTCGCTGAGAGCCTCCATCAGCTCCCCCACAAGGGCAGGACACCTCCGAATTGTCACAAATTTATAGTCATAATAAGGTACACTGGTACATTATGCCCTATAATGCGCTGAGTATCAGGATTGTATGAGTGTACCATATGGTACATTAAAGGTACATCATAAGGTACACAGTCTTTTTGTCGGATGTAAGCGTCTCCGAGATGACGCATTGCTTGTTGGATGCTTGGCTATGGCTTTGAAACTCTGATCTTCCTATGAGGATCCAATACGTCTTCTTTGGAGATTCATAGCATTTTCTAGCAAGAAAATTAAAATTTTCTTATAAGAAAAATACTGTTTTCTAGGAAGAAACCGATTGCTGTTGCTAAGGACTTTGATTAGCTTTGTGTACCTTTTAGTGTACCATAATGTACCATAGGGTACATTGATTAAATGACTGATGTTCAGCTGTTTATAGGTGCTAGTGTACCTATGTACCTTGTTTTTGTAAAAAATTGCGGAATCTGCTACGGCTCAACGGCTAATCTCAGTCCGAGATAGAAGTGAGAGAAGTCTGCGGCGGAGTTGCTTCTTCTTGTTACGCGGCAGTCTTTGTGGGTGCTGAACCAGCTGCCGCCGCGGAAGACGTGGTTGTTGCCTGATGGGGAACCAGTAGGGTTTGTCTGCGAGCTGTTCGGATAGTCGCCATAGACGTCGGCGCACCATTCCCACACATTTCCCGACATGTCGTAGATGCCCAGCTCGTTTTCCTGCTTCGTGGCAACCTGCTGCGTCTCTTTCGTATTGTCATTAAACCATCCTAATTCCCAGAGGTCGTTGCCGCCGGAGTATGATCGCGGGTTCTTGTTGCTCTTCGCACCTCCGCGAGCTGCATATTCCCATTGCGCCTCGGTAGGCAGAGAGAACTGCATTCCCGTAATGGAAGACAGTCGCTTGCAGAAGAGTATGCAGTCGTCCCACGACACTTCCTCCACAGGACGGTTGTCGCCCTTGAAATGGCTTGGGTTATACCCCATGACAGCCTCCCAAAGCTCCTGCGTAACCTCCGTCTGTCCGATGTAATAATCAGAGAGCGTGACCTTGTGAGCAGGCTTTTCGTTGGCTGTGGAAGGGCCGGAAGATGATGCTTCTGGAACTGGGGCTGGGTTTCCCATCAGGAATGTTCCGCCCTTGACAGGCACCATCTTGAAACTTACGCCCTTGGCAGTTACGGTCAGGAGGTTGTCGCCTTTAGCCATTGTTCCGCTGACGACCGTCTCCTTATTGTCCTCCACGCGAACCTGCTGGCGGAAGTCGCTGTAGCCGTCCTTCTTCAGCGTGACGGTATAGTTTCCCGCGAGCATGTTCTCCAGGATGTTTGGAGTCTTTCCGTAAGAATTGCCATTGATGAATATTTCCGCGCCCATAGGATTAGACTCTATGGAGAGAGCGCCGTAGAGTGGGGTAGGAGTGACGGTGATGGTCTGGTTTTGACAGTTCTTAACCTCGATGAACTGCCTTGCCGGACGGTGGCCGTAGAGCGATGCCTCAATCTCATAGATGCCGTCGGTGAGGTAGAGCATCGTAGAGCCAGTTCCTCTTGTGGAACCGCCCACCTTTACCTCCGCATTAGGCAGCGTAACCACCTGTACTGCGGCGAAGTTAGGAGAGAGCGAGATGTTCAGCGGTGTCTGACTCTGGTTTATGGTCACGCTGCCCTCTGCGTCTTTGTAGAGGTCGTGACAGATGCGATAGCTGACGTTCGTGTTCAGAGGGAAGCGCTTGGAGAAAGGCGTTGTGCCCTCTTCCTCACCGTTTATGAATACGCGACAGCCTTGCGGGTCGGTGTTTATGATAAGGAAGCCGGAGTTGGAGACCTGTGAGAAGCCTGAGGCGAACGCTTCAGGTGCGGTGGCTGGGGAGGATATGGTAAGGCGGTAGGTCTGTAGGCGCTCAAGGGGAGTTGGGAATTCGTAGATGATAGGGAGGAATTTCGGCGCATGAATCTCAAGATAGGAAGCACCGCCAGCGAGATAGACCCAGTATTCGCTGACGTAAGGGACAACCTTCACCACGTCGCCGAAGAACTGCACGCCGTCAATAGCCATGCCAACCTTGACGAGAGCGCAGCCGTTGTTGTTGGCATCGTTTACCCTCTGCGTACGGGCAGAGAGATCGATGTCGTCGCTGGCGAATGATTTTATGCGCAGCTCTTGGGCGTTGGCAGAAAGGCAGAATGCGGTAAGCAGGAGGGCACAGAGCAGGGCTTGGGAAGCCCTGCAGAACCTAACGGGGATGTGGGGGATGTAGAGAAAGCTTTTCATCAGTTCAGTTTCTCCTTCCATTCTTCAATTTGCATGGCAAGGTCTTCCCATTGCTCCATCTCCTTGGAGAGTTTCTCCTGAAGTTCCGTGTATTCATTGACAAGCTTCATGTCGCTGGCATGGGCTGGATCCATTAGAATCTCGTCAAGTTCTGCCTGGCGCGACTCGAGTTTCTCGATATTTCCCTCGCAGACGGCAAGCTGCTTCTCTATCTTGTTTATGCGCTTCTGTATTTCCTTGCGGGCTTCGTAGGAGAGGGTAGCGCCTTGACTTTGACCTTGACCTTGCGGCTCGGAAGGTTTAGCTCGGCGGTCCGAAGGAGAAAGCCAATTCCTCGCCCTACTATTGGTTTGGGCTGGACTTTTTGCCGAAAGCTGGTCAAGGTTTTCAATCTTCTTTGTTTGAAGGAAGTCGTATATGCCGCCGAGATGCTCTTTCACCTTACCTCCGCCAAACTCATAGACCTTCTCCACAAGACCGTCAAGGAACTCACGGTCGTGGCTTACCACGATGACCGTTCCGTTGAACGCCTTGATGGCATCTTTCAGCACATCCTTCGACTGCATGTCAAGATGGTTTGTCGGCTCGTCCAGGATAAGCAGGTTCACTGGTTCAAGAAGCAGCTTTATCATAGCCAGACGACTACGCTCACCACCACTGAGCACCTTAACCTTCTTGTCAGAAGCCTCGCCGCCGAACATGAATGCGCCGAGAATATCGCGAATCTTCAGGCGAATCTCGCCCTTAGCCACATTATCAATTGTCTGGAAAACGGTGAGCTCTTCGTCCAAGAGCTGCGCCTGGTTCTGCGCGAAATAGCCAATCTGTATGTTATGACCAATCTTGAGGTTTCCCGTGAAAGGAATCTCGTTCATGATACACTTTACGAGCGTAGATTTTCCCTCGCCGTTCTTACCCACGAAGGCAACCTTCTCGCCACGCTTTATGGTGAAGTTCACATGGTCGAAGACGGTGTGAGCGCCATAGTCCTTGCGCACCTCGTCGCAGATTATCGGATAGTCGCCGCTGCGCTCTGCAGGTGGGAACTTTAGGCGAAGGGCAGAAGTGTCAACCTCATCAATCTCTATCGGCACAATCTTCTCCAGCTGCTTTATACGCTGCTGCACCTGAATGGCCTTTGTGGCCTGATAGCGGAAACGCTCCACGAAAGCCTTTATGTCCGCAATCTCCTTCTGCTGGTTCTCGTAGGCACGAATCTGCTGCTCTCTTCTCTCCTTGCGAAGAACGACGTACTCGTTGTACTTCACCTTATAGTCAATGACATTGCCGCAGGAAATCTCCAGCGTGCGGTTAGTAACATTATTTATAAATGCACGGTCGTGGCTCACCATGACAACCGCCTTTGCCGACTGAGCGAGGAATTGCTCAAGCCATTGGATACTCTCAATGTCGAGGTGGTTTGTCGGCTCGTCCAGGAGAAGGACGTCAGGCTTCTGAAGAAGAATCTTTGCCAGCTCAATACGCATACGCCAACCGCCGGAGAACTCGCTTGTTGGTCGTTCAAAATCAGAACGCTGGAAACCGAGACCCATCAGCGTGCGCTCTATCTCAGCCTCGTAGCCGTCAGCACCGAGCATCATGTAGCGCTCATGCTCATGAGTGAATTTCTCCACAAGAGCCAGATAACTCTCGCTCTCATAGTCAGTTCGCGTAGAAAGCTCCTCCTGCATACGGTCTATCTTTTCCTTCAGCTCCGTGTTTCCGGCGAAAGCCTTTCGTGCCTCCTCGCGTACGGTAGTGTCGTCCTGAAGAATCATCACCTGTGGCAGATAGCCTATGGTGGTGTCCGTAGGCACAGAGACAGAGCCGCTGGTAGGCTGCTGTTTGCCACAGAGAATCTTGAGCATGGTCGATTTGCCCGCTCCGTTCTTTCCGACAAGCGCTATGCGGTCGCGGTCGTTGATAACGAAACTGGCATTCTTGAAGAGCGGCTTCACGCCGAATTCTACGGTGAGATTATCTATTGAGAGCATGGACTATTGTAATTGATAATTGAAAATTGATAATTGAAAATTATTGGGCGCCCAGTACTTTTCAATTTTCATTTTTCTCTTTTCACGTTTATCTTTTAGTATTCATTTGGTGCGCAAAATTACTATAAATTATTGATAATAAAAAGATTTTCAGCGAAAATCAGTCGTTTCTCTTGCTAATCTTTTAGTCTTGTTAAGTATTTTTAAGGAGAAAAGTTTTGTTTGTTCGCTAAAAAGTAGTAATTTTGCACCTAATTTAGGGAATTAAAATGATACGAGATGCAAATCCTCGCCCTACAACAAAAAAGATTAAATCTTGAATAAGCGAAACTATCAGAAAGAACTCGACCAGCTCATTGCACGTCTTCAGGCAGAAGGTGTGATAACTGCAGAAACAGCCCCTACGCTGCTTCTCCACTCTTGCTGTGCTCCGTGCAGCAGCTACACGCTGGAGTATCTTAGCCAATATTTCCGCATCACGGTTCTCTATTTCAACCCGAACATCATGAGGAAGGAAGAATACGAGAAGCGCGTGGCAGAGCAGCAGAGGTTGATAGAGGAGATGGGATCCCCTCGTGGGGGTCTTGCCTTCGTTGCCGGTCGCTATGATCCGCGTGAGTTTGTGCAGGCGGTGAAAGGCTTGGAGCAAGAGCCGGAAGGTGGAGCGAGATGCCGCGTGTGCTACCGACTGCGACTGGAAGAGGCGGCGAAGGTTGCGAAGGAAGGCGGCTTTGATTACTTCTGTACTACGCTGAGTATCAGTCCGCTGAAGCATGCCGACTGGCTGAATGAGATTGGCGAGGAACTTGCCGAAAAGTATGGCGTAAGCTGGTTGCCGAGCGACTTCAAGAAGAAAGGCGGCTACAAGCGATCTATCGAACTATCAAAAGAATATAACCTTTACCGACAGAACTTCTGCGGATGTGAATATTCCAAGAACAACAAAAACTAACTATGACAATATCAGAAAATACCGGACTTGTACTAGAAGGCGGCGGCATGCGAGGCGTGTTTACCTGCGGTGTGCTTGATGCCTTCATGAAGCACGAAATGTGGTTCAACTACGTCATTGGCGTGTCGGCAGGTGCCGGAAACGGTGCTTCATATATGAGCCGACAGATACGCCGTGCGCGCTGCTCCAATATCGACCTGCTGAAAAAGTACGACTTCATCGGTTTCAAGCAGCTACTACGCAAAGGAACAATCTTCGACATGGACCTTCTCTACGATAAGTTTCCTAACGAAATATTCCCTTACGACTACGACGCATATCGCGCTAATCCTGCTGTCTTTGAGATGGTTACGACAAACTGCCTGACTGGTCGTGCGGAGTATTTTACGGAGAAGAACGATTCGGAACGTATGCTTAAGATTCTGCGTGCCAGTGGCAGTCTGCCTTTCATCAGCAAGATGGTGGAGATAGACGGCGTGCCGATGCTCGACGGCGGACTCGTTGACTCCATTCCTTTGCAGCGATCAATGGACTTGGGTCATGAGACAAATGTCGTAATCCTTACCCGAAATACAGGCTATCGCAAGAAGGAACCAGACAGAAAAGTGCCGGCATTCATCTATAAGAACTACCCGCGCCTCCGCCTCGTGCTCTCCAGTCGTGCGAAGATCTACAACCAACAGCTCGCCCTCGTTGAGCAGATGGAGGCAGAAGGCAAGGTTATCTGCATCCGTCCGGAGAAACCTCTGGAGGTTGACCGCATAGAAAAAGATATAGAAAAACTGGAACGTCTCTACCAGGAAGGCTATCAATTAGGCGAGAAATTCTGCAAAAACTATGGTCGATAGATGATAAATGATAAATCTACAGCCGTATTTTGGCACAAAAGTTGCTTATAATGAAATAATTGTGTAATTTTGCGCCCTAATTGTGCATACGAACAAAATAATAAATACGAAAAGACAATGAATATTACATTTGAAAATCCTGACAAGATCAATGGTAAATTGACTCTCGTCGTAGAAGAATCAGACATCGCTCCTCGTGTGGAGAAGGCTCTCAAAGATTATCGCAAGCGCGCTAACATCCCTGGCTTCCGTCCAGGTCAGGCTCCTATGAGCATGCTCAAGCGCCAGTTCGGTCCTTCTGTCAAGATGGAAGAGACTTACAAGTTCATGAGCGAATCACTCAACAACTACATCAACGAAAACAAGATCAACGCCCTCGGCGAACCACTTCCAAACGAGGAGGCTGAGCAGGTTGACCTTTCAAAGGACGGTCCATACACTTTCGTATTCGACATCGCTGTTGCTCCAGAGTTCGACGTAGATCTTACTGCTGACGACAAGCTCGCTCACTACTCTATCGAGCCAAGCGAGAAGGAAGTAGAGGAGCGCATCAATGTTCAGCGCGGTCAGTTCGGCAAGCAGGTTAACGTAGAGGAGTATCAGGCTAACGATATGCTCCGCGGCGACCTCCGTGAGCTTGACGCTGAAGGCAACACAAAGGAAGACGGCATGACAGTTTCAGAGGCTGTCCTCATGCCAACATACTTCGCTAACCAGGACGAGGCTAAGAAGTTTGACGGCTGCAAGCTTGGTGACATCATTACTTTCAATCCAAAGAACACTTACCAGGACCGCACTGCTGCCCTCGCTTCTCTCCTCAAGATTTCTAAGGAAGAGGCTGAGAAGGTAGAGGCTGACTTCTCTTTCCAGATCACAGAAATCTCACGCCATCAGGACGCTGACCTCGACGAGGACTTCTTCGCTCAGGCTTGCCCAGGCAAGGACATCAAGACTGAAGAGGCTTACCGCGTAGAGGTTAAGGAGTCTCTCGCACAGCAGTTCGCTTTCACAGCAGACCAGCAGTTCCACGTAGATCTCCGCAAGCATCTTGAGGAGAAGGTTGGTGAGCTCACTTACCCAGAGGCTATCCTCAAGCGCTTCATGGCAGCTCGCAACAAGGACAAGGACGCTAAGTTCATCGAAGACAACTTCGCTCCATCAATCAAGGAACTCACTTGGAGCCGCATCAAGGGTACGCTCGCTCAGAAGCTCGGCATCCAGATTGACCAGGAAGACGTAAACGCTACTGCTAAGGAAATGTGCCGCATGCAGTACGCTCAGTACGGCTACGGAAACCTCCCAGAGGAGTTCTACGAGCAGGGCGCTCAGGAGATGCTCAAGAAGGAAGAGCAACTCAACAACGTTATCGAGTTCGCTGTAGAGAACAAGCTCGTAGCTAAGGCTAAGGAGGTTGTTACTATCGACGAGAAGAACGTTTCTTGGGACGAGTTCCGCAAGCTTGTTGCTCCAGAAGAGGCATAAATAATTGAATAATTGATAATTGAAAATGGATAATGGATAATTGGGCTGCACGTCCAAATAATTATCCGTTATCCATTTTCTTTTTTCACTTACAAAAGCAACTATGGAATATAATTTCAGAGAAATAGAACAGCGCTGGCAGAAGGCTTGGCGCGAGCAGCAGACTTACAAGGTGAGCGAGGACAGCTCAAAGAAGAAATACTACGTGCTCAACATGTTCCCTTACCCATCAGGCGCAGGACTTCATGTTGGTCACCCACTCGGATACATCGCTTCCGACATCTACGCACGCCACAAGCGTCTTGAGGGCTATAACGTGCTCAACCCAATGGGCTACGACGCTTACGGACTTCCTGCAGAGCAGTATGCCATCCAGACTGGTCAGCACCCTGAGAAGACTACCTTCCAGAACATCGACCGCTACCGTGAGCAGCTCGACAAGATAGGCTTCTGCTTCGATTGGGACCGCGAGGTTCGCACTTGTGCTCCAGGCTATTACCATTGGACGCAGTGGGCTTTCCAGAAGATGTTCAACTCATTCTTCTGCATCTCTTGCCAGAAGGCTCAGCCAATAGAAAAGCTTATCCAGCATTTCGAGGAGAAGGGTACTGAAGGTTTGAACGTAGCTTGCTCAGAGGAGCTCTCTTTCACAGCCGACGAATGGAAGTCTATGGACGAGAAGCAGAAGAGCGACACGCTGATGAACTACCGCATCGCCTTCATGGGCGAGACAATGGTAAACTGGTGTGCTGGTCTCGGCACAGTGCTTGCCAACGACGAGGTTGTTGACGGACTCTCTGTCCGCGGCGGTTTCCCTGTTGAGCAGAAGAAGATGCGCCAGTGGTGCCTTCGTGTGAGTGCTTACTCACAGCGCTTGCTCGACGGTCTTGAGACAATCCAGTGGAGCGACTCTATCAAGGAGACACAGAAGAACTGGATTGGTCGCAGTGAGGGTACGGAGATTCAGATAAAGGTTGCCGACAGCGATGTTGACTTCACCATCTTCACCACTCGTGCCGACACCATGTTCGGTGTTACGTTCTTCGTTCTTGCTCCTGAGAGCGAGCTCGTAGATATGGTGACTACTCCAGAGCAGCGTGCTGCCGTTGATGAATATATCAAATATGTAAAGGGACGCACAGAGCGCGAGCGTATGATTGACCACACTGTGACAGGCGTCTTCTCAGGTGCTTACGGCATCAATCCAATCACAGGCGACAAGTGTCCTATCTACGTTGCAGAATACGTTCTTGCTGGCTACGGTACTGGTGCCATCATGGCTGTGCCTGCTCACGACTCTCGCGACTACTCTTTCGCAAAGCACTTCAACCTCCCTATCGTTCCGCTTATCGAGGGTGCTGATGTTTCAGAGGAGAGCTACGATGCCAAGGAAGGTATCGTGACAAACTCACCTGCTGAGGGCAATCCTGCCGTAGAGTACGATGGCGAGGCTCTTATCCTTAACGGCAAGACCATCAAGGAGGCTATCGCTGCAACAAAGGAATTCGTAAAGGCGCACAACCTCGGTCGCGTGAAGATAAACTATCGTCTCCGCGACGCTATCTTCTCTCGTCAGCGCTATTGGGGCGAGCCATTCCCAGTATATCACAAGAACGGCATCCCAACGATGATTCCTGAGCACTGCCTCCCAATAGAGCTTCCTGCCGTTGACAAGTTCCTTCCTACAGAGACTGGCGAACCGCCACTCGGCAACGCTACCGTCTGGGCTTGGGACGAGAAGAACGAGAAGATCGTTGAGAACTCTAAGATAGACAACGAGACCGTCTTCCCAATCGAGCTTTACACAATGCCTGGCTTCGCAGGTTCTTCGGCTTACTATCTCCGCTACATGGATCCACACAACGACAAGGCTCTCCTTTCAGAAGAGGCTGCTGACTACTGGCAGAACGTTGACCTCTACGTAGGTGGTTCAGAGCACGCTACGGGTCACCTCATCTACTCTCGTTTCTGGAACAAGTTCCTCTTCGACCTCGGCATCAGCAAGAAGGAAGAGCCATTCCAGAAGCTCGTTAACCAGGGTATGATCCAGGGACGCTCTAACTTCGTTTATCGTGTAGAGGAAGGCGAGCAGAAGGGTAAGTTCGTTTCGTTCAACCTCCGCAAGGACTATAAGGTTACTCCTATCCACGTTGACGTGAATATCGTAAGCAACGATATCCTCGACATAGAGGCATTCAAGGCTTGGCGACCAGACTACAACGACGCAGAGTTCATCCTCGAAGGCGACAAATACATCTGCGGATGGGCTATCGAGAAGATGTCAAAGTCTATGTTCAACGTCGTAAACCCAGACATGATCGTCGAGAAGTACGGTGCCGACACTCTCCGTCTCTACGAAATGTTCCTCGGTCCTGTAGAGCAGTCAAAGCCTTGGGACACTAACGGTATCGTCGGTTGCCACCGCTTCCTCAGGAAGTTCTGGGCACTCTTCTACAACCGCGACGGACAGTTCCTCCCTGCTGATGGCGAGCCGACAGCTGACAATCTCAAGTCTGTCCACAAGCTTATCAAGAAGGTATCAGCAGACATCCCTGCGTTCTCTTACAACACAGCCATCTCAGCCTTCATGATTTGCGTGAACGAGCTCTCTCAGCAGAAGTGCAACAACAAGCAGCTCCTTGAGTCTCTTGTTATCTGTATAGCACCTTTCGCGCCACATATCGCAGAGGAACTCTGGCACGCTCTCGGCAACGAGCAGACAGTTTGCGACGCTCAGTGGCCAGCTTACGACGAGAAGTACCTCGTTGAGAGTACAATGAAGCTCGGCGTTTCGTTCAACGGTAAGGCTCGTTTCGACATTGAGTTCCCTGCTGATGCAGACAACAAGGCTATCGAGGCAGCCGTAATGGCAGACCCTCGCACAGCGAAGTACACAGAAGGCAAGACCATCAATAGAGTCATCATCGTGCCAAAGCGACTCATCAACGTCGTTGTAAAGTAAATTTATGCTTAGTCTCTTACGTCCACATCACTGGATAAAGAACATATTTATCTTCATGCCACTGTTCTTCGGTAAACAACTGATGGACAGTGGCTCTTGGTTGCCTTGCCTGTGCATGTTCTTTGCATTCTGCCTGGCAGCCAGTGGCGTTTATTGCCTGAACGATGTGTGCGATGCAGAGGCTGACAGAAACCATCCTGAGAAGTGCAGGCGTCCTATAGCTCGCGGTGCTGTAAGCAGCAAGACGGCTTACGTCGTAATGGCTGTCTGCTGGCTCTCGTCGTTCGGTTTTGTAGCTTTGGGATGCAGCACTGACATGCAGGTGGCAATGAAGGCTGCGGCTATTCTCGGTCTGTATATCGTGATGAACATAGCCTACTGCCTGAAGCTGAAGAACTACAGCATTGTGGATGTCTTCATCGTGGCTATAGGCTTCGTGCTGAGAGTGCTAATCGGCGGCGTTATTGCTGGTATCGTTCTGTCGCAATGGCTCGTACTGATGACGTTCCTCCTTGCGTTGTTCATTGCCTTTGCCAAGAGAAGGGACGATGTGCTGACCTACGAATCCTCTGGCGAGAAGATGCGCAAGAACGTCGGCAGCTATAATATCCAGTTCATAAATAATGCGCTCTGCATAATGGCAAGCATAACGATTGTCTGCTACATCATGTACACCGTGTCGGAAGAAGTGGTGCAGCGCATAGGCAGCCCGTATCTTTACACCACCTCCGTATTCGTTATTGCCGGCATCCTTCGCTATCTGCAGATAGCTATCGTGGAGGAGAAAAGCGGAAGTCCTACGAAGGTTATGCTTCGCGACCGCTTCATCCAGTTCTGCGTTGCAGCATGGATCCTCACCTTCGCCTGCATTCTTTACATTAATTAAATATCATGTTCAGTCGCACTATCGCAGCCTTTGATTTCGACGGCACACTGACGACGAAAGATACGCTTCTGGAATTCATCAGGTTTGCCTGTGGAAGGACTCGGTTCTACGCAGGTTTCCTGCTCTTTGCCCCTCTGATAGTGCTGATGAAGATGGGGCTGATAAGCAATGGGAGAGTAAAGGAAAAGCTGTTTTCTTGGTTTTTCAAGGGCATGAGCTATGCCGACTTTTCGGAGAAGGGAAGAGAGTTCGCCAGACTTATCGCTGGTTTTGAAAGGAAAGAGACGAAAGAAAAGCTACAGACGCATCTGGCTGAAGGTCACGATGTGTATGTTGTTACCGCAAGTATTGAGGAATGGGTACGTCCCTATTGCATGCAGTTAGGCGTGAAGGACGTGCTCGGAACGAAGGTAGAGGTGGCTGACGGCGTGCTGACAGGTCGCTTCGCCTCGCCAAACTGCTATGGGAAAGAGAAAGCAAACCGACTGCTTGAGGCTGTGCCAGACCTCGGCTCCTGCACTCTCTACGCCTACGGAGACAGCCGTGGCGACAGGGAGATGCTGCAGATGAGTTGCAACCAGCAGGACCAAAGTGTGGCAGAAGGTAACACCAAGCAGCTGCAGTGGGTGAACATCGTTAAGGGCATCACAATGATTGCTGTGGTGCTGCTCCACATAAACTATACCGGCTATAGCACTGACCATTACAGCGCGATAAGGAATATCCTTGGCGATGCTTGGGATATGCCTGTCTTCTTCCTCGTCGGCGGCTTCTTTCTGTCACAACAGAAGCTGACGGCAACGCGCACCTTCCTGAAGCGTAAGTTCAAGAGCATCTATGTTAAGCTGCTCCTGTACTATCTGCTGTTCCTCTGTCTGCATAACATACTGATCAATGCTGGCTTCCTCAGCACAGAGATGGAGTATGGCGGCAAGTATATGACGCTGTTCACTCTGACAGACTTCGCCGAGAAAGCCCTTCAGGCACTGTTCTTCATGGGCAGAGAACCTTATCTCTCGCCGCTGTGGTTCGTCTATGTTATGTTCATGGCATTCATCGTCATAGCCCTCCTTGCCAATATCACCGACAGACTGACAAAGGGAAACTCCCGACAGTGGCACATCGTCATGACCGTTACGCTGGCTGTGCTCTGTCAGGTGGCACTCTTCTTCACTAACAGTCTCGACATAAACATCCCGCGCTGCAACAATGTCTTCAGCGCAGCATGGCTGATTTTCTTAGGCTATCTGGTGCGCAATAAACTTAGCCATACTTGGCCAAGTCGCAATAAGCTCAGCCTCTCTGTCAGGTTCAGCTGCTTCTCAAGCAGCATCCTTTCCAGTCTCAGTGCCGCCCTCCCGAGCCTCCGCCAGTTTGCTGCCGCCCTCCTGAGCATCCTCCTCCTGACATCCGTCTGCTTCTTCAGCCGCCACATGGCGCTCATCACCAACAGCTACGCCAACATCCTGCAACTGACCGTCTGCGGACTGACCGCCCTTTACCTGCTGTACCTTCTGGCAGTACGAATGGAGCATACCGTCGTAGGCAGATGCCTGGCGCACATCGGCAGCCGCAGTTACCACATCATGGCGCTCCATCTTTTGGTGATAAACATCGCCGCCGCCCTCCTTGGCTGTCCCTACCCAATAGACACGCTCGGCACCGAAGCGACCACGCTTGCCGAACTGGCAATGTTCACCGCCATCGGCGTAGCACTGCCATCCCTCCTCCCTTCCCGCTTTCTTCTCCGTCAGGTGTGGCTGCTTTTTAAGCAGCCTTCCTCCCGCTTCCGTCCATTCCTCGTGAGGACCTTTTTCCTTTCTCTCCCAGTAATCCTCTTCCTGCTGATTCAGATCCTCCCTACGTTCGACGACTGGACCTACATCACCGCCCCATATTTCGGCGACTTCTTCTCGCCAGAGCGTCTGCTGCCATGGAACGGCTACTGGCGACCTTTTGATGCCCTTATCGGCAGCATCCTTGGACTGAACCCTCACCTTTTCCCAGCTCTCAACCACAGCCTCATACTCCTTGCTCACGCCGTATCCACATGCCTTGTCTATAGGCTGAGCGGCAAGAAGATCCTGCCCGCCGCATTCTTCTTCCTCTCTCCCGCAATGCTCGGCACGGTTCTCGACATAGACTCCGTCAATCAGGCGTATGCCACCTGCTGGGGACTCCTCTCCCTCCTTTTCTATCAGCGAGGAAAGAAATGGCAGTGGATTCTCTGCGTCATGATAGCCACCTTCTGCAAGGAAAACGGCATCATGTACACCTTCATACCCTTCCTTTTCAAATGGCTGCAGAATGGTCTTGGAGGGGGTCGGTGGGGTGGTGGGTCTGTATGGCTCGTCCTCGCCTTCCTCACCCTCTACGGCGCAGCCCGAATATTGCTCACATCTCCTGAGAACCAGATTCAGGATGCCTACCTCACCGCAACGCCCCTCGACCATCTGAAGGACGTTGTGCAGTACGTACTGTTCACATGGCTTCCGATGGACTACGAGGCTGCCGTCTTTCCGCCAACGCGCTTCCTGCCGCTTGCCGCACTGACATTCCTCCTGCCCCTGCCGTTCCTCCTTCTCCTTGCAAAAGGACTGTGGAGCGCACGCAGAGACAGAACCCTCTGGGCACTCATCGCCGCCTATTTCCTTGCCGCCGCACCGCATCTCCTCACCCTCGTCTCTATGATGCACATCTACGCCGGACTGCCTTTCGCCGCTCTTATCGTCGGTCGTCTTCAGTCCCGCCATTTTCGGGTTCTCCCCATAATTCTCTTCTTTGCTGCAAGTTTAGTTACTGATGCCCATCATTACCATGCCGCTTACGAGTCCGGACTCATGGGAAAGGATATGGCAGAGCAGGTTCTCAGTCAGACAAAGACCAAGTCAGAGAGAGTCTTTGTCGTGACCATCGACCGTGGCGAGCAGAAATACTCCATCTTCAATGTCATTCCGAGCGACGCCTTCGGTTGGGGACTTGCCGCAAGACACTACTCCGGATATACCGTAGCGAGCGAACTTCGCGACACCACCATCGCCGCCCCAGCAACACCCGCCGAGAAACAGCAGACGGTTAAGAGAATAGCAGAAGAAGTAAGACCGCACTACCCTTACGACGCCCTTTGGGTTGTTGACGGCAAAGAAGTTACCGTCATAAATCCTCCTGTGGTTAAACCTTAGTAAAGCACCCTATTTCCAGGCATATACCAGTCGTCGCAATGTTTTAGCACTCGTATCATCGAACAACTTCTTGTTGACTCTTGCCTTATACGTCGGCAATGAACTGCTTCCGTAGAGGGCAAGAATTCGCTTAATCTGGAAGTCTTTGAAACGCAATCTTATAAGCATTGCTACCATACTTTCCTTTTTAGTCAACTTAGCCTCCCTGAGCAGCAGCATGTATTCGGAATCGTTGTTATACATTTCCGTGAAAACATCTTGCCATTCCTTGTCCGTTATCGGCGGAACATTGGTGCCTACACTGTCGGCATATGCCGTAAGTCTTCCCATCAACGTATCGTTAACGAAGCTTCTTGGAGCATCATCCGTAAGGCTGATGCCCTTGGATTCCAGTTTGTTCATGATGTCCTTTAATTCATTCTGATGTCTAAGCAGCATCTCCTCCTTATCGTCGTTCAGATCTTCTATCGTCTGTAGAGTTCTGTCATAATCTTCCAACAGCCTATTTATTTCCGCCTGTTTCCTTGAACGGTATGCACGAACCCTACTCAGGAAGACAATGAAAAGAATGGCGACACATAGCATGGTCACAATAAACCTTGCTTTCGTGGCTTCTGCCTGCATTGTCATTTCCTCGCTCTTCTTCTTGAATTCCGTGTAATCGTACATCGCCTTCAGGCGAGAAATATCGTATGCCACCTTTCTTGCATGCACCGTATCGTTAATCTCGCAATAGAGGTCAGCATATTTGCCGATGGAATCGCTGTTGCCTTTGAAACGGTAGATAGAAAGAAGTCCCTTGTAAGCACCTTCAAGGTTGTTTATGTCCTCCCCATATTTAAGCAGTTTCCTGTATTGGTATTCCGCAGAGTCACGTTGTCCGTATGCCTCATAGAGTTGCCCTTTCATATAATAGAATATCTCGCGTCCCTTCATTGTGTTGCCTAATGAATCTATAATGCCCGACTCCCTCTCATAGATATTAAGGCAACGTTTGGCATTGTCATATTCTTTCTTTTCAAGGTAGGCTATAAACGACATGTATAGTACCTCGGCAGCCTTATCCTTGAATCCCAATCTCAGGTATTTGTTACGTACAGCTTGGGTAATATTAATAACACTATCCATCTTCCCCTGCTTGTAAACAGATATTGATAATAGGGATTCGTATGTAAGTGCCAATAGTGTGTCACCTCCCTTGTAAGCGCATTGTTCCGCAGCCTTTAATTCGTTTATTTCAAATTGTGGAATATTCTGGTTACGATATATACCATCCAATTGCGAATGCACCTTACTCAGCTGAATAAAGTCAACCTTTTCATTGGGATTAGCTTTCAGTGCAAGGCATTTGTTGAAGCATTCTATCGCCATTGGTTCATTCTCCTTCACAACATACGATAGCCCTTTAAGATACATAGAAAGCAGGGCTTCATTGTATGATTCCTTGTTTGCGTAATAATCTACAATGGTGTTTATCGTGTCTATAGAATCAAAGGGCAGATCAAGGATGTTCTGGCATTTCAGTCGCAACAGACCGTAATGCATTTTGTCTTTTTCGTCGTAATTCTCCGACTCACTGCGAAGATTCTGCAAAATAGAAAATACGGAATCTGGATTGTCTTCCAGTGACAGTTCCAAAGATTCAAGCGACATCCCCGTCTTTTGTCCACATCCCCCAAGCAAAGAAAATGCAGCGAGAACGATTATTTGAAAGATTCTTCTCATAGCATAATTTTTATGCAAAAGTACAATTATTTACAGAAAAACCGCCTATTTGCGCACAAAACCGCCTATTCACAAAATTGAGAGTTTTTTGTTTATACCTCCTGACTACCAGTCTCTTGCGCCTTAGAATTCACGGAAATATGAGTTATTTTTCTTTTAAAAATTTTTTGATTACATTATCATTTCATAACTTTGCAGCACAAATTCATTGCAAAAAAGTATTATTCATCATAACATATATTCCAAAATGAAAAAATCTCTTTTTGCCCTTTTTGCCTTTTTTGCAATGAATGGCTTCTCTTCTTTGAGTTATGCAACGACTTCGGAGTTCCCTGAGAATGTAGGACAGGGAATTTTGTTGGATTTTAACTGTTGTATTGATAAAACCAAAGGACATATGGGTAATCCAAAAACCCCGGTTTTGTTGCCTTGTATCTACCAAGAAGGTCATACCCTGTACTTGATCAGAGGTTGTGAATTAACAACAATCACACTCAAGGATGCTTCTGGCTCGATTGTATTCTCAACAGTCATACCAGAAGGTTGCTATTATGTTAGCATTCCAGACTATCTCGTTGGTGAGTATGAACTTCATATTCGCAGAGGCGATCAATGTTTCTGTGCGGAGATAGAACTGTAATTATTTGTCTCTTCAGATACGGCTGAAGAGACAATTCACCTTTCATCAAAATAATTATGTTTAAAAAAGCACTATTGCTCTTCGCTTTGCTGTTGGGAGGTATTGTCAAAGCTAATGTTTTCTCCCAAACTGCAATAGATTTAAGGCACAACTCCATGAGAGCAGGAGATGTATTGTGCACAATAGAAACAGATTATGTCCAGCCAGGACAATCTGGAAACTGTTCTGTATGGCGATTAGGAGAAGTCTCACCGAAGTCAAAAACCTACTTAAAGGGTATTAATACCAAAGGTGATACTATATCCATATTTGAGAAAGGTCGTATTGTTCACTATGTAACACGT
>JAZRYU010000131.1:0-14753 GCA_045600885.1 Prevotella sp.
TGAGTGTCTTGTATGGTTTATTCGATCCAGCAGGTATTTCCACCACAAGTACAGTCTTTCCGTCGATCTCCTCAGGATATGAGTGGATATAGAGCGTTGGCACGATGTTATTCTCTGCCATATTGCCCGCTTGCGATGAGATAGACTGCACCTCATCGTACGACAGGCCTTCTATACGACCCGTCTTGTCCTCAATGCCAAACACGATGGCACCGCCTCTGCTATTCGCAAAAGCGACCATCTCGCGAGCCATCTTATCGTTGTCACTCCACTTCAGTTTGAATTGCAACGCAGAAGACTCACCTTGCGATATTTTGAGTTTCAGTTCTTCTTTATTCATGATCATTTCGTTTTAATATTCGACTGACAATCTCCATACAATACTCTTCATCTAACTGACAATCGCAGATATTGAGCATCGATGATGTTGAGGTGGAGTACTTTGAAAACATAGTGTTCGACATCAAGATTGAAGATAGAATAAATGCCATCGAGCTATTATTCGTTACCTAAAAACGGCATTACCGATTCAAGAAGCGCTTGCATTACAGACACCACTATCGAATTACCTGATTGTCTATATAATTCCTTGTCACTAACAACATGTTCGAATGGGCCAAAACCCATCAATCTCAAACACTCATCAGGAGTCATCTTTCGAGCTACACTTCTTTTGCCATTGTAGTCGCCCACATACACTCGTGCATGGTTTTCAAAACGAGGTTGAACATCTTCAACGACCAAATCGCCAATCCAGTTGTCTTGTTGGTTTGCAGTTTGACAGCCCACTATAGCTTTTGCAACTCGAGTTTTATTCTTGTTTTTCTCAGGATTAGTTACCCATTCAAAACCTTTTTGACCCAAATAGTATTTTTCATCGACAGTACCCATTTCTTCCAACAGATCAAGTGCAGAGATTGTTAGCTCTTGTTTGTCTGGAAAACTATAAGTCAAATCGCCGATGACATCCCTTCTGATACCGACAAGAAACAATCTTTGCCTATTTTGGGGTGTACCATATTCTTTAGCATTTAATATCTTATCCTCCAAGACATAATCCAAAGATTCCCAAACTTGTTTCATTACATCCCAAGTCTTTCCTTCATCTCTAGTTCGCAGATTTCTTACATTCTCGTAAATAAAGACCTTAGGTTGAATTTCTTGAATTAAACGAGCATAATCATAAAAGAGCGTACCTCTGGTATCGTTCAATCCAAGTTTCTTGCCGTAAGTTGAGAAACTTTGACATGGGCTTCCTCCAACAAGAATATCAACTTGATTGGAATACTTTTTCCCATCTAAGAAACGAATGTCTTCATGCCAGTTTTCTTCCTCAAGCTCATAATTCGCCATGTACGAATCTTTTACATAATTGTGCTTGCCTGTTAATTCGTACAACCGATCTACATATTTTTCTCTAGCCAGCATGTCCATGCCAATAGTTAGCATATCAATACATTCTTTAGGCAATACCAAAGATTTTCTATAATATACTCTTCCTCTTAACAGATTGGCAAGAATGATATATTGTAAGTCAGAATTTTTTTTATCTTTATTGCCTAATGCTAAATACATGGCAAACCTGGGCATTTCCACTTCTTTCAAATTTGCACATAACTTGTATATCTTGGAAAAAGGCAATTTTAATTCTCTCTCTCCATTGTCGCATGCAAATTTTATTGTGTATGGGATGCCCATCAATTTTAGTGCTTGTTCGAAAGCACCAATTCCGCTAAATACGGTAGCAACTCTCATTTTTCAACTTTTATATACAAATATTAATTGCAAGATTCATGTCACATTATTGTCCTTTTGAGAAAAACTTGCGATCAAGTTCTTTTATGAAAAAAGATTCCGGTAAAGCTACCAACTCTCTCGCACCTCCTGCTCTGTTGAAATATTTCATTGCCGCTAAAGTGTTTTCTCTAGAAATCAAATCTTGATGCTCGGTAAAGAAAGTCAAAATGCCAATGGTTGCTTTTTTATATCTGAACAATTTCGACTGTGTCAATGTGTCGAATAATTCTGTATGCAAAAATAAAGTTTCTGTCAGTTTAAATCGTTTATCTCCTGCGGATGCACCCCTTTCACTCATATATACAGCCCACCAAAGGCGAGCAATTACATTTTTGATAATTCGTTCTTGAGCAAAGTATCTTGCGAGAACTACTTTGTTACTTTCGAGGTTCTGAAGACTTTTCAATCTTTTACGAGCATACGGATTGAGCTCAACTAATGCCAGGTAAGACCAAAAAGCCTCATCTGATGCTGAAAGAGGGGTTATGTCTTCGTATGCCTTATACAAGTGAATGGCTGCTTCATACTCGGAATTAGCACTCATCATGTCATCAAGAAGTGTTTCTTTTCGATTGACACCATGCATGCTTACAAGATCTGTGTCCTTGTAAGCAAATTTTTCCAATGCAAATAGATGAAGATTTGCACTATCTTTTGCCAACTGCTTAATCTTTTCAAGGAAAGATTTTTTGAATTTATATTGTGATGCCATATTAATCTACAGGCTGAGTGTTAATTACTGCTTCAACTTTTTTCATAAATGTTGTATAGGGGTCAACTCCATCTTCCTGCAATAATTTTCTTGCTGCCTCAAAACATTGCTCGGGATGATCATCATCAATCTCAAAATTTATCTTTTCAAGTAAATTTCGAAGATTAGCTGCAAGGTTTGTATCACTATCACGCTGAGTCAATAATGCATGAGCCAACGCATCTACAGCAATAGTAGAAACAAACAACTCGTCGGCATTCGTGTTCTGACCACATACTCTATTGTAAAGTTCAAACATTTCGTGAGGCATGACAATGAAAATTCTCTCATTATCTGGATTGAATGTGATCTTACTGATACCAGAGTCGGAACTTGCCTCTTGAACTTGCATTAAAGAACTTGGTGCAGGACATTTGTTGTATTTAACAGTAGCATTCAAATAATATGACCCTAGAAATGCAAGGAAATCACCTTCCTCCAGATCACACAAGACACCTTCATACATTTCGTTGAAGTCTGGATGTGTGTAATTTTCTATAGGTTTCATAGCGACAATATAGCAATTCACATCAACATTGTCCACGACATTGTTTCGCGGAATTGTTAATCGAATCTGTTTGGCGAAAGCATATTCACTTGTCCTGTAATTAGTTTTTACACAATCTATATCGCAAAAAAATGCTGCTCTCTCTTCTTTGATAAGATTCAAGATAATCTCATCATCAAGATTAAGCTTAACTGTAGTGTAAAAGTTGTCCTTGTCTTTTTCCAATGGGCCAAACGATACGACTTTCTTGGAATCAATAGGAATACGATAGTCGTTCCCGTTACCAAGAACCGGGTTTGGATATGATTTAGTCTTTATATTCATACGCGTTAATTCTTACTGAGACTTTTTCGTTTTCCTTAAATTTGAAAGAAAGTGTAGTTATACCTTTTGTGAGATGCACATTTTTGATAGTATGGCCTTCTGGAGTTCCTACACTTGACTCTTTGATATCAAGATGGTCATCTCCGGCTTCTCCATCAATAGTAATCTCTAGATTAGCATTTTCATGTTCTTTAGTACATCTAATCCGAGCTTCATACACCCATTCGCCATCAACCTTCCTAGCCGTAGAGAAAGGTTCAAAACTATGTAAGGTGAACGCCTTTTTGGGCTTCCCCTCCTGTGATTCTTGCGATGTGGTAGTTGATGAAGTAGTGTCGCTTGGGTCTGGGCCTGGATTTGGGCCAGGGTTTGGACCAGGGCCGGGTCCAGGACCAGGACCTGGCTCGTTACGAGGTTCTAGATCTGATGGGATTTCTGGCTCGTCACCATCAAACGTTATTTCAAATATATCTCCTGTTGGCTCGGGATTGATTGTTTTCTTCTTCCTTACACGAACTTTGCCAGCAGATACAGTTTTCTCCTTATGAGACTGAATGTCACTTGCATCTGTAGTCTCTACAGTTTCGGTAATAGTATTTCCCTCCTCGTCAAGGTCGGAATCTTCATCATATTCCTCGTCAAATATAGGTTCAGTAGAAATAGGCAACCTTTTTGCTAGGCTTTTAATGTCAACAGTTGTTTTGGTGACACTACCCAACTCTGCCTCTAAACATTTCTGTATGAACTCATATACTGCATTAATAGCATCTTTTGCGGTTTGATCACCCTGCTTCGCCCTCCACTCGTTATGAGCTTCGTTTTCCGCCTTTTTCAGAATCTCGTTGCCTTTCTCTCCTGTACAAACAAAAACGCCATTTATTTGATTGTACATTCGTTCTATACGTGAGAAAATCAACATTCTACTCTCGCGCATATACAATATTCTTCCATTACCTGTTTTTGCCTTATTCAAATGGAACTCGACATCTCCAAGCAAAGGTAATGTAGCTTTCAAATGTTTGATTTTATCACTCTCTGGAGAAGCAACGATTCTATAATACACCAAAGGATTATATGTCCTTTCTTGGGCTCCATCCTTTTGGTCTCCAAAATACACTTCAAGTAAATCAGGAAGTTTATCACGTGAAATTTCAACTCCTTCAATCTCGACAACCAATTTGTTTTCGTAGATAGCTAACCAGAAATTTTTGAGAACAGCACATACCATATCAGAAACCTGTTGCTTCCAATCGCTATCATCAATACCTATGATATTAATGTCTGTGCCAATCTCTTTACGTAGAAAATCTTCGGGAATTCTATTTGTTTCCGATACAGGTTTGCGATTGTTACTGTCATAAAAGGCATAGGGATGATAACCTTTGCCGTTCACGTAATGTGAAACAGCGAGCATATAGCCTTCAAATAGAGTTTGATCCTTTGATCGCGAAGAAACTATCAATGTGTTGAACTGCGACATTTGCAGATACGCACCTTTGCCGACTCCACAAGAACCCGCAGAGCCTTTAGAGTTTTTGTCATTTCGTCCTGCTGAGCGCACAAAACTTGCAAAAGTGCCTTTATTTTCCTCTTCTCGATAATCCATTCCTGATGTGTTGTAATCAGAAATTCGTAGGTATGGTATCGTAACGCTTGAAGTAGCCATATTTTTCAAGTTTGAAACAAATTCTAGTTTCTGCTCATATTCTTGAATATTTTCCTCATCGTTTTCGTTAAAGCTCTTTACGATACCATTGAAATGATCAGAAAGGAAACTTCCATCATAGCACTCGTCTATACCAAACAACGAAGGATATTCATTAATGGAGAGACCTTTCTTGGAATAAACAACTCTAACAGGATAACTTTCTGCAGCATCAATAGAGTTCTGCAAGCTTTCTCTAACGATTGATGCAGCAACTGTAGCCTTTTTGAAGTTTTTCTGAGGAGCTACGCCTGCGCCGAAACTAAATCCGTCAGGATCCTCGCAAAAATGCCATTTGCAACCTAAATCTTTAGACATAATGATTATCTTTACTTGTTAAACGAGAAGCCACCCTTTCCTGCAGCCTTGTTCATTTCGTTTGCATAAACAGCCTTCGTGTCGCGAAGGGCCTTGTTGATTTCGTCAAACATGTGGTTCACATCCTCTTCATCATACTCATAATTGTTGCGGTTAGAGCAATTCTGAAGTAGTGTCAGATAATCAATGATTTTTTGCACGCGGTTTGTTGCTACCTTGGTAAAGCGTTGTCTTTTAGGTGAATCTGCCATATCTTGAAAGATTAATTTGTAAATTATGGGTGCAAATATAGACTATATTTAATAAATATCCAAGAGAAGAAGATAAATATTTTAAAGATGGTAATAAATTTAACACTTATTTATACTATATTCACATTCATAATATACCACATAGAGTTTAATTATTACACTATGTTTCGCAAATATAGTAGCGTTTTCGCAATAAAAATACGCAATAATCAGCAATACAAATACAGATAATACTAAATAATTTTAAATAGTTAGCAAATATTTGCACATATCAGAAATATGATCTATTTTTGCGCTGTTCAAACGAGGACTATCCTCATAATTTTATATTTATATGACAAAAGAGAAACTTTGTCTCAACACACTCACCTTCGAGTACCCGAAGGAACCCGTGAAGTTCTACTTCTCAGACAAAGACGATGCCGAGCACAGAAGTATTCGACTCAAATCACCCGTGCTTGTACCGAAAGAGGTTAAGCAGACCAAAAAGTACATCGACCTTTTTGCTGGTTGCGGTGGACTTACTCTGCATACGTCTTTTGATTTGCCAACAGAAGGGTTTGATGCTATAGACATCAACTTTAATGTTATTGAAAACGAATATCTTGTTAAAAGGTACTATAATCGTAGGTTAGAGAAGTATTTCAAATATTATAACGATGTGATAATAACCAAGTCTGGAATAACGGACGATATTCAGGTGTGGTTGCTCAGCAATGGAGAAAAGACGCAAGTAACTCATAATGGCAAACAATATGAGTTGCTAGAGATGGATAGATTTACACTTAGGGTAAAGTATGATCGTTTTAACAAACGACCATACCTACTTGTTGCCAATGATAGACCAGCACAATTATTGAATGCGCCAATAGGAAGATTGTTCAACGAAAGCCCAGGGGAACCTTTTACAAGCCAAACAGGAATAACCCCAAGTATGATTAACAAGGTTATGACTCGTGAGGTTAAGAAGAACTCTGAAGGTAAAGATTACGTTGTCCGTAAGATAGACAAATACGATTACCTGCAAAGCCATAACATGTATTGCCCACAAGAGACGACACGACCGATATTAAGCGGAGATCTCAAACGTTTGTTTGGATTAGACAAACGAGACGAAAGCATTACCTTTGACAGTAAATACGTAAAGTATAGAGATAAGATTGAGGGCTTCCGTAAAAGATTCCTCGACACTAAGGATATAGAAAAGATATTCCATAACCTCGCCTATTCATTTACAGAAGTCAATCAACTGCAAGTAGGCCAAACTAGCAGTTCAAAGCGAATGCTGATTTTTGGTAAGGATGAATTTGGTAACGACGTAAAAAATGCACGTCAGCAGCATGGTGTCAATTATGGCCCGCATATAAAATGTCCTCATACCGATGTCCGAATGATCTTCATCTTTCCCAAGAGTAGTGTGGCTGAGGCAAGAGATTTAATCAAGAATCTTCGCGAAGGCGGTTATAGAGGACAAAGCCGAGCTCTTTGTAACTACATAGGTAGTCCTGTCAGTTATGCTGACGCATCTTTTCATATTCAGTTTGAGGATGAATACAACCCAGTTCCTGAAATAGAAAAAGCCCTTCAAAGCGAATGCTATAGGACAAAAGACAATCGCGTTAAATATGTCGGCATCTACATTTCGCCTATTCACAAGTATGCTTCTTCCAGAGATACAAAGGAGTGTTATTACAAAATCAAGGAGTTACTTCTGAAATATGATATTCCTACACAATGTATTGACAGGGATAAGATGAACAAAACTATCGCCAAGGATAAACGAAATGAAAAAGCAAACTTCGCTTACACTCTTCAAAATATGGGTGTTGCGATTTGTGCAAAGTTAGGCGGTTCTCCCTGGTTGTTAGACGAAACAGAAAAGAAGGAACTGATTATTGGCATCGGAGCATTTCGTAGCGATAACCAACAATATATTGGTGCTGCATTTTCTTTTGACAATACTGGCGTTTTCAACGACTACAGTTATTTCCAAAAATCAGAACTTGACGAACTGGTAGGTGCTATCAAGATGGCAATTATACGATACTCTGCTGTAAATAGTCAGCCAGAGCGTATCATCATACATTATTACAAGAAGATTAGTCGCAAACGTGAGTTCAAAAAGGTTGAGGATATGCTCAAGAGTCTCAATCTTGATGTACCTGTATATATTGTGACTATCAACAAGACTGAATCTGAAGATATTGTACTTTTTGATGAAGAAAGTACATACACTTCGTACAACTATCAAACGCGTCAAAATGAAGTTGTAAAAAGCCTTATGCCCTTTAGTGGAAGATGGATAAATCTCGGACTTTCAAAAGAAGGTCACCGCTATCTGCTTTGTAACAACACTCGTTATGAAAACGAGCGTTTCAGCAATATGGATGGATTCCCATTCCCAATAAAACTGACAATTGCTTGTCCAAACAGAAACGATGAAATCGAAACTCCAGTCGTTCAACAATTGATTGATCAGGTATATCAGTTCAGCAGAATCTACTGGAAGTCGGTTAAGCAACAAGGACTTCCTGTCACCATCAAATATCCAGAGATGATTGCAGAAATAATGCCTCACTTCAATGACAGGACTGTATATACTGAAAGTAACTGTTTGTGGTTCCTATAATCAGAACGCCCTATGTATAATTTTGATTTAAAGAAAATACACGACCTTATCTTGTTTAAGGATGTCTGCACAACGGACAACGAGTATATGACAGAGGCGAGCAGTTTGCCACACGTTGAATTGGAAACGGAACCATTATATGTGCTCACTCCCCTAATGTCTGTACTGTTTACAACTAAACTGCGTTACTACAGGTTTGTTGTCGAAAACGAAATTAATCGCCATATCAATGCAGCAACAGATTTGTTAGAGTCTGATGGTAGTGAAGAACTAACGAAATTCGTTCTTAAGAAGACTCGCGAATCTGTTACAACTTTGGTAAACGAAGCAAAACGTCAACTTGTCATTCATGATTATGGTGGTCAAGCCTGGAAAAACATAACTTCTGAAAATCCAATTGTGTCAGAATTTGCCAAACCTATGATTGAGTATGTCGTTTACATGCATTATGTAATAGCGGAGTTGGCACGCTGTTGGCTTGAACTACAAGACAGATATGCCTATGTCATTGGGGCTGCTGGTTGTTACGACGTATCTTTGTTCTATACCTCAAATCTCAACAAGAATCCCGATAAAGAGTTTAAGTTGGGACGATCCGAGAAATATGAGGACGAGGCTAGGGGATTTAAGAAATATCGTACAGATTGTTGCTTCATCTATGACAACGATGATTATTTTGCTACAGCCATCCAAGAGTTTACAAATAAGTTGAAGCAACACAATTTGATTGAGCCTTCAGTTGACGTTAAAAGTATGATGAGTTTGTTCGCAGGTCACCCATGTAGAACGACCTACAAATGGAAATATGAAGACAGACATATTCTCACTTGGATTATCAAAGGACTTATCAAAGGTGATAAACCTATAATAACTACTTGGCCAGAAGGGACGTCACCATGGACAGTTGTTTGTTGTCGTTTTGTAGATGAAACTGGCAAGCCTTTTCCAAATATACGTCAAGAAACTGAACGTAAAGGAGCAAAGACTGTGGTCAATGATGCCATTCAAGCCCTTGCTGGTTACCTCTGATAAAATCTAAACTTACGACGCAATCTACTCGTCGTAAGTTTTTCTTTTGACTTTTTTGAAATTATTTCATAGCCCATATCTTGCATATAAACAGCAGGATATGGGTTTCTTGCGTTTAGTCTAACCATCTACTACACCACTTTCTTGATGGTGTCGTAAATCGACTACTTGGGAAATTGCCAACAAACGCTGATGTGGCAAACCTATCCACTCGGCGTTGGCAAACATGTGTTATACAAATAACATTTCATCTGGCAGAGGACTGGACAAAAGAAGTGGTCAGCCTCGCCTTGTAAGAGACATTCTCGCTGAGATGCTCTCAAGTGATTCACCTCTCGCAAAGGGCTACCGCAAGTACCTTGCTTCAAAAGAGAATGGCGCGGAGAAAGGAGGTGAGGTATGAAAGTGAATACTGAGTTGTGCGCAGATCTGAAGACTAAGTTGCAGAACGAAGTACTCATGAAGCCAGGGAAGGAATACCCTGGCATCCTGAGACGCGATGTTGAAAGTGAAGATTATGGTTTTGATGATAGCCATTACACTTTCATCGAGACTCTTCCATCAACAACAGGTAAAAGAAACCCACACGTGTTTAATGGTACATACATTACAATAACAAGACGCGATGATTGTAGCCTTCGTCCAAACTTCAAGCCAATGAAGGTTGATGCAGATTTCAGCATCGTGGGTTATGCCTTCGGTGTTGCCAAAGAACTCATCAAGGCTCTCAAAGGCCTTGTAGAAGAAGGCATCTGCTAGTAATCATTAACCGCTGGGCGTTGACCTTCGATCTTCATCGCTTGTGTTCGGCAGAGTGGAAGCAAGCTTCCCTCTGCTCTCACTTAACCGCGATGTTCCAATTGTTCCTGTTCCAATTACTTTTTCGGGGACAAAATACCTTTCTTAAAACTTTATAATTAACTAATATATAGATAGTTATAGTACAGAAAGAGGGAATAAGGAACCACAAAAGAAATAACTGGAACAAAAAGAACTGGAACATTAAGGGAACGCTCGGCTATTATTCATTCGTCTAAAAAGCAAAATATCAATGAATTACGATATTTCAAAAGCAACTGCGCCTAAGATGCCAGCACTCGGCAAGGGCACAGAATGTATCAAACTTCTGCTCTCGCAGGTATCAAAAGACATGCACGAACCACTCGTTCCGATGCTCTTCCCCGTACTTGGCGCACACGTAAGAGGTTCGGAATTTCAGTACCCAGACCTCAGTTGGAAGGAACTTTGTGGCATGATGGCTAACTTGGTTGCCGATTCGGGCTGCAACAAGGGTCAATTCTCGAACTTGGTGGAAGCCATTTGTCGCGATTTCCGCATTCACGATGAAGCGGAGTTGCAGAAGTTGGTGTGCTGGCAGAAGCAGGTCAAAACAAAGTCTGCCAACAAGGAGAAACCTGCTCGTCCAGACGTAGCATTCCTTTTCCCACCAAGCGATGTGACCAACCCAGCCTACCTTCAGAACGCTATGGCATGTGAGGCACAGGGTGGAGTGACTCAGTACCTCAATATGCCTGAGGTGGAGATGGCTGACAGAATGTGTGGCGGTCATAAGCAGGTGAGTCAGATGATCCGTAACATCTACGATCGTCAGCGTGCAGGAGCCCTTCGTGCAACAGCAGATGGCGTGACTGGTAATCCGATTCTGCGTACCAACATCACCATCAGCAGCACGCCTTTCGCTACTCGCAAGTTCTACAAGAGCGACTTGTTTACTGGCACCTTCGGTCGTATGGTTTTCTCCTACAAGGCACGTACCAGCCGTGACGGTCGCATACCACGTCAGGGCAAGTATTCGGATGAGTTCTACAAGAAGTTGGATGACTTCCTTATGCGCCTCGACATCAGCAAGGGTCGCTTCATCATCAAGCCATTGAACAAGCTGACGGATAAGTTGGCAGAGGACATGGCACAGATGGCGGACCTTGCAGACGATGATATTCTGTGGGATATTTCGAAACGAGCACTGGTTTCGGCATGGAAGGCTGGCTGCGTGATGTGGATTTTGAACAATCAGTCTTGGACACGCTCCATGGGCGAACTGGTGGAATGGCTTGTGTATCACGACATTTGGAGTAAGATGCAGATTTTTGCCGATTTGCTTGGCAAGGATGCTGATGCTCAGAACGAGGCACAGCGTCGTGGACCGAAGAATCTGCTGGACAGCCTTGACACTTCGTTTAGCGAGGCCCAGTTGGAAGCCCTTCGTATCAGCCTTGGCAAGAGCAAGGAGGGCACGAACGGACAGATACGCAAGTGGATGTTCCGCAAGTTCATTACCTACAGTAACCAGACGGGGCTCTACACCAAGACGGATGAGTACCTGAAGGGCAGCACACAAAATTAACGATCAGCATGGACAAGTTTGAACTACAGAAGCTCCGCGACCTTCCTATTGAGGGGGTCGCAGAGCGACTCGGACTCCGAGTTACGCGTGGGCACAAGAGTCTTTGCCCTTTCCATGACGATCATACAGCAAGCCTTTCGTATAACCTGCGCAAGAACACTTGCCGTTGCTTTGTGTGCATGGATGAGTCGTTGGGGACTATCGATCTTGTGATGAAGCATCTGCGACTCGACTTCAAGGAGGCTTGCCGATGGTTGGCTGATTCGCACAACGTGATTCTGGACGAATGGAAGCCAACAACAGAAAAGACATTGACGGAAATGAAAACGTTTGATGCCAGCAGGTATGAGGGTTTCTTCCTTCGCCCTTGGTTGTCGGACGAGGCACGCAAGTTTCTCTTCGAAGAACGTAGGCTTGATCCTCGTGTCATCAGTTGGTGCAAGGTCAGTTCATGGCGTGACAGAAACGGAGTGAACTGGTTGCAGACTCCTTACTACGATGTTGATGGCAAGTTGATTGGTGTGCAGAACCGTAATCTACAGAAAGGTGCTTCGCCACGTTTCAAGTTTCCCTATGGTAGCAGGTGCAGCATCTATAATCTCCAGATTGTGAAACGACTGAAGCTGGGCGATGAACTTTGGATAACTGAAGGATGCTCAGATTGTTGGGCAATGCTTTCGGCAGGGCATAAGGCGATTGCCATACCATCGGCTACTCTGCTTTCGCCTAAGGACACGGAAATACTCTCAATTCTAAGCTCTCAACTCTCAACTAAGTTCCACATGTATCCAGATAAGGATGCACCAGGTGAGAGACTGTTTCTTCAACTGAAAGAGATTCTACCAGACCTTCAGCACCACCATCTACCTATAGGGTGCAAGGATTTCTCTGATTATTACGTTCAACAAAAATCTCAATCGAAATGACGGACTTCAAGATACGACCATACACCAAGAAAGAACTTGCCTTGATGTACTTCCCAGACAGCAATCCTCGAACCGCTGTCAACCATCTGATGGCATGGATTTACCGTTGTACTCCTCTGCTCGGACAATTGGAAACAGCTGGTTACGAGAAGAATTCGAAGGGGTTTACACCGCGTCAAATTCGCATGATTGTGGAGCATTTGGGGGAGCCGTAAGACTTTCTTTTGGAAAATGTTCCGCTATCGCACGGCATCATTATCTATCGCCCAACCGCCAGTGGCGAATGTCGTAACTTTGCATCGTAAAACCCAAAGCGCGTTTAACCAAAACACGGGCCCTGTTTAAGAAAAACACGCTTCGAGTTTTTACCAAACAGATTGTTCAACTTTTAAAACCGTATTATTATGGCTTCTATCAAGTACAAGATTTACAAAAACAACAGTTCGGCTGGCCTGAAGGACAAGTATTATGCTCGCGCCTTCCACGACGAGACCATTGACATCGAAGAGCTCGCTGAGCACATGAGTAACCACAACACTCCTTATTCCAAGGGTACTATCCATGGCGTTCTGAAGGACATGGTGGCTTGCGTCCGTGAACTTCTGCTCGACTCGAAGAAGGTGAAGCTCGATGACCTTGCTATCTTCAGCCTCGGTCTGACAAGTCGTCCTGCCGACTCTCCTGCTGACTTCACTCCATCGGGCAACATCGTCAAGGCGTACATCAATGCCATCGGTACTGGTGAGATTTCGAAGAAGCAGCTCGATGTGACCGCACGCTTCAAGGAAGTGGTTGAGTACAACCGCGGTGAGAGCAACACCTCAAACGATGGTGGCAATGGTGGTACTTCTGGCGGCAATTCATCTCGCCAGTACACCATCAGCGTGACTTCAGCCAATACCGCACAGGGTACTGTAACTGGAGGCGGAACTTACTCTGAAGGTTCTCGCGTGAACGTTACTGCAACGCCTAAGTCCGGCTACCAGTTTGACAAGTGGAGCGATGGCAACACCGAGGCAAGCCGCAACATCAACGTGACTCAGAACCTCAGCCTCACCGCAAGCTTCAAGGCTGTAACTTCGGGTGGAGGTAGTTCATTCGGTGATGACGATGATATTACGTACCTCTAAACTCTGACTGAACGGAAGCACCTTTTGAGAACACTCTCATTGGGTGCTTCCAATCATAAAACCTTTGGCTTATGACATCAAACATCAATCCCAACCTCAAAGAGTGGACCGCCATCGTGCTCATCCTTTTCGGCATCATCCTCGCCTTTGTAGCCTTGCTTATGCCACCACCTGGTGAAATCCACGACTCAGTCCTCTTCATCTTCGCCCAGATCCTCATCTACTGTGGTAGCATCTTCGGCATCGACTGCTACATCAGCAAGCGCATCAAGGACAACAGATAGTTCTGCGCAATACCTTCAAAAATTGCCCTGACATCATCCCGATGTTGGGGCTTTTTTGATGCAGAAACGTTAAAGATGATGTTAAAGCAAGGGCAAAGTGGCGAGTATGTGAAAAAATATCCGTACCTTTGCGCCCATAGGACGCAAGAAGGCAAATACGACAAGAAATATGCAACCCCAAAGCATTTTCTTCGAGCTTGTCCCATGATTTGAGACTACCCTATCCTACCTTTGCACCGAAATTTTCGTAAACTCTATCATGATTATGTCAAAATCATATAAAGAACAACTTAGTGAACACGTTGAAGCTATCTTCAAAGAATATGTCACGCCAGGACTCCACATCTGCGATATTGCTACAGGTGGAGGAAAGTCTTATACGATTGGAAAATTGACGTGCGAATACTATCCCCAACACTTTGACCGTATTGTGATTCTATGCGTTCAAAACAAGTTGGTAGAAGGCATGAACCGAGAAATTGATAGATTCATTGATTCTGCAGATAGTTTAATAAAGGATGATCAGAAACTAGTTATAGAAAATAATGCAGAGGTAATAAAGAAGGCTATTGATACAGATTCCTTTCGAAGATTCATTGATCAGATTGACCACAGAATCGGCGAGATGAAAACGGAAGGTAGCAACAACGAATTGAGATATGCCTGCAGTAAAATCAAAAAGACCTACGAAGGTGTTAAAAACTTGATTATTACTCAGGGCAATAACAATAACGAT
>JAZRYU010000132.1:0-18044 GCA_045600885.1 Prevotella sp.
GCTGGGCACTCTGGAGATACTGCCACCGTAAGGTGTGAGGAAGGTGGGGATGACGTCAAATCAGCACGGCCCTTACGTCCGGGGCTACACACGTGTTACAATGGCGTGTACAGAGAGTTGGATTATGGTGACATAGTTCTAATCAGTAAAGCACGTCCCAGTTCGGATTGGAGTCTGCAACCCGACTCCATGAAGCTGGATTCGCTAGTAATCGCGCATCAGCCATGGCGCGGTGAATACGTTCCCGGGCCTTGTACACACCGCCCGTCAAGCCATGAAAGCCGGGGGCGCCTAAAGTCCGTGACCGCAAGGATCGGCCTAGGGCGAAACTGGTAATTGGGGCTAAGTCGTAACAAGGTAGCCGTACCGGAAGGTGCGGCTGGAACACCTCCTTTCTGGAGATGATCGTCCAAGAGGGTGCAAGTGTTAGTGATTCTTCATTTTTCACTTTTCACTCTTCACTAAAAAGCAAGGTAAAGAGAAATCATCCTGGCTTCTACTACTCTCGTCTGTGGTAAATAAAAACAATGATAAATCGGGAAATACTAGAAACCGAGCAGTTAGCTAGTCCTGTAGCTCAGTTGGTTAGAGCACCACACTGATAATGTGGGGGTCAGCAGTTCAAGTCTGCTCAGGACTACTTCCCTTGAAATCCCTGGGGGATTAGCTCAGTTGGCTAGAGCACCTGCTTTGCACGCAGGGGGTCAACGGTTCGAGTCCGTTATTCTCCACACATCATGTAGAATCCATACTCCATGTATGCGCCATCAGAATGGTACATTGTAAATGGTAAATGGTACATGGTAAATATTACTGCTCTGGAACAACGGCGAAGAAGACCACGTCCTTGTCGCTATTGTTGATAAGTGTGTGAGTGTGTCCCTTCTCGCAGTAGTGGCATTCGCCGGCAGCAAGCTGCTCTTCCACGCCGTCGCAGATGTTAATGGCATTGCCTTCCAGAATATAGATTATCTCGCTGCTTGTGTCGTGAGTATGCATGCCGATAGACGCACCAGGAGTGAGGCGTGATCTCATGATTCTGTTCTTTCCGTCGAAGAACATACGTGCTTCCATGCTTTTCTCTCCACCTTTGAAGTTAGGCATAGAGACTTCTTCCATTGAGTTGAAATCGATTCTCATAGTTGTTTATTTGATAAGGTTTTTAGGGTTAAACAAACTTCGGGGCAACACGTATTGTCGCACCGCTTCAGCTGCAAAATTACAAATAAACATTGAAAATGCAAAAGAAATCTGCATAAGAATACCGTTTTTGGCGGATTTATTTGGTTAAAAACTAAAATTCCCGTAATTTTGCAGCAGAATAACCCGCGATAATATATATTTTTTTTTTGAATATTGCTGTTTTGAACAGAAAAGGATTAATATACTGCTGTCTGCTTATGCTTCTGCCACTGAAGGCTATGGCACAGGTGGACTCGCTGCAAGGCAACCACGAAC
Organism: Prevotella sp.; assembly: GCA_045600885.1. Classification (GTDB taxonomy): domain Bacteria; phylum Bacteroidota; class Bacteroidia; order Bacteroidales; family Bacteroidaceae; genus Prevotella. Next base: position 1,459 of record JAZRYU010000132.1, read on the forward strand.
TGAAAGAGGTCGTGGTGAAGGCTGCTGGCGCAGGGAAGATGGGCTATCGCACTGAGAACATGGAACTCATTGGCAAGGCGCAGCTCTTCCGTGCAGCCTGCTGCAATCTCGGCGAATCGTTCGTGGCAAATCCTTCCGTGGACGTCAGTTACTCTGACGCAGCGACCGGTGCCAAGCAGATAAAACTCTTAGGACTCAGCGGCACTTATGTTCAGATGCTTACGGAGAACATGCCTAACCTTCGTGGCGCTGCCATTCCTTATTCACTGGGCTATATTCCTGGAACGTGGATGCAGAGCATTCAGGTGAGCAAGGGAGCATCGAGCGTGAAGAATGGCTATGAGAGCACTACGGGACAGATAAACATCGAGTTTTCCAAGCCCCAAGGCACTGACGGCGTTCGTGGAAATGCCTATTTCGATACGAACATGAAGCTGGAGGCTAATGCTGATGCCAGCGTGCATCTTACCGACAAGCTCTCCACCAGCATCCTTCTGCACTTCGAGAACCGTCAGACAGACCATGACGGAAACGATGATGGCTTCATGGATATGCCTAAGATCCGTCAGTATAATCTCATGCACCGCTGGGCGTATGTTTCGCCAGGATGGATAAGTCAGTTGTCGGTCAAGCTGATGAGGGATGAGCGCATCAGTGGGCAGAGCCACCATAGGCACTCTTCGTCTGCTGCGGCAGAACCGTGGACGGCTACGGTCAACACAAACCGATATGAGGCACAGTGGAAGAACGGCATAACGCTCAATGCTGACCGCAACGAAAGCGTTGCTCTGATGCTTAGCGGTTCTATTCATGATGCTGATAATAGTTTCGGACGGAACACATACGACTTCGCTCAGACCAACGGCTATGCGCAGCTTATGTACGAAACGGACTTCGGCGAACATCATAACCTTGCTACGGGTGCTTCGCTGAACTACGACCTGTTCAAGCGTAAGGGACTTGCTGGCGGTATGAAGAGCCGAGAGACCGTTCCGGGTGTCTATGCGCAATACACATACCAGCTTCACGATAAGCTCACCGCCATGGCTGGCTTGCGCTTTGACAACAGCAGCGTGTGGGGAAACTTCCTTACGCCACGCCTTCACTTGAAGTTTTCGCCTTCAAAGGTGTTCACGCTCAGAGCGTCAGCCGGAAAAGGTTACCGCACTGCCACCTTCGCTGAGAACGTACCGCTGATGGCAAGTGGAAGAGTGTTTGTTATGGACAACGAGACGAGTCCTGACCACAATCTGTTTCGCGAAGAGGCTTGGAACTACGGCGTTTCGGCTAACTTCCTCATTCCGATAAACGAGAAGACGCTGGAGTTGAATGCTGAGTATTACTACACTGACTTCGTGAAGCAGCTTGTCGTGAGTGATTTCCTAACGGAAGATCGCAGCACGGGGAAGAATGTACTCGCCTTCCACTTCGGACAACTGGATGGCAAGAGCTATAGTCACACTCTTCAGATTGATGCCACCTATCCTTTCTTTGAGGGCTTTACTGCTACGGCTGCTTTCCGCTATAATGATGCTCGGACCTCATATAAGAACATCGGACTGAAGCAACGCCCTCTAACCTCAAGATACAAGGGCTTGCTGACGCTGTCTTACAAGACGCCGATGGAACTCTGGCAGTTTGATGTTACCGGTCAGCTGAATGGTCCGGGGCATTTCTATTATAATCTAAACGATCCTTCTCTCACAGACGGCAGGTCAACCTATCCAACGCATTTTCAACTTCAGGCGCAGGTAACCCGTGAGTTCCGTCGTTTCAGCGTGTATGTTGGAGGAGAGAATCTTACTAACTATAAGATAAAGAACCCAATCATCGGAGCCGCTAATCCGTGGTCTGACCGCTTTGATGCAACACAGGTCTGGGGACCGATAGACGGAGCCATGGCGTATGTGGGCGTCAGATTTAAGATTGGAAATCAGTAAATGGATGTTCCTGAAAAAACAGGTAATTAAGTATAAATAAAGAATAAATATGAAAAAGTTTCTTTCCCTCGCCGCTCTTGCATTCTGCTCTCTGACTGCAAGCGCTGGCAATGCACCAGCCGACACTCTCGTCGTAACAACAAATCCCGTAATGCACTGTGAAGGTTGCGAGAATAGAATAAAGTCAAACATCCGCTTCGTAAAGGGCACCAAGAAGATAATCACTTCTGTTCCAAATCAGACAGTCACAATCGTTTACGACAGCAAGAAGAGCAAGTATGACGATTTCGTCGCCGCTTTCAAGAAAATAGGCTACGAGATAAAGAAGAAGTAAGATACGAATAAAGCTAAGCATAATTCGTATAAAGGCTGGAATTCAATTTTTTTATCCAGCAGAAACAGTAGTGCGGAGAATAGGTGTCAAACCTATCTCCGCACTACTTTTATTAAGTTTACAACATCCCAGAGACCCGCAATCTTCCCCTGTGGGGGAGTCAGAGGGTGACGATATTCTTCATGAGTACAACAGAATTTTTGTTTGATTGTCACATTAATTTACCGCCAAGAACCTTACTCTATTGTAAATAATTCCGCACAATGGGCAAATTATTCGCAAAAAGTTTGCTTATATGGAAACTTTTACGTAATTTTGCACCAAAATAAAATAGTAGAAAGCATTTATGGATGCGAAACCGAAGTTTAGTATAATTTACTCAGAAGAAGTCATTAGTTTTTTGGATACATTGCCTGAAAAGGCAAGGGCAAAGATCATGTTCAACGCTAGTAAGGCGCGTTACAATCAAGATCCCAAATTGTTCAAGAAACTTGTGGGGACTGACATTTGGGAATTCCGAACATTATATAATGGGATTCAATATCGTCTTCTTTCGTTCTGGGACTCAGACACCAACACTTATGTCATAACGACTCATGGATTTATAAAGAAGACCCAGAAGACGCCTCAAAAAGAAATAGAAAAAGCTGAGGCAATAAGAGAAGAATATTATAAAAGCAAGAATAAAAAATAATTGGTACAATATGAAATTCTATACAGAAGATGAAGCACTTGACAAAGTGATCGGAGTAAAGGGGACTCAGGCACGTCAGGAATATGATGCTCAGATGCAAGAGTTCCTTATTGGTGAAGCTATTCGTCAGGCACGTCAATCACGCGAACTTACCCAAGAACAACTTGGAGAACTTGTTGGTGTTAAGAAATCACAGATCAGTAAGATTGAGAATGGCTGCAACGTCACGTTCTCGACAGTAGCAAGACTTTTCAATGCAATGAATATCAAAGCAATGCTTGATCTCGGCAGCATGGGAAAAGTTGCATTGTTTTAGTTGCTCTGAGGATCGTAAGAATAGTGTACTCTGTAAAGTATAAAAATGTGGCGCACAAGTTGAAACCTGTGCGCCACATTTATTATTGTAAGCGGCTCAGAAATCTTCGCCCTACAATTTGCGGTAAACATTTATTATTCGATGCCGAAGAGGAGCTTGAGACCGCCGTCAACGCCAGAGAAGCCCATGAAGGCGAGGCTGAGGAGACCGGCTGTAACCATTGTGATGGCAACGCCCTGCATGCCCTTTGGTATCTTTACCATTGCAAGCTGCTCACGGAGACCAGCGAAGACAATGAGTGCAAGTCCGAAGCCGAGAGCTGTAGAGAATGCATAGACAAGGCTTTCTACGAGGTTGTAGTCCTTCTGGATAACAGCGATAGCTACACCAAGAACGGCGCAGTTTGTTGTGATCAATGGAAGGAATACGCCAAGAGCCTGATAGAGTGCTGGAGCAGCCTTCTTCAGAACGATCTCTACCATCTGCACGAGAGATGCGATGACGAGAATGAAAGAGATGGTCTGGAGATATTCAAGTCCGAGCGGATTCAAGATGTAGATCTGTACGAGGTATGTCACCAGCGTGGCAAGAACGAGCACGAAAGCAACCGCGCCGCTCATACCGATGGCTGTATTAACCTTCTGTGATACGCCAAGGAAAGGACAGATGCCCAAGAACTGTGACAACACGATGTTGTTCACGAAGATGGCGGTAATGAAAATAAGTATATATTCCATCTTTTGAATTTACAATTTACGGATTTACAATTTACAATTTGGACTATTACTTCTTAACAACCTTATTCCAAACAGCTGTAAGGTAGCCGAGAGTAATGAACGCTCCTGGAGGCATTACGAACATGAGCATGTTGAGCTGCTCTGGAAGGAGTGCGATGCTGAATACTGAGCCTGCACCGAGAATCTCACGTGCTGCACCAAGGAGAGTAAGACCGAGTGTGAAGCCGAGACCGATACCAACACCGTCGAAGAGAGAGTCGATAGGATTGTTCTTGCAAGCGAAACCTTCTGCACGACCGAGGATGATACAGTTCACCACGATGAGCGGAATGAAGAGACCGAGACTCTTGTCGAGGTCTGGAAGGTATGCCTTGATGACCATCTGGAGGATTGTCACGAGAGATGCGATGACAACGATGAACACTGGTATGCGAACCATATCTGGTGTGAGCTTCTTGATGCAAGAGATGATGATGTTTGAGCAAATAAGCACAGCCATCGTTGCCAAGCCCATCGACATACCGTTCATGGCAGAAGTGGTAGTACCCAGAGTAGGACACATACCGAGCAGAAGGACGAACGTTGGGTTGTCCTTTATGATGCCGTTAAGTATTATCTTTATTGGATTCATAATATCATTTGATGATTTTATGATTTGACGATTAATTGATTATTTTTGTGCAGTAGCTGCTGTCTGTCCGTCTGCCTCACTCTTGCCGCAAGCTGCCTTATAAGCATTGTTTACTGCAAGAAGGAAAGCGCGGGAAGTGATGGTTGAAGCTGTGATAGCGTCAACTTCGCCACCGTCCTTGCTTACCTGAAGAGGAGCAGAAGGATTCTTTCCTACGATACAAGACTTCTCTGACTTGCCGCCATTCTCTGGCTTCTGGAACCAAGTGTCAGCCTTTGCACCAAGACCTGGAGTCTCAGCATGAGCAAGGAGTGAGTAACCGAGAATGTTACCTTCCTTGTCGAAGCCAACCATGATCTTGAGGTCGCCACCGAAACCGCCAGAAGTGGATTCTACTGCTGTTCCTACACATTCGCCGCCAGCCATAGCCTTATGGAGAACGAAAGCGTAGTCCTTGCCATCGATATTGAGGGTTGTTTCCTCATCCTTGATTTCTTCAGAATTTACGCCAGGAAGAACTGCTGCAATAGCTTCTTGAGTGTTCTTTTCGTTGATAGCCTTGATGGCAGGAGTAGTCAACTGATTTACGTAAGCGAGAATAGCGCCCATGATGACTGCTACGCCAACGAGCACGAGCACCATATTGGTGATAGATGATTTTAATTTCTGCATCTTATGGTCCTCCTTATTTCTTTACTACTTCGCCGTAGCGCTTTGGTTTAACGTAAGTGTTGATGAGTGGTGTGAACGCATTCATGATAAGAATAGCGAACGACATACCCTCTGGATATGCACCCCAGTTACGGATACAAACGGTAAGAATACCGATGCTGACACCGTAGATGATCTGTCCCTTTGAAGACATTGGTGATGTAACGTAGTCAGTAGCCATGAAGATAGCACCGAGAAGGAGACCACCAGTGAGGATTTCATAGATTGGGTTTACATAGTGAGCAGAGTCGCAGAGCCACATAAGACCGCTGAACACAGCTACTGTACCGATGATAGATACAGGGATGTGCCATGTGATGATCTTCTTCCAAAGCATGTAAACAAGACCGATGATGAGTGCGAGAGCGCAAACCTCACCGATAGTACCAGCACCAAGACCGTTCTCAGGATTTCCGAGAAGGAGGTTCATTGCATCAGGAAGCTGATCAGCAGCAGATGTGTCGCCCTTAGCGATGCGCTTGAGAAGCGAGAGTGGAGTTGCACCTGTAGTAGCGTCAGTGTATGCACCGAGCTGACCTGCTACTGGCCATGAAGTCATCTGCACTGGGAAGCTGACGAGGAGGAAGCAACGACCAACGAGGGCTGGGTTGAAAAGATTGCAACCGAGACCGCCGAAAGACATCTTGCCAACGCCGATAGCTACGAGTGCGCCGATGATGATAATCCAGATAGGAAGATTTGAAGGAAGGTTGAAGCCGAGAAGAAGACCAGTGAGAATAGCTGATCCGTCAGTGATTCTTGGCTCCTGACCCATAATAAACTTCTGTATTGCCCACTCAAAGAGTACGCAGGCAGCCACACTTGTGGCACAGACTATAGCAGAGCCCAGTCCGAAGAAATAGAACGAAGCGAGCAATGCTGGCACCAACGCAATAATAACGCCGTACATATTCTTCTCGACCGAGTCGTTAGAATGTGCGTGTGGTGAAAGTGAAACTATTAGTTTTCCCATAAAATCATTTAATATTTGATGATTTGATGATTTCTTGATTTATTTTTTCGCAGCTCTTGCGCGAATGATACCCATAACAGCACCCTTACCCTGAAGGATATTGTCAAGGATAGGACGGTGAGAAGGACAAGTGAACTGGCATGAACCACATGCGATACAAGAGACGATGTCCTCTTCCTCGCACTTGTCATACAGTTTCATTGCGCTTGCTGTAGCGAGGAGATATGGCTCAAGACCCATTGGACAAGCGCTGACGCACTTTGCACAACGGATACATGGGTCTGCTTCCTTGCGAACAGCCTCTTCGCCAGAGATAACCGTGATAGAGTTTACACCCTTACCTACAGCTACCTCAAGGTTAGTAACAGCCTTACCCATCATAGGACCGCCTGAGAGCACCTTGTTGTTGCCGTCTGGAAGACCGCCACATACGTCGATGAGCTGCTGGAAAGGAGTACCCATACGAACGAGGAAGTTGCCTGGCTTCTCTAGTTTCTTACCAGTTACGGTAGTATAACGCTCGAAGAGAGGCTTGTTCTTCATAACTGCCTCATATACAGCGTATGCAGTACCAACGTTCTGAACGATAGCACCTACGTGGATAGGGAGTGCTGGAGGAGCAGGAACCTGACGACGGATAACAGCGTCGATGAGCTGCTTCTCACCACCTTGTGGATATTTCTTTGCGAGAGCAACAACCTCAATGTTTGGGATTGAAGCGCACTTGTCAGCGAGAAGTTCGATGGCAGCAGGCTTGTTGTCCTCGATACCGATATAGCCCTTATCTACCTTTGCTGCCTTCATGAGAAGCTTTGTGCCTTCAATGATCTGGTCAGCCTTCTCCATCATGAGACGATAGTCGGCAGTGATATAAGGCTCACACTCTACAGCGTTGATGATAACGCACTCAGCCTTGCTTCCTGGAGGAGGAGCAAGCTTGATGTGAGTTGGGAAACGTGCACCACCCATACCAACGATACCAGCGTCCTTCACCTTTGCAATGATTGATTCTGGTGTGAGTTCTGGGTGCTGTTCGAGAGTTTCAAGCTTGTCAGAGCGATCAATCTTCTCGTCCCACTCATCGCCTTCTACATTAATAACAATGGCAGGAGTGCGACGACCGTCTGTATCAAGTACGTTGTCAACCTTGAGAACAGTACCAGAAACGCCAGAGTGGATATTAGCACACATAAAGCCGCTAACCTCTGCAATCATCTGTCCAACCTTCACCTTGTCGCCCTTAGCAACGATAGGCTTGGCAGGAGCACCGATGTGCTGAGTGAGAGGGTAGATGGCCTGCTTTGGAAGTTCGGCAACAACGGTAGGAACTTCGTGGGTGATCTTGTTCTCCTCTGGATGAACACCACCAATTCTAAATGTCTTTACATTCATTATGTCGAGCCTCCTATTATTTCTTGTTATACTTGATTACTACGAGTGGACGTGGATTTTCCACCTGCTTTGCACCCTGTACTGGGTATGAAGGCATGTTAGGGATGTCAGCCTTTGGAGCAGCAGGCTTTGCAGGAGCAGCAGTTGCAGCAGGCTTAACACCGGCAACAGAAGCAGCTGGCTTAGCAGCAGCGGCAGCCTTCTGTGGGAAGCCTACAGCGTGGATAGCGCCTGTTGGACATTCCATAACGCACTTCTTACAGAGCTTACACTTTGTGAAGTCAATGTACGCTACGTTGTTCTCTACAGTAATAGCCTCAAACTTACAGTTCTTAGCACACTTACCGCAACCGATACAAGCGGCAGCACAAGCCTTCTTTGCAATAGCACCCTTGTCCTTGTTTACGCAACTAACGAAAACGCGACGGTTCTTAGGTCCCTTGTTGCGAAGCTCGATGATGTTGCGTGGACAAGCCTTAGCGCAGGCACCACAAGCAACGCACTTCTCTTCGTCAACCTCAGGAAGTCCTGTTTCCTCGTTGATGTGGATAGCATCAAATGTACAAGCTGCCACGCAGTCGCCGCAGCCGAGACATCCGAAGCCACAGGCAGTTTCGCCGGCACCGCAAGAGTTCATTGCAGCGCAGGTACGCAAACCGCTGTACTCAACGATTGTAGGACGGTTAGCACATGTGCCGTTACAGCGAACGACAGCAACCTTTGGCTCTCCATTGGCAACAGCCATGCCGAGAAGGTCAGCGACCTTACCCATACAGTCTGCACCGCCAACAGGACACATAAGTCCTTCGAGAGAACCGGCATCAGCACCCTTTACGAGGGCATCAGCCATACCCGAACAGCCTGGGAAACCACAACCACCACAGTTTGCACCTGGCAGAAGCTCCGCAACTTGAGCAATTCGAGGGTCTTCATAAACAGCAAACTTCTTAGAGAGAACGAACAGGATGACTGCTGCCACCAAGCCTACGCCTCCAAGAACGAGTACTGCTGAGAGAATTGGATCCATAATGTATTGTTTTTATTTAGTTTATTTTTTTTTGTTATCGTATTTCAAACTTTAGCTGCTGCTTCAGATTGTGCCTGAAGAAATACAGGCAAACAAAATATGCTGCCAATGCTCCCAATCCCAGGAGCGAAGACAGCAATTCGTCTTTTGTTACAAGCGCAGTTGTGATAGCCGCAGCCATCATGGCAAACATAGGCAGCACAGCGCCATAGAGCACTGCAATGAATCCTACCTTCTGACTACCCATCACCATAACATGGTCGCCGATGGCATACGAAGTGGCTTCTGCACACTCCACATCGATAATCTTTTCCTTGCTTTCTGCAGCATTGCAGTGGCCTTTTGCTTCGCAATGGGAACAGGCAGACTGTTGTACAAACTGCACTTGCACAACATTCCCCTTAATGCTTCTTACAACACCTTCATGTCTTATCTTTGCACCCATAATTGTTCAGTAAAAGCCTTGCTAAAGATTAGTTATAGGACTTAAAACATCCTCAAAATCGGGTACAAAGTTAACACTTTTTTAGAGAAACTGCAAACTTAAGTTGACAAAATTGATATAAAAGTATAAAATACAATTATATTTGCTGAAATAATTGCATTATTAACCTTTCTTTATACAAAGAAAAGGGGAATTTTTACAAATTAAATTTTAAGATGTAGGGCGAGGATTTCCGAGCCGCGATTCTGGTTTTATTCCCGCAAACGGCTCAGTAAACTTCGCCCTACAAGTAAAAGGACAACTGGTATATCATTCCAAAACTTATTGTTATTCGGTTATGAGTCAAACCATCCGCTTCTGAACACGAGAATGATGCCTATTGCTACAAGTCCGAAGAATGCCGCCCACCAATGGAAGGTGGTGTCGTTTATGTACGTTAGGAGCATTGAGTGGAAAGGCTCCTCCTTGTCGAAAGCCTGACTGGCGTTTATTGCCGCAATGATGCAGATGAGGAAGCAGACGGCGAGTAGAGCCAAGTAGGCATAGATGCCGCCTGGCATTCTCAGGTTGATGCCGAACCTGATGATGCAGTAGAGGACGAGGAATAGCGGTGCCGCAGTCAGTATCCAGTTGAAGCAATTTGTGTATTTCAGGCAAGGCACAATCTTCAGATAGTCGTTGCTCTTTTCGCATATCTTGTAGATGGGGAAGAGTACAACCGGTATCACTATGCTGACGACACCACATTTGATAAGCTGCCTTAAGTCGTCCAGTTCCGTGAACATAAAGAACAGAGTCCATGCGGTGATTGCCGTAAGCAGTGCGCCTACAATTGTTGACAGGAAGTAGATCTTGCGTGCATCGGAGTCCATTTCCGATGTATCTACATTCTCGAGGTCAGAAACATCATTTATTTCCTGTATATTTTTCTGCTTCATAGAGGGAATGCTATTTTTGGGGAATTACTGCTTTACGAGTTCGAAGACTCTTGAAGCGAACTGATCGTAATCGTCAAACTTCAGTTCTACGCCTGTGTTCATAAGCACGCGGCCAGAAACAACCTTTCCGTCGAGTGGAGAGCGATGCTTCTCTTCCTGCACGTTGATTTCGCGAATCTTGTACATCGCATTTGCGTCAAGACCAGCCATGCGGACAAGAGGGAAACGCTGTATTTTGAAGCTGCGGAGTTTATAAGCAAAGAATACCGCTTTGTCCTTATTATCAGTTACATACATGAGCGACGCGAGGTCTGGATTGTCGTATGGAGAAACGAGTCTGTACTGGTTGCCCAACTGGACGATGTCGCGAATACCCTTGTACTCCTGGATAGCCTTCTTGGCAAATTCAAATTCCTCTTTGTTCATCTCCTTTGGCTGCATCTCCATGCCGAGACGACCGCTGGAAGCTACGTCAAAACGGAACTTGATAGGGATGTTGCGACCAGTGTTGTGGTTTGGTGATGTGCTGACGTGCTGACCCATTGAGATTGCAGGGTAGAAGTAGCTTGTTCCCCACTGGATATAAACACGCTGGAGAGCATCTGTGTTGTCTGACACCCAGAACTCATCAAAGTAAGGCATTGCGCCATAATTCGTACGACCGCCACCAGAGCCGCAAGCCTGAATCACCTTATCTGGGTATTTCTCACGTACGCGCTTGAAGACCTTCTCAAGACCAAGCACATAGTCAACGTAGAGATTACTCTGCTTATCCTTAGGAAGATATGGCGAACCGTAATTCTCAAGCGGAGTATTTGCGTCCCACTTTATGTAATACAGGTCAGGGAACTTTCCGAAAAGATTGTCAACAACGCTGAAGGCGAAGTCCTGAACCTTAGGGTTTGTCATGTCAAGAAGCACCTGAGTGCCGCCACGACCATACTGAAGCGGACGAGCACCTGCCGTAAGCACCCAGTCAGGATGCTTTTCAAAGAGTTCTGATTTTGTGTTGGTGAACTCAGGCTCAATCCAGATGCCGAACTTCACGCCTGCCTTCTTAGACTGTTCCAGAAGACCTTCTATGCCGTGAGGCAGCTTTTTCTTATCCACAACCCAGTCGCCCAGTGTTGTGCAGTCATCGTTGCGCTGATACTTATCGCCAAACCATCCGTCGTCCATTACGAAGAGTTCGCCGCCGAGCGAGGCAATGTCGTTCATCATGCCAGCCATGCCTTCCTCGTTGATGTTGAAATAGACACCTTCCCAAGAGTTCAGAAGGATGTCGCGAGTCTTGTTGCCATGGGCAATCATTCCGCCTCGTGCCCACTTATGGATGTTGCGGGAAACGCCGCCAAGACCTTTGTCTGAATAAGTCAGCGCAAGCTTTGGAGTGGTGAAAGTCTTGCCCTTGTCAAGGTGATACTGCGAAGCGAAATCGTCTATGCCGGCAAAGAACAGATGGTAGTCCTGGTCTGTTGTCTCCATGCGGAGCTTGTAGTTTCCGTTCCAGCAGAGCACGGCACCGATGCATCTGCCGCTGTTCTCCTGTGGTTTGCCGTCAAGTGAGATCATAATCTCTGGGTGAGTAGTGTGAGCATTGCGTGAACCGTCTGTGTTTGCGATATACATACCGCCCATCTCCACCTTCTCTGTTGTTACGCGGGTCTCGTCAGCCCAAGTGCCATGCAGATGAGATGTCCAAACATCGCCGCGACGGATAGGAAGGAAGCCTGAGTCGTAATGGTTCAGTACGACTTCCTTCTTCTCGTTGTTAGTGATCTCTGTCCAGGTTTCGATGATGTCCGTTGCGTTATGCGTCTGGTAGAACACCGTTACGTTGAGCGGGTAGAGCTTATCTTTCATCTCAATGCGGTAGATCATGCCGTCGGCAGTGGTCTCTTCGCTCATAGTCTTATACTCCAGAGCGAGAGTCTGGTTGCCGTCAGCATGCTGCAGCTGGAGGCATGAAGGGTAATTGTATGACGTACCGAATACTGGGTATGCATCCCACCATATCTTCGGAGTGCCGTCAAAGTCCTTCATTGTAATCTTGTCGCCGTAATATCTCACTTTCAGCGCATCACCTTCCTGAGCGGTGAGCATCAGTGAGGAGTTGTCTGTCGAGATTATAAAATCTTTTGCCTGAACAGCCATTGCTGAAACGAAGGCAAGGAGCAGAATGGTTAGTTTCTTCATGATGATAGTAAAGATGTAGTGTTATGCCAACTCGTTTATTTTTCCTGTTGCTTTTTATAAAAATAGGAAGAAAGCATAACACTTCCTTCCTATCTGTTCCGTTACTATTCTACCTCCGCATTATGGAAGGCTGATAGCCTCTGATGGGCAAGCGTCAGCACATGTGCCACACTCTGTACACTCATCAGGGTTGATTGAATACTTGTCGCCTTCAGAGATAGCTCCTACTGGACATTCATCGATACATGTACCGCATGCGATACAATCGTCAGAAATTACGTAAGCCATTTTTTATAGTTTTTAAAGTTAAAAGTTTCTAATTGTTTCCGCTTGCAAAGGTACAACATTTTTTTGAAATACCTAATGTTAGGTATCTTTTTTTTGAAAAAACATGACTTTTTACGTTTTTTATGCCCTTTTTTGGTGAAATATTGACGCAAAAACGGTAATTATGACGTTATAATATATACTAAAAACACTCTCTGCGCGTTTTTTATTTAAAGGTGGATTCCATAAAACCTCAACCAGATTACAGCTTTCAGACAATGAAAAGACTTACACTCTTCTTTATATATATAATAATGTGTACCGCCATCTTCGCTCAGAAGAAGGAGGTGCAGAACCGTCCTTACACCGATTTGCGTCCATTGCATCTAGGCGTGCTTGTCGGCGCACATACCCAAGACGTGGAACTGAACAATGTAGGTCCGCAGATTATTAACATCAATGGCGAGGATAAGGAACAGCTTATCTCGGCAGATCAGGATCAGTGGGACATGGGCTTTCAGGTGGGTGTGCTGGCAGAGGCGCGACTGAATGACTATTTCGCCTTTCGCGCTGCTCCGTCTCTCTATTTCGGTAATCGCCGCATACGCTTCATAAACTATTCTGAGAAGACTGAAGACGGCTTGTATCTTAAGGAACTGCAGGACATGAAGTCTGTCTATGTAGCCCTACCTGCGGAGATTATCTGCGGCACACAGCGTCTCAATAATACCCGACCTTACATCATGGCAGGTATTAATCCGATGCTCAATCTTACGTCTAAAGATTCTAACTTCCTGAAATTCAAGAAGTACGACTGCTATGCTGAGATCGGTGTCGGTTGCGATTTCTATCTTCCGTTCTTCAAGCTTCGTCCGGAACTGAAGTTCATGTATTCGCTAATCGATGCTCTCGACAAGAGTCATGCTGACAAGATTAAAGACCAGAACATGCGCAAATATGCTACAGCCGTTTCTGGTGCGCAGACCAAGATGATTGCGCTGACATTCTATTTTGAATAACATTTACCCCCAACAATCCACATTATGAAGCATCTTAATTACCTCCTACTCATAGCCCTCCTAGCATTCTCTCTCTCAGCTTGTAATGAATCCGGCGAGTCAGATTCTGACGTTCCAACTGTTGATCCTGCATACGCTACTGCCCTCACCGCTGTCTATCAAGGCGTAAAAGGCTATGGTACAAACGATTTTTCTTTTTACAAAGACGATTTCACGTTCAATTTCTTCCTTGACGGCAAGACGAAAGGGTTTAAGATTCGTTCAGCTGGCGGCAGCTATGAACTGCAGGATAAGCTTATGGAAGGCTCTCGCTATCAGCTTGTTCTGAACGAGGATTCTACCATTATAACAAACCTCAAACTGCTCACTCCTTCTGTCCAAGGCACCATCACGGATACCGACTATCAGTCTCTCTATATCGATAGCGTTAAATACATTGTTCCAAACGATGCTGTATTTACGGAAATCAAACGACCTGTAGGCGGAGCTAAGGTGAAGAGTGTGAACTATGTCAACGTGCAGGAAACAGTTAAGATATATGGTAATCCAGCCCGATATGTTGACATCACTTATGTGGCAAAGCCTTACGATGCTCCTGTAAAAGCCACTCCGGGAGTTCGCACTCTGAAGAACCTCTTGCAGACAGCTCTCAGTGCCGTGGGAACGACGAACTATATTCAGGGCGGTGGCTGGAACTGGCAGGGTTATGGCTCTTCTGTCCAATCAACCACCATCGGCGTGCCTGAAGAGTGGGTGGAGTTCTGGCAGATGCACCCTGAGACATTCCGTTATAAGAACGCTGACGACATCTCAAAGAGCTACTTCCCTCACAATGGCTACAATGAATACCACTATGCCGGAGTTGACGACACTGGCTTCCTTGCATGGGCTGTTTACAATGTCTTTAACACAAAGTCTGGCGGCGAAGGTTTCCTGACTGCTACGCCAGCCAATTTCGCTCAGTCTCTCAGTCTCGACCACGCTTTAGGCACATGGTCAAATGAGGTTCTTGACGATGGCGACTGGCTCCCTGGTGACATCGTAAGCACAGGCGAACACACTTGGATGGTGATAGGAAAACATAAAGACGGCAGTCTGGTTGTCGTTCACAGCATAGCCGACGACCCTTACGGTCACGGCGAAAACGGTTCTGGTCCACAGCTCTCTGCTATTGCCAAGACAGGCTATTGCCAGGCAAATACTTATGCCTCTTTCTACATGACAACCTATTTCACGGAATGGGCAGAGCGTTATAAGACTTGCTTCAGAAACTACGATGAATATACGGATTTCTCAATGAAGAACGCAGGTCGTTTCCGCTGGCATTTCTCCGCAGATGGTCTTCAGGATCCAGACGGATACCGCAATATGGATGCCGAGGAAATCCTCTCAGATCTGTTTCAGTAGGGGAGTGGCTGTTACTTAGGATCAGTCTTGCCTCTTACCCAGAACAGCAAGTCGTTCGATTGCTGTGGAGAGCTGATCGTAGGTCGGACTTTTCGGGTGCAAAGGTAATAAAAAAACTTAAATAACAAGTAAAATCGTCCCGAAAAGGTATAATTGGACTAAATATTTATGCTTTTTATGAAGCTTTATACCCTATAGGGTGTAATGTGATGTACTACAAGAGGCAAATGCTTTAAGATTAGCACTTGCCTCCTGTTGTTTTTATGATTATGTTTTATTCAAACATCACTTAATCATAACCTTTTTGCCATTATTGATGGAGTTTAACCAATCATTCAAATACTATATGTTCTTCTGATGGAATACGAAAAGAGAAAACAGTCTTTCCATCATAATTGGTTATGGAAAAATCGCCATGACCAATTATATCCATGCCTATAATGGCATCATATTCGTCACTATCACATTCCATAGCTTGAACATTTGTAATAATATCTCCTGTTGGGACGCCAATGTGAACATGGAATGTGTCCTTAACATCGATGCCTTTATTGTAGCCTGACACTCCTGTCTTTCCGATAGACTCCAGTTCAAGCAACTTCGCCACTCTTGAAGACACAAGAGAACAAGAAGCACCTGTATCCCATAAAGCACGTGGTATCTTTACACGCTTTACTCCTGTATTCGTAGAAAGCTCGGTCGGGGCATAAACAAAACATTCAGTTACTACAGCATCTACTCTTTCTTGAAACTTTCTTGTGACAGCTCCCATAGACATTAATCCTTATAAATGTTTACACCACCTAAAACTATTGTGGACGCAGGAACTTCACGGTCAATTTTTCGCCACAAAACTTTGGCTATACCTGATTGACGAACTCTTATACCATCACGGACTGTACCACTTGGTATGGAGTAAGCATTAACTGTATTTACAAATTCTATGTTCATATAAAGAATACTTCTACGATTATTTCTCGTTCAATAAAAACGACCCGCACATTTGAGCATCGTTGAAAGGCTTGGCAGGGTCTAGTGTTGCAAAGGTAGGTATTTTATTTTAATCAGCAAAACAATTCAGAGCTCTATTCAGATTTTTGAAATAACCCTTTGTCTAAATCAAGAGATTGTGTTAAATTGAGTGTCAAATACAAGTTATGAATCATTACCTAACACATTAAGAGGCAAATGCTTAAAAATTAGCATTTATCACTTTAGATTACTTCTTCACGACAACCATCTTCGTTTCGCCGTTCTTCTTTACGATATAGATGCCTGTCTGGTTAGGGATAACCAAACAAATTAATGGTGTCCGGTAAACGTATGTAACATATTGAATAACATGTATTTCAAGCAGGTTAAGCCCTATGACTTGATATTATAACAGAAAATAGGGCTTTAATGTTTACTTTATCGCTACTTTGGGAGCCCTAGGAAAACTCCTGACGGAGAAAACCCCTTAACGGAGAAAACAAAAACAAAGAAAACTCACCGCGGAATTGTTTTCAAAAGTTTCCGTTTTCTGCGTTTGGCAGTTTTCTGGGAGCTTGCGACCGTTT
>JAZRYU010000133.1:0-13323 GCA_045600885.1 Prevotella sp.
CTTGCCAAATACGAGGTGATGCTCAGCGCACTGGAAAAGTACGAGGAAGCCGCGTAATCAATATGTATAACGTATTAACCATCTAATCAATAAGTTAAATCAAATAAATCTACCTTTCAAAGGGTGGGAAACTTTAGTTAATTAAGTAAACTACCCTAAACAATGGCACAGAAGAAATCTACTCCAATCCCAGGGCTTTCCTTTTCTTGGAAGCGTGCCCTGGGAATCACACAAGTAAAACAGTCTATCTCTCGCAAGACTGGTATTCCGATGAGTAAGACTGGTATTGAAAGAAAAATCGGGAATACTATTTTAAAGGCTATCTTCGGCAAGAGATAATGCAAATAGTTTTTCTGCAAACAAATTTAACTAATAAGTAAAAAGTATTCTACAACGTAGAGCTTATACTCTATAAACATTGAATCTTGTAATATCATAACACAGAGAATGAAGCGAAGAGGATTTTTTTTATTGGCTATCTTTATGCTGATAGCAAGCATGATGGCAGCATGTTCCTCAAACAATGGAACTGCTAAAGGTAATGGTGAAAATGAGGAACTGGGCGCAAAGTACAGGGACATGGTGCATAGCGTTATCAGTAATAGGGCGAGCAAATATAATGCGAGCACGAGATACATGATGCTGGTGGACTTCAGCATTCCTTCCAACAACGATCGCTTCTTTGTGTGGGATACCGAGAAGGATAGCATTGTCTATGCCACTTGGTGCGCACATGGTTGCGGTGGTGGAAGTACTGCAGAGAGACCTGTATTCAGCAATGAGTTTGGCAGCAATTGTTCTTCGCTGGGCTTGTACACCGTAGATAGGGGAACTGGTGTTAGTTCTCGTTGGGGATATACCTATCACGCTGTAGATGGACGTGACGCGACGAACTCCAATGCCAAAGCAAGGCAGGTTGTCATACATTATTGGCATAGCGTGACCAGCGATTGGCAAGCGAAGATCTCCGAACCTATGCGCTGCGACTATCGTAGTGCAGGTTGCTTCACTCTGCCAGAACCTTCATTCTGGAAGATAGACAAGCTTATCAAGTCAGAATCAAAGCGTATTCTGCTTTATGCCATTGACGGGATTTAGTCGCTAAATCTTCTCTAATCCGCTAATTCTTGATTATAAAAATCTTTTTGAACGGTTACTTAACATAAGTTATAAAGTTTTACAAAAAATGCTGTTTTCGTGAGCTTTTCTGTTCGTTTTTGAGATTTTTTCATAACTTTGCGGTCAAAGACCGCTTCCTCCTTGTGCTGCGCATCCTTCGGACTCGCCTTTCGGTCTCGCGACTACGCTTTCGTTAGTTCGCACCTCGGTAATTCAAATAAGCTTGATTCTTAGCTCATCATTTATAGTCATGCAAGTATGAAAAGATTCAATATAGCGGGTACTTGTCGCCCGAACGAACACTATATGGTGGACATCACCGACCGCTTGGAAATCATCCGTGGGATGGTTGACGAGGGTAACTATTTCTGCATCAATCGTGGTAGGCAGTATGGTAAAACTACTACACTTGCTGCTCTTAAAAACTTGCTTGAAAAACTGGGATATAGTGTTTTCAGCATCAGCTTTGAAGGTGTGGCAGAAAATTCTTTCCTGAATTTGAATACAGTGTTGTTTAAATTGGTGCAGAAAATCAATGATTGTATTCTGTGGGATGAGGTGAAAAACATATCTGAAACCTCTAAGGAATTGTTTGATGAGCTAGAAAAGAGTTCAGATGCATCTATTGATGATGTTGTTTTTTTTAGAACTATCTCTAAGGTCTGCAAGACAGAGAAAGCTGTTCTTCTTATCGATGAAGTTGATCAAGCCGGCAATTATGCCTCGTTTATCCAATTCCTTGGTATTCTTAGGGAAATGTACTTGAAACGCGATACGCGTCCAACCTTCCAATCCGTTATCCTCGCTGGAGTATATGACATCAAGAATCTTAAACTGAAGATGCGCCCAGAGAATCAGCACCAGTACAATTCCCCATGGAACATTGCCGTACCTTTCAATGTGGACATGAGTTTGTCTGCTGATGGTATTAAGGGCATGCTTGATGAATATGAGTCTGACCACCACAAGGGTATGAACACCGAAGAAGTTGCATCGTGGATTCGCGAATATACGAGTGGTTACCCCTTCCTCGTTTCCCGACTTTGCCAGTTGATGGAAGAGCTGGATGACTGGACGCAGGAGGGATTTCGTAATGCAGTCAAGGCATTGCTCAACGAGCGCAACACGCTCTTTGATGATATGATCAAGAAGATTGAGCAGTTCCCAGACTTGAAATCCTTGCTGAAAGAGCACCTCTTTTCTGGTGAATCTCGAAAATACAACCCACTCAACAAGGCGTTCCAGCTGGCAGAAATGTTCAATTTTATCAATGTCTATAATGGTACGTTCTCCGTTTCCTGCCGTATCTTTGAAACTTGCATCTATGAGTATTTTATGGCAGAAGAGAATGATTCAGAGATTTACTCTGCAGGATCTGTCGAGAAGCCCCAGTTTATCAAGGGCGATGGATTGGACATGCCTTTGCTCCTGCAGAAGTTCTCGGAGCACTTCAACGAGATATTCCGTACGGAAGACGGCGCTATGGACACTAAGTTCGTGGAGAAGCAAGGTCGCAAGCAGTTCCAGCTCTACCTTCGCCCTATCATCAACGGTGTAGGTCATTATTATGTGGAAGCAGAAACACGAGATGAATCCCGCACCGACCTCATCATCAATTACAACAATCATGAGTATGTGATCGAGCTGAAGATATGGCGTGGTGACAGTTATAACACCAAAGGCGAGAACCAGCTGTTCGAGTATCTTAAGCTCAAAAACCAAAAGACTGGCTATCTCGTGTCGTTCTGTTTCAACAAGACAAAGACCTCCGGCTTGCTGCCACCTGTAGAGTTGGATGGTCGTACCTTGATAGAGGTTATCGTTTAAAAGTCAAAATAACCTTATATTAAAGTGTTGATTACTGTCCGCTACCCCCTAGCCCAATCCCTTGATTATAAGGTGGTGGGCTAGGGGGTAGCGGACAGTAATAAAAATAAAACACTTACGATGACAGTGCTTGAAAAACAGGTCTCTTTTTGACACTTACCCCGGCTTTTCAAAACTGCATGTTTTTTTATTCAATCAGCAGACCGCCGTTAACTGGGATGGCTATCTTCATCTTCTTATTCTTTGCAATCTTAACTTCCTTTACTGAGCCTTCAAGCTTTGCGTTGTCGGAATAGAGCTTGACGGTCTTGCCTGCTTCAAGGAAGTCGAGGGTGATTGTGGTGTTCACTGGCTGGTTCATGCCGTTTACGCCGCAAACATACCACTTGTCGCCTGTGCGACGAGCGAGGATTACGTATTTGCCAGGTTCGCCAGCTACGTACTTCACGTCGTCCCATTCCGTAGGCACGCGCTTCATGAAGTCGATTGCCCAGGCTGGTGAGTCGGTGAGGTTGTTAGGAGCGAGGGCGAAGTGCTGCATAGGAGCCTGGAAGAGAACTGCCGTGGCAAGAGCGAATACGTCGGAAGTCTTACGCTCACGACCGCGCTTGTTGTCCTTGCCGTAGAACTTGTTGAGTGCAGAACCGCCGAAGTCCATGTTGCCGAGAGCGTTTCGACAGAAAGGATGGATGGTGGCGTGAAGAGCCTCTGTGTCGCATTCGTCCTGTCCGAAGTGGAGGTTCTCGCTTGCACGAACAGCCTCGCAGGCAACGAAGTTAGGATACATGCGCTCCCAGCCACGAGGAATGGTACAGCCGTGGAAGATACACATCACGCCAGCACGGTTAGCGTCGTTGAGGATGTCTTCGTAGAGCTGAATCTGCCACTGCTTGTCGCCGCCGAAGAAGTCAACCTTGATACCGCGAACGCCAATCTTCTTCATCCAGTCGAACTCCTTCGTGCGAGTTACGGCGCGGTGCATGATGTTGTAAGGACCCTGTGGAGCGTGGTTCCAATAGCCGTTAGAGTTGTACCAGAGGAATACGCCAACGCCCTTGGAAGCAGCATATTTCACGAGCTCTTCCACCTTATCATAGCCAATCTGGTAGTTCCAGTGAGCATCGATGAGTATAGACTCGTAGCCCATGTCGGCAGCAAAGTCGATATAAGTCTTCTGGTCGTCATAAACGCAACTGCCGTCCATCCACTGTATCCAGCTCCATGTGCCGCGACCGTAAGTAAACTTCTTGCTTGCCTCGTACTGCTGCTCTACAACATCGTTGCTGACAGTAGTCTCAACGAGAGCCTGAGGAGTTTCGCCGACGGTTATTGTGCGCCAAGGAGTGTTGCATGGAAGAGAGAGACCCGGCTGTGATGTTCCGTTGCCGTTAGCCTCCTTTGGATTAGGGAAAGCGATGGCATACTTGTTGCCCTCGATATTCTGCAGGTGAGAACCGCAGTAGTTTCCGTTAACGCCAGTCTCAGAGATGAGCATCCATCCCTTGTCAGCATTCTTCAGAAGGCAAGGGAAGACATAACCGTCGCCCCATCCGTTCTTGCCGAGAGGAGCGTCTATCTCAGGGTGAGTCTCATAGCTTGGAGCAGTTCCGGCGAAACCAGTCATAGAGCCCATCTGAGGAGCCATGAAAGAAGTTACGCCATCAGGCATGATGAAGCCGGTGAGCTCTTCCTTTACGACGACAGCCAGACGATCCTGTCCAGGCTTGTATATATAATAACGGAAGGCAACGTCAGTATCAGACACGCGGACCTCAATGTCCATAGCCTTCTTGCCATCCTTTGAGAAGGCAATAACAGCCTTGTTTGCCACATAATGTACGCTGCTCTTCTTCATAGAGCGAACGCTGTAAGTCTCGTCGATGGCATCAATGTCCATCTTGTCGAGTTTCATGCCTTCAGCAAGGTTTATCTCCCTTGGCTTAGAGGCATCGCGCTCGCTGTAGTAAGAGAGCTTCAGGCCGAGAGGAGAAGGAGCGATAAACTGGTGTTCGCCGAGCGTTACGGAGTAGGAGATACGTCCGCCGTTGTCGTTCACGTCAACCTTTATCTTGCCGTTAGGCGAAGAGATGTTTGCAGTGTTTGCATAAGAAGCAAGCGCCGCAAAGAGCAGAGAAAGTGAAAAGAGATACTTTTTCATAGGTCTTTTGTGGGTTATTGTTGTAAATTTTGTGCAAAGGTACACAATTATTTGATATTTCAAAACATAGAAACGATTTCTTTGCCAATTACTTGGATATTTCAGCAGAAAAGTCTAACTTTGCACCCGTATTCTCTTTTTTTTAATTAAACTAATATGTATCTATTCTCATCCGAATCAGTATCTGAAGGCCATCCAGATAAGGTGGCAGATCAGATTTCAGACAGAATCCTCGACCAACTGCTTGCCTACGACCCAAAGTCGCACGTAGCAGTAGAGACTCTGGTCACTACCGGTCAGGTAGTGGTGGCAGGTGAAGTAACGTCAGAAGCTTACGTTGACCTGCAGACTCTCGCTCGCGAAACCATCAACAAGATTGGATACACAAAGTCAGAATATCAGTTCGACGGAAACTCTTGCGGTATTCTGAGTTGCATTCACGAGCAGAGTGGTGACATTAACCGTGGCGTAAGCCAGGAAGAACAGGGTGCCGGAGACCAAGGCATGATGTTCGGCTATGCTACAAACGAGACTGACAACTACATGCCAGTCACGCTGGATCTTGCTCACATGCTTGTGAAGACCCTGGCAGAGATACGCAAGGAAGGCAAGGAGATGACCTACCTTCGTCCGGACTCAAAAAGCCAGGTTACCGTGGAGTATAGCGACGACAATATTCCGCAGCGCATTGACACCATCGTGATCTCTACACAACATGACGACTTCGTCAAGCCTGCTGACGACACTCCTGAGGCGCAGCTTGCTGCCGACGAGCAGATGCTTGCTGTAATCCGCAATGATGTTCGCGACATACTCATTCCTCGCACTAAGGCAAAGATAAAGAACGAGAAGGTTCTTGCCCTCTTCGACGGTTTCGAGACCGACGGAAAACTCCTCGTGAACCCAACAGGCAAGTTCGTTATCGGAGGTCCTCATGGCGACACTGGTCTTACTGGTCGTAAGATTATCGTTGACACTTACGGCGGTAAGGGTGCTCATGGCGGTGGTGCTTTCTCTGGAAAAGACCCTTCCAAGGTTGACCGCTCAGCTGCTTACGCTGCCCGCCATATTGCTAAGAACATGGTGGCAGCAGGTGTTGCCGACGAGATGCTTGTGCAGGTGGCTTACGCTATCGGTGTGGCAAAGCCAGTCAGCATCTGCGTGAACACTTACGGAAAGAGTAATGTCAATATGACCGACGGCGAGATAGCTGCTAAGGTGGCTGAAATCTTCGATATGCGCCCACAGGCTATAGAGGAGCGCCTGAAGCTTCGCCAGCCAATCTACTCAGAGACAGCTGCTTACGGCCACATGGGACAGGAATACAAGAAGATTACCAAGGTGTTCACTTCCCGCTATCATGAGACAAAGCCGATGGAAGTGGAGATCTTCACTTGGGAAAACCTTGACTATGTTGAAAAGATAAAGGAAAACTTTGGCTTAGCTTAAAAGCCCCTATGCCCCGCGTGTCAACGCGCGGGTAAATACGTTTTGAACACAGACTCCCTCATAGAAGGCATTCCTATGCCGTATAGTCTTCAGAGTGACGATTTCGTCACCACGATCCTTTACGCAACTGTGCTTATTGCCATCGTGGCAATAGCACAGTCGCGAGATTTCCTGTATCGTGAGTTCAAGCTTTTTTTTCGTGACACCCGTCGCGATTTTGAGTATTATACAGAGACCGCCGTGGAGGTCCGTTTCCAGTTCTTCCTCGGTTTCCATACCTGCCTGATGCTTGCTCTTGCCACCTTCCTTTTCTCCACCCACTATCTCCCGGGCAAGACCACCGCAACGGCACAGCATAACTTCATCCTCATTCTTCTGGGCTGCTATTTCGGCTATTTCGTGCTGAAGGGCTTGCTGCAGGCAATAGTAGGCTGGGTGTATTTCGAGCCGCAGGAAAATAGGCGATGGCAGAAGTCGCAACTCTTCCTTATCGCACTCGAAGGATTGCCCCTTCTTCCTATCGTTTTGTTACTCTGTTATTTCTCCATGACGTTCCAAGCAGCCGTTGTACTGACTGTTTTGGTGGTGATTTTTGTCAAAATACTTACGTTTTATCGCTGTTACTCAATCTTTTTCCGCAAAAACCGCCCCTATCTGCATATTTTTTTGTACTTTTGCACGCTCGAAATTGTGCCTTTGCTTGCTTTTTATGGCATCTTGGCGCATGTAGTAACCGTTTTACGAGTATAAGGAAGTATAATATGTAGAAGCAAGTTTAGGTAACTTGCGAAAAGAATTTAGGGTAAAAATGATTAAAAAGATCCTTGTTTCGCAACCGAAACCGGCGAGTGAGAAATCGCCTTACTACGACATTGCAGAACGCTATGGGGTTGACATTGTGTTCAGGTCGTTCATTAAGGTTGAGAAAATTCCATCATTGGAATTCAGAAAGCAGAAAGTAAATATTCTGAACTACACAGCGGTCGTGTTCACGTCACGTCACGCCATCGACAGCTATTTCCAGATAGCTAAGGAAAACCATCAGAACATCCCAGAGGAAATGAAGTTCTTCTGCGTTACAGAGACCATCTCGCTCTATATCCAGAAGTATATTCCTTACCGCAAGCGCAAGGTGTTCTTCTCGCCAACAGGAAAGATTGACGACCTCGTGACCATCATGCAGAAGCATAAGAGCGAGCTCTACCTCGTGCCGCTCTCTGACGTTCACGACGAAACAATCAAGAACCTCATGGACGGCAAGAAGCTTAAGCATAAGGAGTGTGTGATGTATCGCACCTTGAGTAATGACTTCACAGAAGAAGAGATCAAGGACTTCAGCTATGACATGTGCTTGTTCTTCTCGCCTTCAGGAATCGCTTCTTTCAAGAAGAATGTTCCGGCAGAACTGCAGAAGCAGGTGCTCGTAGGAACTTTCGGACCAGCCACCTCAAAGGCAGCTCACGATGCTGAGCTCAATGTCGTGGTAGAGGCTCCTACCGAGAAGCAGCCATCAATGACAGGCGCACTCAACAAATATCTCCGAGACCTCGAAGAGGACGAAGAGGAGGATTAAAAAGACTATGAACCAGAAATTCCCAAAATCCGAGCGAATATACCTGCAGAAGGAGATTGACGACCTCTTTGCTCCAGGACATTCAAAAGCCCTGACGGACTTTCCCCTCCGCATGGTTTTTCGCTATGTGACGAGGGAAAACGATGACGAACCGCGAGTGAAGGTCATGGTCAGCGTGGCAAAGAAGCGACTCCATCATGCCGTTGACCGTGTCCGTGCCAAGCGACAGATGCGTGAAGCTTACCGACTGAACAAGCCTTCCGGCAAACGCGCAGTCAACATAGCCTTCATCTGGCTTGCCGACAAACCGCAGGAGTCGGACGTGGTTCATGAGAAGATGAAGAATCTGCTGAGTAAATTAGCCCTATAGCTTTGTTTATGAAACGTATTCTTACCGCCATACTTCTCGCGCCGATAGCCTTCTATCAGACTTGCATATCGCCGTTCACGCCGCCTGCCTGTCGCTTTACCCCGACCTGCTCGCAATATGCAAAGGAAGCAATCATAAAGCACGGTCCTTTCAAGGGACTTTGGCTGGCAATAAAGCGAATCTGCAGATGCCATCCATGGGGAGGGTCGGGATATGACCCAGTGCCTTAGCCCCAAAAAATAAAAAAAGAAAAATTAAAAAATTAAAACACTTCCCCCACAAGTGTAATATAATCTCTCTCCCCTTTTGGAGGAGGGTAGGGGTGGGGCTGAATATGAAAAACTTCGTAGAAGAACTCAAATGGCGCGGTATGCTCGCGCAGATAATGCCAGGTGCAGAAGAACTCCTCCAGAAGGAGATGGTTACTGCTTACCTCGGCACAGATCCAACAGCAGACTCTCTCCACATCGGACACCTCTGCGGTATCATGATGCTCCGTCATCTTCAGCGCTGCGGACATAAGCCTATCATTCTCGTGGGTGGTGCTACAGGTATGATTGGCGATCCTTCTGGTAAGTCACAGGAGCGTAACCTCCTCGATGCAGAGACTCTTTACCACAACCAGGAGTGCATCAAGGCTCAGGTGGCAAAGTTCCTCGACTTCGACGGAACAGAGCCTAACGCAGCTGAGATGGTAAACAACTACGACTGGATGAAGGACTTTACATTCCTTGACTTCGCTCGTACCGTAGGTAAGCACATCACCGTAAATTACATGATGGCGAAGGACTCTGTACAGCAGCGTCTTAACGGAACTGCTCGCGACGGTCTTTCTTTCACTGAGTTCACTTACCAGCTCCTTCAGGGCTACGACTTCCTCCACCTCTATCGCGCTAAGAACTGCAAGATGCAGCTCGGTGGCAACGACCAGTGGGGTAACATGACAACAGGTACAGAGCTTATCCGTCGTACCCTTGGCAACGACAACGAGGCTTACGCACTCACTTGCCCGCTCATCACAAAGGCTGACGGCAAGAAGTTCGGTAAGACAGAGAGCGGAAACATCTGGCTCGATCCAAAGCGCACTACTCCATACAAGTTCTATCAGTTCTGGCTCAACGTTAGCGATGACGATGCAGAGAAGTATATCAAGATTTTCACTTCCCTTGAGAAGGACGTTATCGACGCACTCGTTGAGGAGCACAAGCAGGATCCAGGTCGTCGCGTTCTCCAGAAGCGTCTTGCAGAGGAAGTGACTACAATGGTTCACTCTAAGGAAGCCCTCGATGCTGCTATTGAAGCTTCCGGCATCCTCTTCGGAAAGGCTACAAAGGATTCTCTTGCAAAGCTCGACGAGCAGACATTCCTCGACATCTTCGACGGAGTACCAATGTTCGAGGTTTCAAAGGAGCGTCTCGGTCAGCCAGCAGTAGAGATTTTCACTCAGGATGCAAAGATCTTCCCTTCAAAGGGCGAGATGCGCAAGATGGTTCAGGGTGGTGGCGTTTCTGTCAACAAGGAGAAGCTCCAGCAGTTTGACCGTGCCATAACAGAGGAAGACCTCATCGAGGGCAAGTACATCCTCGTTCAGCGTGGCAAGAAGAATTATTTCCTCATCACAGTGAAGTAATCCAAACAATTGTTTGCTTGTAGGGCGAGGATTTGGCTTTCCCTTTGGCTCGGCGGCCAAAGGGAAAGCCAAATCCTCGCCCTACATTAGTTAGGTAGTCGCTACAGTCTGTGGCTGCTTTCTGTCGAAGAATGGGTTCTTGCTGCTTATGCTCAGCAGCAATGCCATCACCTGCGTGCAGTCGCCAAGAATCTTGAGGTTCTGGGCGGCAAGACCTGCCGACATCATTATGCGAGTATCAATACGCATATCAGCCGCCTTGCTGCATGCAGAGCCTAAGGCAATGCCTACGTCTATGGAATTGATGGCGCAAGGCACTCCGGCAGATCGCTGGCCGCACACGGCAAAGCCGCAATGACCGCAGTTCAGACCCATAGCCTGCTCCGCTGTACCGATGAAGACTACAGCATCCGCCGTCTCGATGTTGTTAGCGTCACGGAGGAAGAACTTAAAGCCCGTTTCCTCACTGATCTTGCGCATCTCTTCCGCTATAAGCTTCAGGTCGTCGCCCGTAGCCGTAGCTATCTCTATCACGTCAATACCCTTACCCTTAGGAGCCGTTCTGGCAGCCGCCATAATAGCCGATGCCGCCTGAAGGATAGCCTCCTGACGGTTGTTTCGTTCGTTTATTATCATATCATTCGTTATTAATTTCCACTGCAAAGGTAAGTATTTGTTGCGAATTGTGCAAGAAAAATGCAAGAAAACGGCAAATACGACCTTAAAATCAGTACATCAGCATCAGTCTTCTGTCAAACTCCACCGCCTTTCCGTCTATGCCATAGATCTTCTTCAACAGTCGGCTGCGGACATGGCTTATATCCGAGAACTTACAGTCCATTATAGCAACAATCTCGCCAGGCTTGAATCTCATGCGAGTGAGAATACATATTCTGAGTTCGCGGTCAGATACGTTGTATTTGTGTAACAATAAATACATCTGAGGCAGGGTAATTTTTACATACCTGACCAGTTTTCTCCATTGCTTCTCTGTCGGGTGCTCTATGACGTGAGAGACGTAATACTCAAACTCAGCCCTTATTGGCGATGACAGGATCTCTTCTTCAACAGCAGCGTTGTTTCTGATGTTCAGTTGCTGTTCATACTGCATCACTCTGTCTTGCAGTGTACTGATAGTCTGCTCCTTTAGAGCAATCTCTTTGTCTAGTTCCATGCGCTTTCGCTCTAAGATGAGATCCTTGTTCTCCAATAGCGACTCCTTCTCTTCAAGAAGCGCATACATCTCCTCCATCTCGTTCTGCAGCAGAGCCTTTTCCGTCTCGTAGCGTTCTGTAGTCTGTAGAAGTTTCCATTCGTTTTGCCTTTTTATTCTTTTGTGTACATATACAGAAACTCCCACTATACATATTATTATAATAATGGCACCCATAAGCCACCATTGCATAACAACGATGTCATCCGACTTCTTCTTAGCTTCTTCCTGATACCTTTCGTAGTTGTAAGAAGCCTCTTGACGCAGAAGAGCCTCAGCGGCGTCCAACTGATACAAAGAGTCGTTCATTTCGTAAGTCAACATCGCGTATTTTGCGGTTGAGTCAGCCTTTCCAATCTTGTTGTAAAGCAAACTCAGACCTCTACATGCCATTATTTTCATGTTCAAGTCTTTTGCAAAAGAACTGCATTTCATAAAATGATGCTTTGCAGAATCCGCTTCATCAGCATAAACAAAGTATAAACCTTTGAGATAGTGATAAGATTCGTATCCTGGGATAATTTCCCCATTAACGAAATGACCGGATTGCTGTTCATATAACTCCAAGTCATGTTTCGCTTTTTCTATTTGTTCAGTTACTAAATAGCTTTTTATGGTATTTATACTTATTTGCGCGACGTTCTGTGTGTATCCTAAATCCTTAAACTTTCTGCTTGCTTCATTATTATGATATATAGCAGAATCGTGATTGTTGACAAGGGCAAAAGCCAAAGCTTTCAAGCTGACATCAATGATAGCAGTTACCGTATCACCAGCAAGCATTGCATAGTGCTCTGCCTTGTCAAGCTCTTTCAGTTCCTGTTCAACTAAAGCTTGATTATGTAGTATTTCCGCTTTTTGTGCGTGTATTCTATTTAACATTAAATAAGATTTCTTATTTTGAGTATTGCATTCTATGGCTTTATCAAAGAAATGGAAGGCTTTCGGCGCATCCTTCAAGTCGCGATAAACGCATCCCATAAGATAGTTTGCCATCATCCTTTCTTCATCTGTTCCATGACTGTCATAGTATTCCACCACACCTTTCATCACACTGTCAGTAGCGAAGTCTATGTACGCCTTGTTCATCGCTTTGGCACAAAGCAAATGATAACGCATCTGTTGTTTCTTTGGCATTGAAGGAAGTTTATCGGAAATGCTGTCAAGCATACGGTAGGAAACAGTGGCAGAGTCCTGGTTGCTCTCCATAATCTCGTCAGCTTGCAGCATAACTTTCTCACAATCGGAGTCGATCTGATTGCAACAAACGAGGGAAAAACCAAGAAGCAAGTATAGCAGATATCTGTTCATAACTAAAAGTTTTAATGCGCAAAGTTATACTTTTTGCTTTTAATTCCCAAATTTCAAGCAAGAAAACAATTGCCATAAATTTCAAAAAGAATCACTTAACATATTGAGTATCAAACAAATACTTCAATCTCATGGCAATTATTGGCAATTATTATCAACGTTTTTTCTTGCAAAAAAGCAGCTTACTCTATACTTTTGTAGCGAATTTAATCACATCAAATCATTAATATTTCACGTTATGAAGAAACTAATTATTTCATTGTTTGTGTTACTTTTTAATGTCGCAAACACATTCGCTTTTGACCCATCCTTTCCATCTTAAGGAATTGATGTCAGTCTATCTGTAAACTATGAAAAGCCCAAGGGCGGTAATTCAAATCCACGCAGTCCAATTCTCAAACCAGTAATCAATGTTACAGAAAGTGCTATTACTGTTCCTGAGAACCTTGTCGGCTATGAGTTGGAGATAAGTTCTGACGGTATGCTCATCTATTCTACTGCAGTTACCTCTACAGAGATTCTGCTTCCTGAAGCATTGTCTGAAGGCTGCTATCAGATTAGGTTCATTGGTGAGACTTATACATTCTATGGCGAGGTGGAAATGCCTGAAGAGTAATATTGAAGGCTCACACATTCCATTTTGTGAATTAATTCAGCCTGCATCAACGGACAA
>JAZRYU010000134.1:0-5947 GCA_045600885.1 Prevotella sp.
AAATTCTACAATGTAATCCGTACCGTAGAGGAGACCTTCCATGTATTGAAGACCGACCTTGACATCCGCCCTGTCTATCACAAGAGCGACGGCGGCATCAAGGCTCACCTCAACCTTGCCGTCCTTGCCTACTGGCTCGTGTCCGTCACCAAGCACAGGCTGAAGGTCAAGGGATACGAGAATGTACGCTGGGATGAAATCATGCGCATAGCATCAACCCAGGTAATAGTGACGGCACAGATGCAGACAACTGACGGAGAGACAGTAAAGGTGCGCCAGAGCACCGAGGCTGAAGATAAGCTCTCTGCAATATACTCACTGTTGGACATAAATCCACATCCGCTTGGGAAGGTGAAATCTGTGGTGCACAAAAAATCACCTCAAAAAAATCCGCCTCCTGAGAAACAAGGAGTTACGTGAAAAATCGCTGCAATGCGGGTTAGATTTTTCTAAAGATTTTCGTTTGGATTTCGAGGAGATTGCGACGATCCTCATAAAAGCCTTCCCCAAAGCGAGGTATTCGTGCGCATTTTCAGTCGAGATTTTCGTTTAGATTTTTCTTTGTCATAGTTCAAAAGAATAAAATCTTAAACTATATTTGTCTTGTTTGGCAGACTTATCCACTCCCAAAAGCCTTGGTATCAAGTTTCTGTACGTCGGGTCAGATGTTTGCCTACGGCTTCCTTCAGATTCCACCTCGCGATAGGCAGCCTTGCTTTTGGCTGTAACCTTCCCGCTGTTAGAGCGTCTTGGGGACTTGCACCCGTTAGAATACGTTCGTGCAGGGCGAACAAAGAGGAAAGGGGCGCAGTCAAAACGTGACTGCGCCCCTTTCCCTTCGCTTTCGGTCTCCTTCTCCGTCAGGTCTGGCTGCTTCTCAAGCAGCCCTTCCTTCAGCCTTCGGTTTAGAAGTTGTTTGCGCAAACCTCGAAGTAAGCCTGAGGATGAGCGCATGTAGGACAGAGTTCAGGAGCCTCTGTGCCAACTACGATGTGGCCACAGTTGCGGCATTCCCAAACCTTCACCTCGCTCTTCTTGAAAACCTCCTGAGCCTCTATGTTGTGGAGGAGAGCACGATAACGCTCTTCATGACGCTTCTCGATGGCTGCCACGAGGCGGAACTTTTCTGCGAGTTCTGGGAAACCTTCTTCCTCAGCAGTCTTGGCAAAGCCTTCATACATATCTGTCCATTCAAAGTTCTCGCCATCAGCAGCTGCAGCGAGGTTCTCTGCTGTTGAGCCTATGCCCTCAAGCTCCTTGAACCACATCTTTGCGTGCTCCTTCTCATTGTCAGCAGTATGCTGGAAGATGGCTGAAATCTGTTCAAAACCCTCCTTCTTTGCCTTTGAAGCAAAGTAAGTGTACTTGTTGCGAGCCTGGCTCTCACCTGCAAAAGCGGCTTCCAGGTTCTTCTCTGTCTGTGTACCTGTGTATTTGCTCATAGTTTTTAATTTTTGGTTTATGGTTTTTAGTTTTGGGTATTTTTATGGTGCAAAACTACATAATTTCCTACATTTAGCAAAGAAAAGAGGTGAAAATTTATATTTTTTTGTACTTTTGCACAATAAATGCTAAAAATGGAAATTCATACTAACGAATTGACACTGCTCTCTTCTGACAGGGAGCAGACGCTAAACTGCGTTGTCTGGGAGGGCGAAGCTCCTCCTAAAGCTGTGCTGCAGATAGTACACGGCATGGAGGAATACGTCATGCGATATAGTGCCCAGGCTCATGACCTCGTAAAACGCGGATGGGCTGTAATCGGACATGACCATCTTGGTCACGGCAAGTCTGGCATTCACCAACGCGGACATTTCACTGACCGCAAAGATGGCAGTCTGATAGTGCAGCAGGATATTACCGCCGTCCATCAATACGCCCGAAGCCGATGGGGCGACGTGCCTCTGTTCATCTTGGGGCATTCTATGGGTTCCTTCCTGGTAAGACGCTGGCTGATGACTCACAGCCATGAGGTGAAGGGTGCCGTCATTATGGGCTCAGGATGGTATGACAGCCTTACTACCGGTGCCGGACTCGCGGCGATAACCATTGCGGAGAAGCTCCATGGTTCAAAGAGCAAGGTAGGATGGCTGACTCGATTGCTGTCGCCTATGGAATGGAAGTTCAGGAAGGAAGGTCGCTATGCGTGGCTGAGCAAGAACAAGGCTAACGCGGACGCATTCCTGACAGATCCCCTGCGAGGCTTTGGTTTCACCGTCGGCTCTTACAGGCATTTCTTTGAGAACATTGCCGCCGTAGCCAAGGCGGAAAACAAGGAGAAGATGAATCTGAATCTGCCATTGCTCATCATCTCCGGAAGCGATGACCCCGTGGGCGGAAAAACTGCTGTGGAAAAGATAGCGAACTTTTATCGAGGATTAGGATGCACAAAGGTGACTCCGATTATTATGGAAGGCGACAGACACGAACTCTATTTCGAGGACGACGGCGAAAAAACCATTGCTGCAGTAAGCGGCTGGCTTGAGGAATGCTAAATTCTGCGTTAAAGAAGCCCATAATAAGGACAATTTACTGAAAAAATGCAAAAAAATGGCAAAAAATTTGCTCATTTCCCCAAAAACCCTTACCTTTGCAGCCGCAATATAGGAGAATTTGTGTTTCTCAGGAAACAAAATACCCATTGCTGTCGGGCTTTTAGCTCAGTTGGTTAGAGCAACAGACTCATAATCTGGAGGTCCTAGGTTCAAGCCCTAGATGGCCCACCGAGAATTAAGTTCTCAAAACGAAGAAGTCGCTGTATTACAGCGACTTCTTCGTTTCTGTCAATTTAGACATATCATATTTTTGTCAACCGTTTGTCAACGAAAATGGGCACAACCCTCTTAAGAATATTTAACATTTATTTTTAGGAGGCTTGTTTAATATCAAACATAAGGATTAACTATAATTGTGGACTAAGTCCGTTCAATTCACAAACCCTTGCTATCTCTTTGATAAACTCTTCTTCTGTCGGTCGTTCATCATAAAGATAGGCAAGCATATCACTGACTGCTTGCTTGGATTGTGAAAGAATCTGTAGTGCAGTAACGCAAAGACCATGTGAATATCCAAGGTCTTGCATCTGTGCCAATAATGCTTGTTCGTTTCTTGTCATTTTGTTTTCTTGGATTTATTGTATTCCTGTCTGAGTTTCTTCATTGCCTTTGTTGATGTGTCATGTGTTTCAATTAGCAGAGGACTTTTGTGATATTGTACAATCTTGACGCTTACGCTATTGTGTCTTTGCTTAGACTCGATACATTGTGCTATCAAATCAGGATTAGCTGATTTGGGTGTTGGCTCTTTGTCAAAGTTCTGAATGTATGCAGCATTGGTGAGGAAGAGAATGTCTGAACCTGCTGGAAGTTCATTCATCACTTTCACCATGAGAGTTAGCATCATTCTGAACTCTGTTGTATGGAGGTCGGCAATCACATCTTTGCTGATGATCTTGCCGTTTTGCTCTATGACTACAGCAGCACCTCCAGCTCGTTCCTTATGACCGTAGTCACAGGAACCGCCTATCCAAACGTAGTATGTCGTAGCGTCTTGCGTCATTTCAATAATTCTCTTAGTTCCATTTCGTACTGTCTGGCATCTTTGAAGACAATGCCATCCATACCTACACGTCTGCCTCCTTCGATGTTCTCTGCCCTGTCATCAGTAAAGATGCACTCTTCGGGTTTTAGGTTGAATTTGCTGAAAAGGCGATGATAAATCTCTGGCTCTGGCTTGATAACCTTTTCCTCAGAAGAGATAATCTGTCCGTCAAGTAGTTTGAAGATGGGGAACTGAGCCATAGTTAGATATACTTTGCTGCACCAGTTTGTCAAGCCATAGAGTTTGTAACCTTCTGCTTTGAGTTGGGCGAGAAGGTCGTACATACCTTCCACCTCATTGGTCACAATCTCAGGATAATGCTCATTGAAGTATCGAATCTCAGTTTCAAAATCCTTATTCTGCTCAATCCACTCTTCCATGATAACCTCGAAAGGTCGTTCCTCACGGTCGAGAAGCTGCTGCAACTCTTCGTTGTAGAGCACAGGAGTAAATGCCTGACATCGCTCTGTGTCTGGTATGTATTTACGGAAGAATGTCTCGAAGTCGTAATCTACGAGCACCTTTCCGAAGTCAAATATCAGATTCGTTATCATGTTTTGTTATCGTATTACCACGTTCAATCTTTCAAATTCAATCCGTTGCCATACCTTTTCCTGTACGTATGGCTCATTGACAAGGTATTCATCGAGTTGTTCACGATTCTCATACATAGAGGTTCTGTCCAATTACCTCGCCGTCACGCTTACGAGCTGCTGCATTTTGATAGAGTACAACGCCTTCTTTATCGCTTTCTGAATTGTTCTATTGTCATATTACATCATATCTATATTAAACATATCATCCAACATCTTCAATCCGCTCTGTGTTTTGAAGATATTCTTTCTTACTGAACGAATGGCATTGGCTGATTCGTTGTCTTCGTAGAGGTTTACGAGGAAATCAGCTTCTATGAGTATCTGGTAATCCAAATCCTCACATGCGTGATAGGTGTGGTGATGGGCGACAAGCCAGCAGATTCTTTCTATCTGCTCATTTGTGTAACCACCTATACGAGTCAGAAGGTCACGAGCTACAGCCGGACCTTCTTGCTCCTGCAGCTTGCCATTCTGATGACCAAACTTCTTCTCGCTTGCCCTGATACCGATGTCATGAACAAGAGCTGCACTTTCAAGGATAAATAGTGTTTCCTCATCCAATCCTTCGCCAATGCCTATCAATTGAGCATAGGCATGAACCTTTGTCGTATGTTGTATTCGTTTTGGATCGCCATTGTCGTAATTGATCATGGCAAGGGCCAGTTCTTGTACTTTGTTCATTATTCAATCGTTTCGATATAAAAACTCACTGGACGGAAACCATCATTGCAACTTATCATTGCGCTGTATGGGTTCTTCATCCAACCATCATAGAAGTTGCCTTCGCCTCTTGCAAGTGCTTCGACAAACTCCTTCATCGTTTTCCAAGCTTCTGGGCAAAGACCTTTTGGACATTTGCCCTCTTCGCTGATCCATGCCTGTCCTTCGAATACATCACAGGTGTGCTCAATAGGATTTTCGTACTTTGCCATCAGGTCATCGTACTGAACCTTACGTATTGCTGTTATCTTAACTTTCTTCATGCTTTGTTTCAATGATTTGGAAATACCTGTCACGAATGAACCATATTCTTGCTAACCAGAGGGCAAAGAATCCATTGGAAACGACTTCATAGATGATATTCCAGGGATGTGGAAGGTCGAAGAATAGCTTTGCCAACCAGAGGACGAGGTCAATATCAAAGAGTAGGTTCCACCATCGTTCTTTATCTGTTATCATCAGATGATGATGCTCGCCTTCCGTTAGGCTTATCTTCTTTTTCCCTCCTATAGAGAATTGCCATTTGAATAGTCGGAACAGGATTTTTATGCCCAGTTCGAATTGTGTAGGTGGTAGTTCAATGCTCACTTCCTTACCTTGCATGATTCCGATTGGCTGCTCATTTATGAACACCCAATAAGGAATTGACAACTTGAACATCTGTCTTCTATGTAAAGTAATTCTTGGCATATTATATCATGAGCATTATACGACCAGCTTCCTTTGTGAACATCTCTGGGAATCTACAGATGACTGCATACACCTGTGCGCTCGTCACAGGCTTACCATCCTTACGGATATGAAGTCTCTGACGATTTATGGCTTCTGCTATCTGATCGGTAGTCATACCACCATTACGCTTTACCATCACATAGACTATGGCTTCTTCAATCCTCATGGCTTAATGAAGTGCGCAGCCTGATGGCTTGGTCAATTCACCTGCAACAACAGCTCCTGCATGTTTCTCACTGAACTCACGGTTGATGTCTGCAAGTTCTTTGAGACCGTAAATATAGTCATCGTACATGTCA
>JAZRYU010000135.1:0-10408 GCA_045600885.1 Prevotella sp.
CAGTTTGCAGAGCAGTGCATAGAAGCGATGCCCTGGAGTGGGAGGTAGTAGTTCATCATTGAGAACATACCCTTCTTCATCTCACCACCGTACCATGTATTGATGATAACCTGCTCGCGGCTTGTTACGTTGAAAGCAACACAAGTCTCTGAGTTAAGACCAAGCTCAGCATAGTTCTCTACCTTTGCCTTTGAAGCGTTGTAGATAACGAAGTTTGGCTCGAAGTTAGCGAGTTCCTCTGCTGTTGGCTGGATGAACATGTTTGTTACGAAGTGAGCCTGCCAAGCAACCTCAACGATGAAACGAACAGCCATACGAGTGTCCTTGTTAGCGCCACAGAATGCATCAACTACATAGAGGTTCTTGTTGCAAAGCTCCTTTACAGCGAGATCCTTAACTGTTGCCCATACCTCCTCAGACATTGGGTGGTTATCGTTCTTGTAGTCCTCTGAAGTCCACCATACAGTGTCCTTTGAGTTCTCGTCCATAACGATGTACTTGTCCTTAGGAGAACGACCAGTGTAGATACCAGTCATTACGTTTACTGCGTTGAGTTCAGTGTTCTGACCTACCTCGAAACCTTCGAGGCCTGCCTTAGTCTCCTCTTCGAAGAGCACTTCGTAAGAAGGGTTGTGTGCGATCACTGTAGAACCAGTGATGCCATACTGTGTTAAATCTAATGCCATAGTTTTATTGAAGTTTTAGAATTTTTTACCTTAAAAGCCCGTCGTAAAGAAACCTGAAAATCTGTTTGTTCTTTTTCTTAAGGCGATGCAAATTTACTAATTTAATATTAAATATGTGTATTTTTTTGAAATAAAATGGAAAAAACTTGATTTTTCTTTTTAGTTTTGCCCATATTGTTCAGCCGACTTTACAAGGAAGGGCTTTTTTGCGGAATAATTACAAATAAAAATACCATCTCAACGCAGTCGTTGAGATGGTATTTTGAAGCACCAAAAAGTGTTGGTTTCTTACTTCTTCTCTGCCTCTTCAGCTGGAGCTGCTGCCTCTTCTTTTGCTGGAGCAGCCTCTTCGGTTGCTGCAGGTGCAGCTGCGTCAGCATTAGCATCAGCCTTTGGAGCGTCAGCCTTAGCGTCATCCTTCTTCTCAGAAGCGCCGAAGCCAGGGAGGTTGTTTGGAGATGTCTGCTGCTGATTAGCTGGAGCCATCTGTTCGATTACGCTGCTGTCAGAAGCAGCCTTTGGAGCTGTGTAAGCACAAGCTACGCTTACTACAACCATGAAGGCAGCGAGTGCCCATGTTGCTTTCTCTATGAAGTCAGTAGTCTTGCGGACACCCATGATCTGGTTTCCACTGCTAAAGCCTGAAGAGAGACCGCCGCCCTTTGACTCCTGGATGAGCACGATGCCGATCATAAGGAGTGCAGCGATGATAATGAGGATTACAAATAGTGTGTACATATTTTATTGTTTTTATTTTGTCAACTTGTGAGCCTTATTAGCTTGTCTAAGAAGCGAATTTGGTCTGCAAAGTAAATATTTTTTTCGGAATTCTGCAAATTTAATTGCATAATAATCTCTTTTGCTTGCAAATAATTGCCCTGCTTAATGTATTTTTGTGCCAAATCTTCCGAAATTTGCGGGTTTTCGTATGTTTTTTTCTTCAGAGGTTGGCTCTTCTGCTCCTCAATGAATTCGTCTTCCTGAGTAGTCAGATGGATGGCGTCAACGATGGCTTTCTCCTCCTCGGCGGTGATCTCAGGCAGCGTTACTTTTCCGCCGCTCATGAGGAAACCTTCTATGATGGAATCGTGGCGGCTTTGTTGAGCAGGGTTCTGCGCCGGACTCTTGCTGAGCGGAGTGAGTGACCCCTCGTCTTCCAGCAGTTGGATGTAGTCGTTTGATACATACCAAGGCAGCGGCTTCTGCTTCTGGTCGCTCTTGCCCTCTTCAGGGATGGCGTTGTCGAGGAATCGGTCGATGAGCGATGCTGTACGCGAAGTGTTTTCCGCCCTTCTTTCTTCCTTCTCCTCCTCCTTTTTCAGCTCGTAGTGCTTAGCCTCAACCAGTTCAAACAGTTTCTTCCTGTCGGGAACATACAGCGCAGCCCGCTTCAGTTCGTCGTTGAACGAAGTGTCATGGAGGATATACAGATTCTTCAGCATGAGCAGACGCGCAGGCTGGTAGTACGGATATTGTGCTACAAGTTCGCGCAGCTCGTAAAGAGTCTGCTTGTCAAGCAAATGCGGATTATTTATCAGTTCTGTGAGCAAGAGTTTTTAGTTTTGGGTTTTTGGTTGTTGGTTTTTGGGATTTTAGTTTTGGGGGGGCTGTTTGTTTTGCGACATTGTTGTAGGGCGAACATTTGTGAGCCGCGATTCAGGTTTTTATTGCGGCGCAACGGCTCGGAAGGTTTAGCTCGGCGGCCAAAGGGAAAGCCAAATCCTCGCCCTACATTCTTCGGCGCAACGGCTCGGAAATCCTCGCCCTACATAGCCTTCAATCCATTTCTCTCCCCGCCCTATAAGGGAGGGGTTGGGGGAGGGTCCTGAGGGTCTTGAAGGTCTTGAGGGTTCTGAGGGTCTTACCAATTCGCCACCGTAGCGTTGAATATCTGTTCGGTTATTTCCTTGACCATCTGTTGTACGAGTTCTTCCTGAACGGCATTCAGCTGCTGCGTTGTTTCGTATGATGCCGTGGCAGTGAACTGCCGCTCGAAGTCCTCAGAGTGTTCCTTGTTGTTCGTGAAGCGCACGTTGACAGTCATGGAAAGTTCAGCCATGGACGACTGACCTTCAGCGTTTACGCCCTTGTTTCTCTGGCTGTATTGGGTTATTTCGCCTTCAATCTTCATGTCGCCGTTTCGTCTTACCTGCTGCAGCTTGGTGTTAGAGGCGAAGATGTCCTTCAGTTCGTTGTTGAACATTGAGGCCATCGGACCCCAAACGTAGGTGGAACGGTTAGGGAAGTCGGAAATGGTGATGGTCTTCGTCTTGTTATAGTCAATGCTCGCACCGTTGAACTTGTAGCTTACGGAGCAGGAAATGACTGCCAGAAGGCAGAAGACTAATGAGATATGTCGGGCGATATGTTTGCTCATTATGGGCTTTGGTTTTTGGTTTTTGGTTATTCGAGTCTTCGAACTATCGAATTATCGAGCTGTTGAATTATCAATTATCAATTTTCAATTATTCAATAAGCTTCACGTCCTCGATATTCAGCTCCTGCTTAATCTTGTCAATCTCGTTAGAGAGCTTGAAGATCTGGTTGCGCAGTTCGAATATCATGGCGAAGAGAGCCTCGCGCTCGCTGCGGTAGCTGTGGTCGGCAGCGTCTGGTCGGGTCTTGGTGAGAGCCGTTGTCTCCTCATTTCTCGGCACATACTCTATGATGTCTTCCACCGAGATTGTCTGCTTCTGTGCCAGTACCGCAATCTGCTCAGTGATGTTCTTCAGCTGACGTATGTTTCCCGGCCATTTGTAGTTCAGCATGTGCTGCTGTGCAGAGCCGTCGAGGGATATGAGCGGCAGACCGTATTTCTCAGCAGTCTGCATGGCAAACAGGCGGAAGAGCAGCAGGATGTCGTTGCCGCGTTCGCGAAGAGGCGGAAGCTTCATCTGTATCGCGTTCAGTCGGTAGTACAGATCCTCGCGGAACTTACCCTCGCTGATAGCCTTCTGCAGGTTCACGTTTGTGGCAGCCACAATGCGCACGTCCGTCTTCAGCACCTTCTGTCCACCCACGCGGATATATTCGCCGGTCTCCAGAACACGCAGCAGTCTTGCTTGCGTAGGCAGAGGCAGCTCGCCCACTTCGTCAAGGAACAGCGTGCCGCCGTTAGCAGCGCCGAAGTAGCCTTCGCTTTCTCCCACAGCGCCAGTAAATGAACCCTTCTCGTGTCCGAACAGTTCGCCGTCGATAGTACCTTCAGGAATAGCGCCACAGTTTATGGCGAGAAGCTTCTTGCGCTTACGGGGCGAATTGTCGTGGATAATCTTCGGCAGAACCTCCTTACCCGTTCCGCTCTCACCGATGATCAGCACCGAGAGGTCAGTCGGAGCCACCTGAAGAGCAATGTCAAGGGCACGGTTCAGTCCGTCGCAGTTTCCTACCACGCCGTACTTCATCTTAATATCCTGCAGTTTCTTTAGGTTCATTTGGGTGCAAAGTTACGATTAAAAGAACGAATAGCCAACAAAAAACAGATTTTTTTGACCTTTTGTTGATTCTATGCCTATTATTCCCACCTTTTCCGTTGCGTATAATCAATGAAATAGGTAATTTTGTATCATAAAAATTAATTAACCTTGTATGAGAAATTCAAGCTACATACGCAAGACACTCCTTCTTGCATTACTCTTCGCAGCAGGCAACGTCCTTGCTCAAGACCTCTCCGCCTATTATTCCAAGGCAAACGGAAAGAAAGGTGCTACACTGAAGACTGCACTCGGTGAGATAATCTCCGACGGATACAATACCATCACCTACGACGGACTGTGGGAGGCATACAAGACCACCGACCTCCGACCGGACGGAAAGATATGGGATATGTATTCCAACATCACCAATTTCGATCCCGACAAAGGCCATTCCGGCAACTATCACGGAGAGGGCGATGTCTATAATCGTGAACACTCCTTCCCGAAGAGCTGGTTCAGTGAAGGCAAGCCGATGTATTCCGACCTCGTCCATGTAGTGCCGACAGACGGCTATGTCAACAACCGCCGCTCCAACTATCCTTTTGGGGAAGTAGCCTCCATCACCTATAAGAGCAATGGCGGCTTCTCAAAGGTGGGCAGCTGCGACAGCAAGATAGGCTATTCCGGCACCGTCTTCGAGCCGAACGATGAGTATAAAGGCGACTTCGCACGCATCTATTTCTATATGGCAACACGCTATGAGGGACAGATCTCCTCATGGTCCAGCCCTATGCTCGCCGGCAACAAGTACCCAGCCTATAAGGATTGGGCATTGAAGATGCTACTCCGTTGGGCGGCAGAAGATCCTGTCAGCCAGAAGGAGATAGACCGCAACAACGGCGTCTATAAGTTGCAGAAGAACCGCAACCCATACGTAGATTATCCTGGACTGGAGCAGTACGTTTGGGGAAGCCATGTGGATGTGCCCGTAGATTTCAGTGACTATAAGCGCCCAGACGGAACAACACCGGTTATCCCAGGCGGTGGCGGCGACGATAATCCTGATGGTGGCGAAGATAACCCTGGCGGCGGCGACGATAACCCAGGTGGTGGCGATGATAATCCTTCAGCCACATACACGCAGTATGAGAAGATTCTCAATGCCACAGGACTTGTTAGCGGCGGAAGATACCTCATTGTCTGCGAAGACCAGAACTGCGCAATGTCAGAGAACAACGTCACCATCCGATCATACGAAGCAGTAACCATCAGCAGCGGCGTAGTCAATACAGAAGTGGGAGAGGGGAAAGCCCACGCCTTCATCCTCTGTGGCAGCAAGGGAGCATACACCTTGCAGGATGCAACCGACAAGACGTATCTCGCACTGAATTCCAGCGAAAACAAGCTCCACAGCATAGAGGCAGCCGACAGCAAGAACGCCCAGTGGAACATCACCTTCAATCAGGGGAATGCCATTATCCAGAACCTCGCCTATACCGATCGCACAATCCAGTTCAACGCCACAGCCCCACGCTTCGCCTGCTATAAGAGTTCGCAGAAGCCGGTGCAGCTGTATAAAGGCGTAGAGCCAGAGCCCGATCCAGAGGTAACCGCCGTCAGCGGCATCACCGCCAGCGCAGGA
Organism: Prevotella sp.; assembly: GCA_045600885.1. Classification (GTDB taxonomy): domain Bacteria; phylum Bacteroidota; class Bacteroidia; order Bacteroidales; family Bacteroidaceae; genus Prevotella. The sequence continues at coordinate 5,745 of JAZRYU010000135.1, forward strand.
CAAGCCCGAAACATCTACACCCTCAGCGGACAGAAAGTCCTCCACGCCCTGACTCCTGGTATCTATATCGTTAATGGAAAGAAACTGTTGGTAACCCCTTAATCTTTAATTTTTCACTTTTAAATTTTCACTTTTCATTTTTCACTTTTCACTTTAATATCATGACCTACTACATCACAAACATAGCCCTTGCCAGCGAAGAAGCATCGCTCATAGACCCAGCGTCAGACATTCTTAAGATCTATCTTGCCGAGATAGGCTATGAAGCATTCGAAGACAACTCAGAAGTAGCAATGACAGAGAGCGGACAACTCCTGCAAGACTATCGCAAGCAGCATCCCTTAGCACCCTTTGCCTGCTTCTCAGCCTTCATCCAGCAGAACCTCTTCGATGAAGACGTGCTGAAGTCAACCCTCCAGAACATGCCTTTCGACGGCCTACACATATATTATAATAATAAGGAGGCTGAAGACCGTAACTGGAATGAGCAGTGGGAGCAGAGCCTCGAGCAGTCCGAAGTCTGCCAGCAGTTAGGCATCACCATCAAGGTCAAGCAAGCCTTCGGCACAGGCGATCATAACACCACACGCATGATTGTCAACACCCTCAGAGAAGAAGAGCTTAGCGGCAAGACTATACTCGATTGCGGTTGTGGCAGCGGAATACTCTCCATTGCCTCCCTTAAATTAGGAGCAACTCACGCTGTAGGTTACGACATTGACGAATGGAGCGTGAAGAACAGTATGCACAATGCGCAGTTGAACGAGATCTATGCTAACCGTTTCAGTGTACTTCTTGGCGATGCCACAGTGCTCGACAAGCTGAATGAGCAGTTCGATTACGTCCTTGCCAACATCAATCGCAACATACTCCTTGCCGATCTCCCACAGTTCGTTAAGCGGATGAAGCCAGAAGGCCGTCTTATCCTTTCCGGCTTCTATACCGAAGACATCCCGATGCTCATGGAGAAAGCAGAGTCTTTGGGACTGAAGAAGATTGCAGAGAAAGAAGATGACCATTGGGCAAGCCTCGTGTTGGCGGTATAATCAAAGTAATCCTTACTTTGGCATTATGATAAAAGAAGAACCAAGATACGAAGAGTGGCTGACTACCATTGTCAACACCCGATTTCTCTATAACACAATGGATGAAATCGAAACCATTCTCGACAATCATTCCATCCATAGCAATGGCATAAGACGGTGTTTTGGTACGCCACAGAAGATGAGGAGCGCCTTTCGTGATCTGAAAGTAGAGGCATTCCTGATGACCGACGAGACACTTCTATTAGACAAGGTTCTGATAAAATACAAAAAGGCTTGGGCGTTCTTCCGGGCACACTTGTCCCGACGAAGCAATCCGTTCAACACCGCTCTGGAATTGCTGCAATACACCAACAATCCAGACAGAAGAGCCTCTTTTAGCAATCGCAAGAAAAACATCTACCAGCAAGTCATCGATGAAGGCATCTCCACGTCATTCCTTTGCTTGATGCTACTGAAAGTCATTCCCGGGTACGATTCGAAAGATGGCGACGTAACAGACTTTCCACGCCAGTATGAATCAGCCATGTCTTTGCTGGAAAAATTCACGGAAGGAGGAACACTGTTTAATGTGTTTCCCGCAATAACCCGGGCACGAGGCGAATCCAACAAGACACGATTCATGGCTTATTACCATTTCTCAAGCATATTAGACACCTTCGAGTCCTATAGCAGTTCCGAGAATCTCTATGACACAACAACAGCATTGAAGCAGATGTTGGTTGAGATAGACATAAAAGGATTTTGGAATGAATGCGGTGGAGAAGGCATATACACAGAGTTTTGGGAGATAGAGCCAACAACTAATGGCATATTCTTTGCAACCCACTGGCATAAAGACTCCAACAACATACTCACAGGAATCAGATATACATTGTGCCTGTCCCAAGCCGACGATGGTGAAGTCATGGCATATATGATACATCCGAAACTGATTAAAAACAGAATGAATGGCAGTCCGTATGCCGATTCCGATCATGCCTGGTATAAGTTCGCCTTACCCGCAGAATCCGCGCCAAATCATCTGCCACTCCGACGAGCCGTAAATTCCTCCGTCTGGCCGTCAAATATCAATCTGACAAAGGTTACAGACGAAACTGTCATAAAGCACTATAAATCGTGGAAGGAGAATTGTAAAATCGTAAAACAGTTTGAGGACTGCGAGTACGAGTTTCACCAGAACATGTATGCCATCACAGAAGATTATATCTATATCCCGACAGAGAATGCCGGTGAGTATTATCAAGTTCCCAAGAATGCATACGAAGGATTTGATAAAATTCAGTTCGGAGATATAGTCGGCACGATGCTTATGGACAACAAGGAGTATCTCGCCTTCGACGAGTTTCTTCTGTATATCCCGACAACCCCAGACGAACTCAAGAAATACGGCATAGAAAAAGTCAGCTGCATCACGTAAAGAGCAGCTGACTTTTTGCTGTAGGGCGAGGATTTCCGAGCCGTTCGGCCGCCGAGCTAAACCTTCCGAGCCGTTTGGCCGTGTCATAATAACCGAAAAGGGCGAAAACGACCTTATTTCATAAGATCTGGGCGTTTTCGGTCGTTATTTCGGTCGTTTCCGGCTATTTTCGGTCGTTTTTTGCGTTCTGAATCTTGTTTCGCTTTGCCGTTTGGCTGTATTTCGTTTTGCCATTTGGCCGTATTTCGCTTTGCCGTTTGGCCGTATTTCGCTTTGCTATTTGGCTGAATTTTTGCTGATAAAATGACATGCTATTGTAGTTTTATCAGGATAAAAGTACATTAGCATATCGCAAAAATGGGGGAAATTAACAAGATTTCTAATGCAAGAGCCTTGTCTGTAAAACCATTAAAAGTTGCGATTTTGAGTCCAAAATGCAGTTTTTTTTTTGCATTTTGGACTCAAAAATCGTGCATTCTGGGAGCGTAATCTCACTTATTCTGCCTTTTCTTCTTATCCATATCCGCCCAGATCTTTCGATACATAGCGCGTTGAGGATTCAACTTGCCAAGAAGCGAAAACACAGATGCCGGCATAGTGTGATTACTGCCACACTTCGTACATGGCATAGGCATACTAAATGCCGTTGCCATATACTCAGCATTCGGTGCGATAAACTTGTTACCGCACTCGTCGCAGATAAATAATGTTTTTCCAAATACCATAAGTTAATTCTTTTTGGGAGTATGCATTATCTTATAGAAAATGAAAAGTTTAAGCGGATATAAATACAACATCCATAACCATATTGTTAAGATTACTTGCTTAAACGAATCTTCGTTTTCAATGTACGTCCAATGCCAATCACTTTCTATAGCCGTATCAATCAACCAATACAGTCAATAGAACGAACAACAAATAAACGCAAGGTATATAATCGCCAATACGACGCAACCGAGATAGGGTACATACTTTTTCATACCGTCAAGAAATCATTGTTAATAAGATTATTTATGAGAAGACAACTTTTCTTACCAAGATCTTCCTAATTCTACCAAGCGTTGTTGTGCTGAAGAAGATCCATTTTTAGCAGCTTTCTTATACCATTTAATAGCCTCTGCCATATCCCTAAGATTATTTCCTAACCCATGCTCATGACACCAACCACAACAATATTGGGCATATGCATGTTTCTGTTGAGCAGCCTTATAATAAAACCAGTATGCGTCAGAATACCTTTGTTCTATACCATAACCATAGAAGAAGCATTCCCCTAATTGACATTGTCCATCAGGATTGCCCTGTTCTGCCGAAAGGTTATACCAATAGAAGGCTTTTTCGTAATTTTTGGGTACTCCCTTTCCATAATAAAAGCAGTCGCCTATCCATTTCTGAGCAAATGCGATGCCTTCGTTTGCTGTTTTTAGGAAAAGACTATATGCCATAGAATAATCAACGGCAGTACCATCTCCGTAATAATAACAAATACCTAGATTTGTTCGTGCGTATAAATTTCCTTTTGCATCTGCTATCTCAAATAGTTTGAATGCCTTTGTGTGTCCTTCATAGCCACCAATCTTATTGCTATAGAAACAACCTAAATGATTTATAGCTTCAGAATCACCCAAACGTGCCTCTTCTACAATTTTAAGCATCTTAGAATCCATTTGAGGAAGACGAGCATATAGATTCGTGGTATTTACACTTGGGTAATCATAATCCAAGACCTTATTTATGATAGCATCCAAAAGTTTCTTTGTATTAAGATTAATAGGGGCAGCGGTATGAATTATATCATTTGGATTTAGATGATTTATTGGTCTAATAATTTTACAAAAATATTGTTTCTTTTGCCAGAGGTTCCATATTTGCTTATCAGTAAGAGAATAACCACGATTAATCGGCTCAATCTTATCTGCAAAATTCATTACAAATATGATTTTCTTAAACAATCCATTATAACGTGCCTTTAAGTCTTTTAATAAATCTAAGTCACGTTCGTAATCGCGCTGATCTGCTCGAAGAAAATAAACAACACATGCAGCCTTTGGAATGAATTGACTAAAGTTTCCCACCCTTTGAAAGGTGGTTTTGGATTGTAAAAAAACATGTAAAATAGTGGTCAAAAAATAACAGAAATTGAAGAAAATTTTGTAATTTTGCAGTTACTACAAAGCAAGTTTCAAAACCTAATCCAACTT
>JAZRYU010000136.1:0-5233 GCA_045600885.1 Prevotella sp.
CAGATTGTTAATGTATTCATTGAAAGTGCAGTGGAGCACTTTGTTGAAGTAGTCTGAAACGTAGTGGCGGTTTGTGCCAAGCGTGTTCGCTATCCAGTCAATGTTAACCTCGCTGTCAAGATAGAACTGCTTACGCTCCAGAGCACGGATCTCCTCGTTGAAGTCCATCTTGAAGCGTAGGCGCGAGAGAATTTCTTCCCATCTGTCGGCAATGACTTCTTGGAAACGCTTCTTGCTTTCTTCCACTATTTCCTCCAAAGTCTTGCCGTCTGTAGGGCGAGGATTTCCGAGCCGCTCACACTCTTCTATGGTATCAAGCATATCCGTGAACTCATATATAGATGAAAGAATCACGATGTTCTCACGCTGGCGCTTGATGGTCTCGTCAGATTCCATGTCGAAGTATTCGTCAAGGAACATGTCGAAGTATTCTCCCTTCTGCTCTTCCGAGAATGAGGCGTAGAGACGAGAGAGGTCGAGCACAGGATGACCGAAGCAAACGCCTCCCATATTAGTGAATATAGGCTCATCGTTCTGCTTCATTATGCAGTCGAGCGTGAGGTTGCCGTGGAGTAGGGCAGTGGCATCAGGCAGCACCTTTATCATCTGGAGAAGCTTGCTTACAGCATCTTCGCCGAGGTAAGGCTCGAGCTTCTCTATGCGTTTCTTCAGTTCAACAACGCCCGGCGCGAATGTTCCTTCCTCCGGATCCACCTTCAGCTCATGGAGATTGTGAATAAGCTTGCCTAATGGGATGGCATCAATAGCCATTGGCGAAGTGCTTTCGTACTCCAAGGCGTAGCGTCCGTCAACCATAACAATGTCGAAAGCCATTGCTGTAGGCACGCCAAGCACGAAGACTTCCTTTGCCATAGCCACCTCCTTGTCAACATCCGCCTTGGTTGTTCCCTCTGGGAATACCTTCAGCACGATGTCATCCGTGAGCTGATAGACATCCTTCTTGCCATTCACCAGCGGGCATCCTTCCACGCTTACACTTGGCAAAGCCTTCTCCACAGTGATAATCTTGTGGAAACCAGTTATGGAGAACACATTATATACATCAGCGTTGACACCAATGATGCGCAGGTCGTCAACCTTCTTCTTCAGCGTAAGCATCACGCGGAGACCAAGGCTGGAGATGAAAGTCATCTGCGAAGCATCGACAACAATGCTGCTTATATCACTTCTGCCGCCAACAAGGGCAAGAGCCTCCTGCTGAAGGTTCTGTGCTTCAGCGGCATCCACTCTGCCGGAGATGGCAATGGTCAACTGACCGTCATTGTATTTTGAGGTTATCTGCATATTTCCTTATTCGCTTTCTTCTGATGGCTGCTTTAATATAAAAGATGAATAATATTTGGCGCAAAATTAATAAAATTATATGATAATGTTTAATAAAAACAAAGTTTCTGCCAAAATTAACCAAATTAAAGCGAGATTTGCAGTTTCTTTAGCTTTTTCAACAGCCCGACAGAGCCATTTTTCCGTACATATAATGAATAAAACGTACAGTTTGTGAATTTCACAGATTGTACGTTTTGTTTTCATATAGTGTTTGTTTTGAGTGAAAAGAACTCCATACCTTTGCATCGTCAAAAAACAAAAATTACAAACAAAATGCCGTACTCGGCAATCAAGATTGACTCTTCCCTGCCGTTCTCGGCAGGGTCCCCAACCCCAAAACATTAAAACCAAAACATTAACTCCAAAACATTAACACTTAAAAACTCAAACATTATGAAAAAGTTCGCTTCAATCCTCGCAATCGCAATCGCATTCATCTTCTCAGCAACAAGTGTAAACGCTCAGATGATCAATCAGACAAACCTCGAGTCATACGCAAAGCAGCAGTATGGTGCAAGCTGGGAAAAGTCAGCAGTACAGGAACTCGCAGGCAGCACACTCGACAATAACGGCAACCTCGTTTTCACAAAGGAAATCAACGCCCCACAGCTCTCAAAGGACGAGCTCTATTATGAAATGGCAAACTGGTTCATCTGCAACTACAACAACGCCATCCAGTTCGCCGACAAGGAGCAGGGTCTCATAGTCGCTCGCCCATACCTTGAAAATATCGCACGCTACTCAGGTGGCTTCAACGCATACGACATCAGCATCTGCCCTACAGTCCGCGCACAGGTCATGGACGGCAAGGTGAACGTAACATATACACTTGGTGACTATAACGTAGTAGTAGAAAAGGGCGGCGGCAACACAGCAGCCGGCATTGGTCTCGGCATTGCAGCCCTCGCCGTAACAGAAGCTGTAGTAGATGCTTCAAAGCCAAACACTACAGTAGTAGAACACCGCAGCTACGGTCGTCATCACCACACAACAACAGTCATCCGTGACTACCGTCCACGCACAACATTCTCAGACGCCCTCCTCGTGTCTTGCATCGCAGACGCAGCCCTCACAGCAGGTCCTACAAAGGGCGAGACATGGACAATCGCAAGCTGCTACCCATTCGCAGCAAAGGACAAGCACAAGAAGACTTCATCAAAGGCATTCGTCATGGCAAACGTTTACTCACAGGTTGTTATGAACACAATCGAAGCCGCAATCAACGAATGTAACGAAGTCTATGCAATGAAATAGAGCGAAACTTTTCATAAAATAATGTTAGCCATCCGCAACGCTACCGTGAGGTACCAGCGGATGGCTTTTTTGTGATTTGTGTTAATAACTAAAAATGAGAATACAATTACTAAAAATAAATGTTAAAAGATATTAGCATATAAGATTTTGAATCTACTAAATTTTTCGTTATTAAAAAATTAGTTATACCTTTGTGCCATGAAAATTAAAACTTTAGTAGATTATGACAAAGAAAAAAGATAACCAGACGCTGACCCGAGTTGAGATGGAGATAATGACGCAACTATGGCAGATGAAGAGACCTGCAAGTGTGCGCGAACTTCTTGAGACTTATGATGATCCGAAACCAGCGTACACTACTATTGGCACCTATATGAAGATACTTACCCAGAAGGGCTTCGTGGCTCCAGAGAAACATGAGGATGATGGAAAAACCTATTTCTTTCGTCCGTTAGTATCCCAGGAGGACTATTGCCGCAGAGTGATGTCAGAAGTGAAGGACACATTCTTCGGCGGATCTGTAAGCTCACTTGTCCGCTACTTTGTAAAGGAAGAGAAAATTGACGATGCTGAGTTGCAGGAACTGATGGCATTAATACAAAACCAGTAATTACTTCACAATCTTAAAACCTATGTTCGCATTTGCCATAAAGTCAGCCATATACCTTAGTATAATGTACGTGCCATACATGTTGATGTTGAGGAACGAATCGTTCTTCCGCTTCAACCGAATACTGCTATTGAGCATCATGCTGTTGTCGCTCATTCTCCCTTTCTGCGATTTCCACTCGCTTGCCGTTGAGGCAAATCCGATACATAAAGGAATGATAGAGATTGGTATGCCGATGGTGATAGCAGAGGGAGAAGCTCAATCTCACCATCATGTTGTAAGCAATGGCATAGATTGGCAACTTGTCATCGCTTACATATATGTAATAGGCGTCATAGTTACGGCTATGGTAAAGTTATACCAGTTGGTAATGCTGTATTTCACAATACACAAGGGCATATTGTGGAAAGACAATATAGATGGAACTGCCATCTATTGCCATGCCAACAATATAGTGCCGTTCAGTTGGTTCAGCACCATCGTTATCAGCGAACAAGACTATCGCCAGAATGCCGTGGAGATAATCGGTCATGAGATGGGACACATTCGCAACCATCATTCGTGGGACATCTGCCTTGTGAACATTATTGAGGTGATACAATGGATGAACCCACTGGTATGGATTCTTGCTTCATCCCTTCGCAACGTACATGAATACGAAGCAGACGATGCCGTACTGCGCAGCGGTGTCAATGCCCGTCAATATCAAACATTATTAATCAGAAAAGCCGTTGGCTCCAGCTCCTACACCTTTGCCAACAGCTTTAATCACAGTCAACTAAAAAAACGTTTCACTATGATGTTTCGTAAACAGTCAAATCCATGGATGCGTACAAAGGGTTTGTACATCATTCCCGTGGCAGTCATCGCACTAAGTGCTTTCGCCACACCTGAGTTAAACAACCGCATTGATGCTATCACAGAGAAAGCACCGTCGGTTATCGCCGGCAAAGGTACAAAGAAATCTGCACCTTTGCAAGAAAAAGCAAAGGAAAATGATGCTCCTCTTGTTGAACAGGAATTTGCAAAAATAGATAATGATTCCGTCGATATGCCGACTCCCCACTACTACGGCACTATGGAAGTGATAGGTGACGAGACGCTCTACATTGTCGATGGAAAGGAAATGACACGAAAGGAGTTCCAAACCATCGATAGGGCGAGTGTTGAACATGCAGTAGTTCTCGTCAACAAGGAATCGATAAAGAAATATACAGAGAACCCGAATGTCAATGCGGTGGTTATAATAGGGACGCTTAGTCAGGGAGAAAGGAGGGGAAGCGGAAACCTCACATGGACCGTTGATGGCAAAACGGAGTCATTGGATCTGGGTACAGAGGGCGTATTCGCTGTCGTTGAGCACATGCCTGAATATCCCGGAGGGTTGGAGGAAATGATGAAATACATGGCTAAAAATGTAAGGTATCCCAAGATTGCATTTGAAACCGGTGTCTCTGCACGAGTGTATGTCGAGTTTATAGTAGAGAAAGACGGTTATCTCAGTGGTATAAAGACTGTAAGATTTGAGAATACATCAGCACCACCAGCTGACACGAAGAATGTTACCGAGGAAGATTATGTTCAAGCTTTTGCTCAGGCGCGTCAGGCTACCACAGCATTAACTACAGAAGCAGAACGAGTAGTTGCTTCAATGCCTAAGTGGACGCCAGGCACTCAGAATGGCGAGCCGGTACGCGTGAAATACGTCATACCTGTTGTCTTCAGGCTTAAGTAACGTGAGTTAGAGAACCTTTTTTCCGTACATAGAATGAATAAGACGTACAGTTTGTGAATTTCACAGATTGTACGTTTTGTTTTCATATAGTGTTTGTAAAGAGTTTGAAAAACACCATACCTTTGCAGTGTCAAAAATAAAAAAAACGGCTCTACAGATTTTGTCCGTGGATAGCCCCACACCCAACTGCTATCTAAAATATCATCGTGCAACGGTACATTATTCAAAATAATTGTGTAACTTTGCACCATGGCAAATACCTCCAATACATTATCAGCATACGAAGC